>JAFRJS010000088.1 GCA_017432165.1 Clostridia bacterium | reverse complement strand
CAGTTTGGAATTAATTGATGGGCATAAAAATGCTGTTGGGGGAGTTATGGGTGGAGTAATGTTTACCCTAGCAGATTTTTCTTTTGCAGTTCTTTCAAATCAGCTGCATTCCCCAACTGTTTCTCAACAAGTTAGTGTAATTTATTTAAGTGCTCCAAAAGGAGAAAAATTAATAGCTAACGCTTTTTGTAAGAAAAATGGTAGAAGTTCATCTATAATTAATGTAGATGTTGTGGATGATACTGGAAGAGATGTTGTTCAATTTATTGGAACTGGATTTAAATTATGAATTTCTCAGTTTATGTCAATTTGTTAGTTGGTAATTTGATTTTTTGTTTTTCTTGCGAAAAAATTTTAATTTTATCGAATTTTCGAAAATTTTTCCGAAAAATATATAAATTACCCCCTTTTTAATATTTTTATTTTTTATAAAATTCGTTATTTATTCTTTTTGATTAGGTTTTTATCATCGGTTTAATTTATTATTGGTTAATTTTTTTGTAACCCTTTATATTTTTTTTGTACGTCTGTGAATTTTAAAATAAAAATCATAAAATTTATATTAATGGAGATGCTTATATAATATTATGTATAAAGCGAAAAAAACATCTCCAATTAATAATATGAAGTTCATCCAATATAAATTTGATGTTGGATTTAAGAATAATGTTAAACGTGAGCCTAAGGGTGAAATTGAAGATTCTTCTATTCAATTAGAACTTATGGATTCTTTTTATGAGGTCAAACGTGATAAACCAACTGATATTTCCTTTGATATGGATGAAAATGGTGTAATTTCTTATTCTGATCCATTTTGTAAACATTGTTATTCGTATAAAGTTACAAAACATGGCCATAATGTCCGTAATTTGATAAAAGAGAATGGTGAACATTATACAGCTAAAGTACAAAGATATTATTGTCCTGAATGTGGTAAATATTCTCAAACAGAATTCACTGGTCAATATGAAAATTATTGTAATTTTTCTAATGAAACAAAAGAAAGATCAATAAAAGTTCGTGAAATAAGCTGGTATCCGTTCCGTAAATTAAAAGAATTATATCAAATTTTTTGCGGAACAAAAATATCTCACGAAACCGTTAGAAAAGCCCAAATAGTAACAAATGAACTTTATTACTTAAATAAAGACATAAAACCTTCTGGATTTTATGGTTATGATGTGCAATGGGAACCATTGGATGATGGTTTCCATTATAGGCACTTATTATTTGATTTAGTCAATAATCTGCCCGTTGCAGAACTATTGGCTCCAAATGAAGACCAAAATACAACATATGAATTCATCAACAAATCAGTAAAACACAAAGACAGAAAAGCAATAGTAACAGATTTAAAACCAGGATATGACTCAATAATGAAAAAATTAGGATTTAAACATCAACATTGCACATACCACCTGCATTTAGCAGTTAATGAACGAATAAAAAAATATTTAAAACAAAAAGATTTAGAAATCAGAATCGACCAAATAAAAGAAAATGAAAAAATCGCAAAAAACAAATTAGACGAAATAGTTGAAAACGAAATAGACAAAATAAAATCAGAAATAAACATATACAAACAATTAATATTCGAATTATTCAACCAACAAACATACAATAAAGCAACAAACTATATAAATCTATTAAAACAAGAATATAATAACTTTCCTGAAATTCTACAAAAATTTTTAAAAAACGATTTTTTCCCAGAATATAAAAAATACATATGGTTCATTAAAAAAGAATTTAAAGGAAAACTAACTAGAACTAATAATGATTCAGAAAAATACTTTCATGCAACACTACCAAAAGCCGAGAAAAAAAGATACAGAACAGAACAAGGTGTATTTAATCAAATCTACAACAGAAAAAATGGCTGGATGAAAAAAATAAAATTCCAACTAACAAATTGACATAGCCTATATGGTTATTTATGACATAGTTTATATACTATGATTATTATAATTTATATTATTATCATTATTATCAAATTTTGGTGATTTTTTGACTAATGAAAATGAGGTAAAATCTTTTAATAGTAAAGAAGATGCTGAAAATCTTTTAAAAGAATCTAGAAATCGCATTGATGAGATTGATAATGAGTTATTTGATTTAATTTGCCAAAGAACTTCAATTGCAAAGGATGTTGCTCTTGCAAAGGATTATTTGGGTTTACCAATTTATGATAAAAGCAGGGAAGATGCAATACATGCAAAAGTTGAGAAGTTATCTGAGGAAAACGATATTGATACAGATATAATTAATCAAATCGTTGACATGCTAACTATATTAAATAAGAATGAGCAGAATGAAATATTGAGGAGGAATGTTGATGGGTAATATTAGAACTTCATTTGTTAAACGTTTAGCAAGAGAACTTATAGAAACTCACAAAGGTGTTTTTACTACTGATTTTGAAGAAAACAAAAAATTAGTTTCTGAGTATTCGACCGTAAGCACTAAACATTTAAGAAATAAGATTGCTGGATATGTTACAAGACTTGTTAAATTAGAACAAGCACAAGAATAAATTTTCTAAATTTTTATTCTTTTTTTATCACTTTTTTTTGAATGTGGGATACAACTCACTAATTTTTAAATTTTTTAATTGTTTTTCACGTATTTTTTTTACTTTTAAGTATATTAATTATTGTTGATATTAAGTTTTTTTGTTGTTTATCAGTACTATCAAGTTAAGGTTTTTTCAGATTTTTAGAATCCCTCGCTTTTGCTTGTTTTGCAATTTT
>JAFRJS010000087.1 GCA_017432165.1 Clostridia bacterium | reverse complement strand
TTCCCTTTTGACTTAGCCATTCTGCTTCCGTCACCAAATAAAATCTAGCCATGACCATAAACTTGTTCAGGCAGCGGCAAACCAAGCGCCATAAGAATCGCCGGCCAAATAATAACATGAAATCTAACTATTTCTTTGCCCACAAAATGAATATTTGCAGGCCAATACTTTTTATAGTTGCTGTCATCTTTTGAACCATAGCCCTGAGAAGTAATATAGTTCGTTAGCGCATCAAGCCAAACATAAACAACGTGATTTTTATCAAAATCAACGGGTATTCCCCATTTAAAACTTGTTCTGCTGACACACAAATCGTCAAGACCATCTTTTATAAACTGGATCATCTCGTTTTTTCTGCCTTCCGGGCAAATAAATCTTGGGTGCTTTTTATAATAGTCAAGCAGTTTATCACCGTATTTTGAAAGTTTAAAGAAATATGCTTCTTCCTCTGCCCAATTAACCTCTCTGCCGCAATCGGGGCACTTGCCGTCTTTTAACTGAGTATCGGTAAAAAACGCTTCACATGGCGTACAATACCAGCCTTTATATGTGCTTTTGTATATTTCACCTTTATCGTATAATTCGTTAAAAATTTTTTTAACTGCTTCTTCGTGAGGTTTATCTGTAGTTCTAATAAATTTATCGTATGAAATATTAAGTAAGCTCCACAAAGATTTATATTTTTCTACTATGTCATCAACATACTTTTTTGGAGTTTTACCCTCTTTTTTTGCTTTTTCTTCAATTTTTTGGCCATGTTCGTCTGTGCCAGTTGTAAACATAACGTCGTAACCTTGCAAACGTTTAAACCTTGCAACAACGTCCGCCACAATTGTTGTGTAACTTGTACCTACATGCGGAATACCCGAAGGATAATATATCGGCGTGGTAACGTAAAATTTTTTATTTTTATCCATAAACTAAAATCCCCTTTTCTATTTTAATAATATTTTTATTATAGCATATTAAATTTTAAATAGCTACCGATTTAAAGACAAATGAGAGCCAGGTTTTATGAAAATTTCCATATTTTTATAGTATAAATAAACTTTAAGAAGTAAACAATACAAACATGGGAGGTGAAAAAAATGAAAAACAACACAAACCAAACAAATTCAACCAACACAAAAAATTCAACAAACAGCAAAAATTCCACAAACTACAAAAGCACAACCAACTCTTCTAACCAAGCCCAAAACAGCAACTACGAAAACAGAAGTAAAAACTGCAAATAATAATTAAAAAATCAAAAATGCCTTTTTGCGAAAATATAATTTGCAAAAGGGCATAAATTTTTTATAAAATTTTTGCGCCGTGAGAAATAAAATTACATAAAAAAGTCTTAGGGTATATTTTTTTTATATTTTCAAAGCAAATTTCCGCTTTGGTTTTATCTTTAAAAATCCCGTAAACGCTTGGGCCACTGCCGCTCATAAGAGAAGAAATACTGCCGTTTTCTTTTAATAATTTTTTTATTTTTTCGGTTTTTTCCTCATCTATAATCTTTTCAAATCGGTTAAACAAATTTTTGCTTATTTCTTCTGCATCGCTTGATTTTATGCTATTTTCTAATTTGTTTACATCAAAAAAATCCAAAATTTTAAAGCTGTCTATTTTTTCATACGCAAGCGCCGTGGAAACCGAAATATCCGGATTAACAATCACCACGTAAAAATCCACTTTACTTTCTATTTTGCAAATTTCCGTTCCGATGCCTTTTGCTCTGGCTGTTCCGCCAACAATACAAAATGGAATATCCGCACCAACTTTACCACCAATTTTGCAAAGCTCGGTTTGCGATAAGCCGGCTTTAAAAATCTCATTCATCCCAACAAGCACAGCTGCTCCGTCGCTACTGCCCCCCGCCAAACCCGCACTTATTGGTATTGATTTTTTTATACGGATTTTTATGCCATAGTTTTTTATACCTGTATAATCAAAAAACTTTTTTGCAACCTTATAGCAAATATTGTTTTTTGCAGAGCAATTTAAATCTTTATCGCTTTCAACCAAAATTTCGTCAGTTTCGCATGTGCTCAGTTCCACCACATCAAACAAACTAACGCTTTGCAATATCATATCTACATTGTGATAACTACTGTTTTTTACTTTTTCAAAAATCTCCAGCGCCAAATTAATTTTTGCAGGTGCCAAAATTTTTAATACCATAAAACAATCCACCATTTATACCAAATTTTTACTATACTTATTATATTTTTTCAATAAGCAAAAAGCAAGTAGGTTAAAAACCTACTTACTAAATTTTTATTCTACTTTTAACTCTATTTTTCCATTATTAAGCACGTAACTCACTGAGCTGTTTTCTTTTATTTTTTTATTTATCATTGCTTTATTTAGAACTCCAAATATGTTTTTACTTAAAAATTTATCAAAACTTATAGAACCAAGCTTATCATCAATAGGCATATTATAAATATAATCTCTTACTTCTTTGGTTACCGTAATTCTGATATTCTTATCGCTTAAGATGTTTTCAAAAGTATCCAATATTACATCTGTAATTTTTGACATGCTGTCTTTATCAAGTTTATTAAATACAACTACATCGTCTAAGCTATCAAAGAAATCCTCTCCAAAATGATTTATAATTTTTTGGTTAATTTTTTCTATAACTTCATCGGTAGGAGTGCAAGAATCGCAACTAAGCATTTCTTCTTCGCCTATTTTAGAATTAATAACTATAAATGCATTTCTAAAATCGACCTCGTTACCTTTTGCATCTAAAATATAGCCTTTTTTAAGTATAGATACAACGCTTTTTATTGTATTTGGGTGTGCTTTTTCTAAATTATCAAAAAGCACTACTGAATAAGGCTTTCTGGATATTTTTTCTGCCAAGCCACCATTATAACCGAAAATTTTAGAATTAAGCAATTTTTTCATGGCATCAATTTCGGTATAGTCCGAAAAATCGACTTCAATAAGGCCGTCTATTTCATTTCCTACCACTTGCGCCAATTTGCTCTTGCCTACTCCGGACGTACCGGTAAAGAACAAAGAAGAATTAGGTCTTTCGCTATATCTAACTCCCGAGCGTGAATTTCTAACAGCACCGCACAGTTTTTTAACTGCTTTATGCTGACCAACAACAATACTTTCCACTCTTTGCTCCATAGAATCCAAAAATTCTTGCTCTTTTGGAGTAATTTCACCAAGAGGAATTCTAACATCCCTGGAAATTGCAGAAATAACATCATTCCTGGTCACGATAGGCACTGGCATCGCTTTACCGTCTTTTTGAATTTGCTCATTATTTGTAGAAGCTATTTTTGAAACATTATAAATAACGTTAAGTGCTTTATCGGGAAAAGTTTTATTTCTCATATATCTGTCGGTATATTCAATAGTTGCCGATATCGCATCGTTGGTTATTTTAATATTATATTTTTTTTCAATATCAGGTTTTAAACCATTCAAAACTTTCATCATCTGATATTTTGATGGCTCATTAACTATAACTTCTTGAAATCTTCTGACTAAAGCTTCATCGTTTCTTATATATTCATATTCCGAGGTTGTCGTTGCTGCAATCATCTTAACTCTATTTCTTTCAACGTATGTTTTAAAAAGTTCGGCAGCGTGCATATTTACTATCTGATGAAATTCATCTATAAAAAGTATAACGTCAGGATCTGATTCAGCAGCCTTAAGCATTGCCCTCATACGCGCCATCGCTTTTTCGGAACCTGTATATGTATCTCCTGCAATAAGCGCAACCATATTAATTCTGATGATTTTTTTATTTTTAAAATATTCAGGTACATTTCCTTTGGCAATTCTATATGCCAACCCTTCTATAAGTGCCGTTTTTCCAACTCCTGCGGCACCGGTAATTATTGCGTTACCTTTATCTTCATTAAGTAAAACTTGCAACAAATTATCTATTTCTTTATCTCTTTCGACACAGTCGTGAATTTTACCCTCTTTTGCGGATTCGACTAAATTTTCTCCATATCTTGAAAAAATAAAATATGTATCAAAATCAAAAATACCTGTCGATTCAATTAAACGTAAAGCCAAATTACCAAACGCATCTTGCAAAAGCTTTGATAAACAGCCTCCAAAAAAACTACCAACTGTTGAAGCAACACTAACAATTGTTGAAGTCCAGCTTTTGTTTGAAGGAGGCCCGCCACTTGGAGAAAACCCCGCACTTTGAGAAGGCTCAGCTGCATATGCATTGCCACTGTAAAAATTGACATTTGACATCGGCATCAGCATATTAAATGCCAAAAATAAACTTAAAAATGCTTTACTTAATTTTTTTAACTTCATAATTTTTATTAATTCCCTTCTTTATTTAACTTACTTCTATTTTACTTTAAAATAATTATAATGTCAAGAATTATTTAACTTATTTTTCGTATTTCTTTATTATGTAAAGTATACTATATTTAATATTTTTTAACAAATCAAGCGCTGCATTTTCTGTTTTTTCTTGCACTAATATATAAAATTTAATTTTTGGTTCAGTCCCTGAAGGTCTTATTATAACGCTGCTACCATTTTTAAATTTATATTTCAAAATATTAGATTTTGGCAATTTTACTTGTGATAATTCATTATTTTCAAAATTATTCACAGTAGAATTTAAATAATCTTCTATCTCAAACGTATTAAATTCACCAAAAAATCCGCCAGGATTTTTTCTTATGTCGTCCATTATATTTTTTATTTTAATAATTCCCTCGGAACCTTTAAACTCAAAGCTTAGCGTTTCTTCTTTGAAAAATCCATATTTTTCTCCAAGTTCATTTAAAACATCGTTAAAATCTTTGCCGATACTTTTGTAATATCCTGCTGTTTCACAAATTAAAAGCGCAGCAGAAACGGCATCTTTATCCCTAGCATATGTACCCAAAAGATATCCGTTACTTTCTTCAAAACCAAAAAGATAATCACTTAAATTATTGTTTTTTTCCATTTTAAGTATCTCTGCAGCAATATTTTTAAATCCCGTAAGAACTTCTTTTACTTTGCAATTATTCTTCTCGGCGATTTCATTTACAAGCGGTGTACTCACCAAAGATTTTATTAAAACCGACTGCGAAGATAATTTTTCTTTTTTACAGCTGATTATGTAATTAAATAATATTACACCAATTTCGTTACCGGTAAGAAGCCGAAATTCACCGCCATTTTTTACACAAACGCCAAGCCTGTCGGCATCGGGATCTGTTGCAATAATTATATCCGCATTATTTTTTTGAGCGTACATTTCGCCATATTTAAAAGCTTCTTTGAGTTCCGGGTTTGGTTTTGGGCAAGTGCTGAAATTGCCATCCGGTTTTTCTTGTTCGGGAACAATAATTAAATTTTTTGCACCAGAAAGTTCAAAAACAGTCTTTACAAAGTTTTTGCCCGCACCACTAAGCGGAGTATATACAATTTTTATTTGCGACATATCCACATCTTTGTTAATCCTTTGCGCAAGAACACATTTTATATATTCCTGATAAACATCTTCGGCAATAAATTTTATTTGGCCGCTTTCTAAACTTAAATTAAACGAAGCATATTTTACATCTTTAAATATATCTGCATGCAATATGCAATTATACACTTTTAAAGCGTCTTCTTCGCCCATTTGTGCACCGTCGCTGCCGTAACATTTAAAACCGTTGTATTCCGCGGGATTATGACTTGCTGTAATCATAACCCCGGCATCTGCTTTTAAAAACCTTACGGCAAAAGACAAAAAAGGAGTCGGCTGAAGCGAGCTTGAAATATATACTTTTACATTATTTGCAGCCAAAACAGATGCGGTTTCTTTGGCAAATAAATAGGAATTATTTCTTGAATCGTACGATATAACCACAACCGGGTGTTGGCACGATTTTAAAAGATAATTCGCAAGCCCCTGAGCCGTCTGCCTGATTGTGTATATATTAATTCCGTTTGCACCGCAGCGCATTATTCCTCTAATCCCCGCCGTACCGAACTCTAAATTCTTATAAAACCTTTCATATTTTTCTTTTTCGTTACTTTCTATGCTATTAAGATCTTTTAAAAGTTCTTCATTTTTAATATTTTTTACCCAAACGTTATATTTTTCATTAATATCCAAGTCGTTTACCATTCCTTTTTTTAAAATACACTCAATACACTCAAAAATTTTAACACATAAACCCGGAATATTCAATAAATTGTTTTTTTAAATCAAGGCCGCAATCAAAAGCATTTTTTCTATTTTTTTGTATATATTTTCAAAATCGGAAATCGGCAGAGGATTTTTCCCCAAACCAATTTCCACGGTAAACGCAGGTTTATTAAATTCTGAAATAAACCAATCTTTAAAACCTCCGCCAACAGCCAAGCCCTCGGGATTGGAAAGTTTATATCCCGAAGAAACGGAAAGTAAATTTGCGATTTTTTCTGAATTTTTTGGTATTTTGCCGTCAAAGCCATGGTAAATTTCTTCGCCCTGGCTATGAAAAGCAATGGCATATTCCACGGGATTATTCCTACAAAAATTCACCACAGATTTTGTTTCCGGTTCACTTTCATATATTTTTCCGCCGTATCTTGTCATTGAGGCGCCGGTTATTCCGCTTTTAATTTCCAAATCATGAAGCTCTTCCCACTTCGCATTATAGTTATGGTTTAAATCCACCCCGCGCACATTCGCCTGCCAATAATCAGTCTTGCCACCACTTATCAAATTTACCGCTTGCTTGTATTCTCCGGCAGAATTTCCACCTTTCAGCGCAATTTCAACTCCGTCCGGATTCACGCACGGAACTATAACCAAAGATTTTTCTTTAAAAACTTTTTTAAAATCGATTCCGTATGAATTTTCACCGCTTTGAATATAAGAACATATTTTTTTAAAAAATTCAAAAAGCACCAAAATTGTAAGCCATTCCATGCCATGAAACGCTCCGAGCCACAAAATTATTTTTTTTGAACTGCCTATTTTTAAAAAATTTATATCTCTGTTTAAAACACTTTTCCCAATCACACCGACTTCCACAAACTCATATTTTTCTTTGAGGATGTTAATTATTTTGCTTCTTTCTTCCAGCGAAGGCACTTTCCACATATGAATTTTCTCCTTTAATTTAATAATAAATAATCAATTTATGCTCAATACTCTATATGTATGATGTTTTATGTTAGTTTATTAAATTTTAAATACATTTTTTTAAAATACTATATATTATATTGAAAAAAATATAATGATTAGTATAATAATAATAAAGTGGGTTTTTATACATTTTTTTGGAGGTTTAAAATTATGGAAAAGATCAAATTATTTTCTCAAAAAATTTTTAAAGCACCAGCATTAATTACTATGTTTTTGCTATCATTCATATTAATTTCTTTTGGTGCAAAATCGCTAATTGCTGCACTAAGCAGCGACAATTCGGCAGTTAACGACTACATCATAACTTTCCCAAAAAATTTAGAGGGAGTTTCGCAAAATGGCCTTCAATATGCCATATCGAAAAAATCCACCAAACTAATCGGGACATACGAAGATTACGGAAATTGGCAACCCACGGCAGGAACTGACTCAATAAAAATTAAAAACAGCGACAAAATAAAATTCCTGGTTAAATTTGATGAAGGGTATAGCCAATTAAAAGTCAGCGACGTAAAATTGCTCGATCATGGTTCAAAAGAGGCGTTT
This sequence comes from Clostridia bacterium, assembly GCA_017432165.1. Lineage (GTDB taxonomy): Bacteria > Bacillota > Clostridia > Oscillospirales > Acutalibacteraceae > UMGS1491. The sequence continues at coordinate 36,653 of JAFRJS010000087.1, read as the reverse complement.
TCTTTAAAAACATATGATTACAGCGATAATGATTCATTCGTAGAACGCGATCCACAAAAAGATGAAATGATAATTCCCGGTAAAAACTACCCTACCTCCGAACTTAAAGTAAATAAAAACCTTAATTTATCGTTTTCGGGCATCAAAACAGATAATTACAGCTTAAAAATAGCCATGAAAGAAGAACCACAAAAAACAAAAGAGGCTCTTGATGTTTATTATTATTTTTCAAATGAATTAGAAAAGAAAAAAATGGACTTTTCGGAAAATTCCAATTCTTACGAATTAAATAATCTCACTTATGGAATGGGAATAAACGTAATTATTGAAAGAACCGCCCCATACACCCAAACAGGGCTTGATTTTAACGACATAGAGGGAATAGACGAATTTATAAACAAAACTCAAACGACCTCTGGAGTAAAATTAAACACGCCCGTAAATAAAGATTACGATATAAAAATAAACAAATCTGCAGAAAAAAACACATACAGTGTAAAAAACAGCACCCCCGGCACAATAGAATATAAATTATCAAGCGAAAATGAATATAAAGCTCTTGAAATCGGCAATTCATTTACCGCTTTTTACGGAGAAAATTACGATTTTAAATATGAAAATTTAGAAAAAACTTTGGTTGCAAATAGTAAAATCTTGCACAAAAACAACTATAACTACTCACTTTATAATATTTCGGAAAATATAGAGCTTTCCACCATAGAAGAGCTTTCAGGGACAGACGTGCCTATATATTTTCCGGCGCAAGAACACGGGATTTTAATTGTTGATGAAAGCGGAGAAAATCAAATAACAAATTCAAGCGTTAAATATGGAAATTCTTTTTCTTTTAGGTTAAAACAGGCCGACGGATACACTCAAAACTTTAGCGATATTGAAGTTTACAAAAACAACGTTTTGGGAAGCGAAAAAACTTTACTCTCTCCAAACAATGAAAACTCAAAAGATGAATGCTCGGGCCTTTACACCATAACAGACATTCGTCAACCGGTAAAAATTGAAACGTCTAAACCCGTAAAAAATCTTTATGCGGTAAGCGTTGCGCAGAATTTAAAAAATGCAAAAATTGATGTATCGGGCCAAAACGTACATCTTGACGAAAATACGCAAAATTTAGGCACAAAAGTTTACAACGTTGAACACGGCGGAAGCTTGGAAATAACCGTTACACCAAATGAAGGATATTCGGCCGAAAATATGTACTTGGACGTAAATGCGGATATAACTCCTTACGTTTCTTTGGAAAATAATAAATTCAAAGTTTCGCCAATAAAATCTGATACTACACTAAGCGTAAGAAACATACAAGGGACTTCAAACGTTAACTTTGCTTCCGGATATGAATATGCCGAAGCATCGGCACAAAGTCAAACCGTAAACAAAGGCGACAACTTCTCCTTTAAATTAAAAAGCGGGCTTGAAGATGAAAACTTTATGGTAAAAGCCAATAATACACAGCTTAAAAAAGGCTTTAACGGTAACTACACTATTTCTAACATACAAGAAAACCAATCCATTACAATTGAACCCGACAAAAGTAAAAACGTCACCCTAACAATAGAAAAAAGCGGTATCCCGGACGATGCAACCATATCTTATAAAATAAATGACGGGCAAAGCGTCTACCAAGATGCCAAAAATATAGATTCTTTGGAAGTCCCGGTTGATTCCAGCATAACATTCCAAAATAACAGCAACAATAATTCCGATATATCAATAAAAAATAGTAACGAAGGAAGCATTCAAACATTTAACGAAAACAATCAATACACAGTAAATAATATAATCTCACCGCTAAAAGTTTCGTTTTCAAAAGGCGGAAATAACAACCTGCTCCCCATTAAAGCTTGGTCATTGGCAAAAAAATATACATTTGGCACAGACGCTGCCAACAAAGCAAACGATTACGAAATTAAATTTAAAGATCAACCAACGGATATTTCCGGCGCCACAGCATCTGACGATGGTAAATCATTTGACGTTCAATTTAAAAAAATCGAAAATGAAAGCGGCCCAGACTTTAACAACAATAAATGCCAAGGATTCAGTGGTAACAAATCTTATTTTGGACCACAAAATTTTAACATAAAACTCGATTATGGGCCAATTAACAACGCAAACAATTTTGTGGGCTTTAAAGTTGACGGAACAAGATTCGACAGCACAAAAAACAACACAGTAACAGACGAGGATATTTTTAATATTTTAGGAACTCACAAAGAAGATCAGGAAAGCGACGAACGGAAACAAATAAAAAACAACGTTGGCCAAACCGTAAACAACACATCGGCAAGTTACAGTTCAATTAATGATGAGGATACAGTTAAATGGTCTTCAAAGTACCATGATTACTTATCTAACCCGGATTTTTATTCCATTACAAAGAAAACCGTAACTCCTTCTATGTTTAGCAGTTCTCTTAACAAAAGTTTTGCTACTATGTTTGAATTTTTTAATACAGATACTTTATTTGAAAACGAATTTTCCGGCATAACAAAGTCAAATCCGCTTTGCACCAGAAAATTTAACCACTTTAAAGAAATTAATGCAAAATGGGGATCTTTCTTTACCCGTGAAGAAGGTCACCCAAGTGACGACTTTAAACTTTATTCTAGTGGAATCCCACGTTTCCCTAATGTTAATGGCGATTTTTCATCATTATTTATTAGCCAAAACTTAAATTTTGATAAAGAAACTCACGACAAAGAAAACTTAATGACCGGTGATTTAAATTACAATATACAGTCATCGTATATTAATAAATTAAATAATGCAAATTATAATTATTCATATGCTGAAAATTCATCAAACGGATATTCATTTTCATACAATTCCAGATTTTTTAACAATTTACATGGCTCAAATATTAGCGTCAGAACCCAAAATGGCACTCATTACTCACGTGGTGACAACTACCCGATATATGTATATTATTACCCTGCCACACCAAAAATGAAACCTCCTAAACAATATCTGGGGACTGAATTAACCGGAAGCAATTATCAAAACAATGTGGCATCCACTTCTGCATACGATGAAAACGGCGAAAAAGATGAAGAAGGCTTAAACTTTGCATACATGTACGATACAATAACCTTAACGCCGATATTTAGCAACTCGGAATTCGCTACACAATCCGAAATAGAATTTCCGCTTGAAACAAAAGGGCTGGATTTTTACGAAACGTACACCGTACAAGACGACCAAGGTAAAGACGTAATAAAAAAATCAATCCAAATGACCCAAAACAGCTACACCGTTGAAACAGACGACGTAAAGACAAGCGCAAAATTTAATTTTATTATTCATGCGGATAAAAACTATGATTTTAAGCCCGAAAGTGTGCAAGTTTATCCCGAAGGTTTTGGAACAGTAAGCCATAAAGAAATGGAAACCGAAGGAGATTACCTGTATACAATAGATAACATTTATTCAGACAATTTAAAAGTAAGCATGCCCACCCCGGAAAAACACAAATATTCCATAAGATGTAATTTATTTGCTTCTAACTTTTATGACGTTACCGACGGCGAAAAATTTTTGGTAAAAGACATTGAATCCGGAAGCGATTTCACTTTTGAAACCGAGCCACAAACAGGATATAATATAAATAACGAAGTCTTAGATATTGCGTTTGAAGGCAAAGTTAAAACACTCAATGATGAAATAGAAAGTGCTGAGCTCACAGACAATTCAACAATAAAACGAACAACAAATACACAATCAATAAGAAATAGATACGAAATAAAAAATCTAAGCGGCGATATTACTTTGACGGCCTCACGTAAAAAAAGAACGATAGCTGTTACGTTTATCGAAGATCCCGCATTCGAATATTTAGACAGTGACGGCAACCCTTTAAAAGACAAAGCTTTACCGGAAGACAAACCGGTGGACGCCAACTATTTTATACTCAGGAAACCTTACGGGTATAATATAAACTTTACAATACAAGAAAACGAAGGATACAGCTCCTCAAATTTAGCGGCTTTGGCCAACGGCATACCAATTGAATATACAAACGGACAATACAAAATTAAAAACATTTCCGAAAACACTACAGTAAAAGTGGAAAACATTGAAAAAATTAACTGTAAATTAGTTTTCACACAACACGAGGGTATTTCGTTTAAAGATTCGAAAGATAATGATTTGGGTAGCGAAAAAGAATTAAAATACGGCGATACTTTCACATTTAAAACAGAAATTCAAGATTCGTATGAAAAATCGGAAAATGATTACCATTTAAAACTGGAGTATTCTTCCGGGAAAGACACTGAAATACTAAAAAGCCACAAAGATATGCATAATGAGTACCCCGATGAAGAACTATACAAAGACGCAAACCCAAACATATATACCATTACAGAAATAAAAGAAAACTGCCGTATATATGCAGAAGGCCTGGATTACAAAAAGCACACTATAAAACTTTATAATTCCAAGGGAATTATATTCCAAGACAAGTACGGAATTAATCCCCTTGACGAAGACACTTCAAAAGAATATATTACCCAAACGGCTTTGCACGGGCAAACATTCAGCTTTAAAGTAAAAGCCGACGAAGGTTACGATATTTCGGGCATGAAACTCTTTGCAAAAAAAGACGTTTCCGGAACAAGGCAGCAATTATTCCCGTCTAATGATGTTTACACAATAGAAGACGTAACGGAAGATTACACGGTAACCTTGGAAAACGTGGAAAAAACAAAATATTCTGTGGAAATAAGGCTTACTGAGGGCGTAAAATGCGTTGACCAAAACGGAGACACCATGCAAACCAATTTAACAATGGCGCACGGGGATGACCTAAGCTTCTATCTCTCACTGGATAGTGCATACAACAAAGCATCACCCACAGTTACGGTAAAAGGTGTTTTAAATCCGATTGTTCCTGATGCTTCCGGCAAATATACAATACCAAACATCACTGAAAATAAAATAATTGAAGTTTCGGGCGTTAAGAAAAACACCTACAAAGCAACTTTTGTAGCCACAGAAGGAGTAATCTATAAAAACAATAAAAACAAACCATTTGAAAATTCCCTTGATGTAGAATACGGCGAATCGCTTTACTTTAAAATCACTTTAATGGACGCTTACGACAAGTCAACCCCGCTTGTTATGATGAACGACAATAAAGTAATTGCAGAAAGCGCAGGAATTTATACGGTTACCAACATAAACAGCGACATCACGATAACCGTAAAAAACGTAAACAAAAACCCGGAAGAAATCACTATGGAAGACGTAAACAACGTGCCTGACCCCGTAGTAACGGATGAAGACGTAAACAGCGTCGTTAAAGCCACGCTGACTTACGAAAATCTATCCGACGAGGAAAAAGAACAAGTTACAAATATAGCCGCACTGCAAAAAGCTCAAAAAGAAGCCGGCGAACTTAATCATAGATCAGGAAGCATATACGTTAACGGCGTTGATTGGAATATAAAAGTAATAGCCACAGAACTTACAAAAGATGAAGAAAAAATGAATTATTTAAATTCCAAAATAGACAGACGCGAACTGATAAACCTTTATGATATATATTTGCTGGACTTATTAACCGGCAAAACTTATGAGCTTCCATACGGAAAAACCGTTGACGTTACAATGCCTGCACCGGGCGACCTTACGGGATATCAAAACGTGGTTATCGCACATGAAAAATCTAGCGGAAATATTGAATATCTTGACGTAAATATAACTGACAATAACGTTAAATTCACAGCGACTTCATTTAGCTTGTTTGGACTTGCAGCAAAGAAAATACCTAATTATGCAGAAAACCCTTCAAGCACTCAAATATCGGTTTCCGGGCTTGTGGAAAACGAAGAAGAATTAAAAACTTTGCTTGGCGAAGGTGTAGTGTCTCAAATTGGAGATTTAACACAGCCGGATAGTTCGTTAGTATCAACCGGAAATAGCAGCGATTCGTCCGAATATGGAATCACTACAATTTCTTGGTGGCAAAAATTCTACAAATGGGCTTTAAACAACGAATTTTTAGTGGTACTATTAATTCTTTTATTCGGTTCAGGAGCAATTTGGCTAATATTACTCTTGGCAAAAAAGCATCAACAAAGTGAATAAAATCCAGCCCTTCTCTCCCCTTACTTTTAATAAGTAAGGGGGCTTTTTTGTTCATAAAAACATCCTCCCCGTCATTTTATTTATTAAGTATTATTTTGGAGCGTGATTTAAAATATGAGCACTGGGAGATTACAAGTTAATATATTTAGCGAAACAGTCGGTTTTCCACTGGAAGGTTCGAGCGTAACGATAACAAATTCAAAAACAAAAAATATAATTGAAAATCTTACCACAAATTCTTCGGGAAATTCCGATATTATTAATTTAGAAACCCCACCGGAGGAATACTCCATGCAGCCAAACTCCCCGCAGCCTTACACAGAATACACTATAAACGTCAGCAAAGAAGGTTTTGACCCCGTAACAATAGAAAATATTCAGGTTTTGCCAAACACTACGGCAGTACAAAACGTGTTTATGAAAAAAACAAATGAAAATAATATACAGGACTTTGTTTATCCAATACCGCCACATACTCTTTACGGGGATTTTCCGCCCAAAATTGCCGAAAGCCCCGTGAAAACACTGCCCGTGGCAGAAGGCTTTGTAATACTAGACAAAATAGTTGTACCGGAATACATTGTGGTTCATGACGGAAATCCCGATGACGACTCGGCACCTAACTACTGGATACCATACAAAGACTATATTAAAAATGTTGCAAGCAGCGAAATTTACGCCACATGGCCAGAAGAATGCATCAAAGCAAATATTCTTACGATAACATCATTTACCTTAAACAGAGTCTATACAGAATGGTACCGAAGCAGAGGAAAAAATTTTACTGTTACGTCCACCACAGCGTACGACCAAAAATTCGTTTATCAAAGAAATATTTTTGAAGAAATTTCTAATATTGTGGACGAAATGTTTTCCCTGTATATTACAAAGCCTCAAATTGAGCAGCCGCTTTTTACTCAGTACTGCGACGGAAAAAATGTAACTTGCCCCGGGTGGCTTTCTCAGTGGGGTTCAAAAGAATTAGCGGAAAACGGGCTTAATTACATAGACATTTTACGAACCTACTACGGCACAGAAATTTACACAGAATATGCAGACCAGATTGCAGGGGTGCCGATTTCTTTCCCGGGAAATGCGCTTGAGTCCGGATCAGTGGGCGAAAATGTAAGAACCATTCAAAGGCAACTCAATTCCATCAGCAATAATTATCCGGCAATAAATAAAATCGCAGTAGATGGAGTTTACGGGCAAAGCACGGTAGATGCCGTGAAAAAATTTCAAGAGATATTCAATCTTCCACAAACGGGTTCGGTGGACTACGCAACTTGGTACGAAATATCCAAGGTATATGCCGCCGTTATGCGGCTTGCGTGAAAAGTCGTTACATATTAAATACATGTGATTATTGACTATTTAGTGCTTTTTGTGGTATTCTGTTTTTGTGTATTTAATTGATTTTATGGATTAAAGAAAAGAGGTTTAAAATGCGCAAAACAGACATAAGCCGTTTCGGAGATACAATTAATCATAAGTTTTTAAATAAGAAACCCAGCAAAAACAAAGGTATTAGAATATTCCTTTCAAGTTTTAGTATTTTATGGAGATTATTTATAAGCATAGTCGCCATAACTTTTTTAACAAGTGGAATTGTGCTTGTTTCGCTTAATTCTTATAAATCTACAATTCTTGAAAACGATATAGCACTGAACATAACAGCATCAAAAATGTCTCTTACAAGTTTTGTTTATGTAAATAACGAAAAAGGCGAACCGGAAGAATACGACAAGGTGTATAACACTGAAAACCGTGTTTGGATTGACTTTAAAGATATACCAAAAAACATGAAAAATGCAATTGTTGCAATAGAAGACAAAAGATTTTACGACCACAAAGGAATAGATTGGTTTAGAACTATGGGAGCAGCAGGAAACCTTTTAAAAGGTACGGCAAGTTACGGCGGCTCCACGCTTACCCAACAGCTGGTTAAAAACATAACAGAAGACAATCAGCCAAGCTTAACACGAAAACTGCGTGAAATATTCCGTGCCGGCGAACTTGAAAAAAGGTATTCCAAAGATGAAATTTTGGAATCTTACTTAAATGTTGTAAATTTTGGCGGAGGAAACCGCGGTGTTCAAGCGGCAGCAAATGCATATTTTAATAAAAATATCCAAGACTGCTCGTTGGCTCAGTGCGCAGCAATTGCCGGCATAACACAGAATCCAACTGCATACAATCCTCTTTTTCACCCGGAAAAAAATAAATCCAGACGTGAAATAGTTTTAAAAGAAATGCTTGAGCAAGAAAAAATTTCTCAAGATGAATATAACGCGGCAAAACAAGAATCAGACAACATGAAATTTGAAGAAAACGGAAACAATTCTTCACAAAACAACAATACCCAAAACACCAGAAATTGGTACATGGAAGTTCTTCTTAAGGACGTTATAAACGACCTTTGCGAAAAATATAATATCGGAAAATCTACAGCCGAAGACATGATTTACAAACAAGGACTGAAAATCTACAGTGCTATGGATGTAAAGGCTCAAAAAATAGCAGAAGATTCACTTAAAAACAGCAGCGTTATGCCGGGCGATAAAAACCTGGAACTTGGCTACATTATGATGGGATTAGACGGCAGAATTTTAGCCACAATAGGCTCACGAAAAGAAAAAACAGGCAATTTGCTTTATGACAGAGCCTGCAGCGCAAAACGTCAACCAGGTTCAACAATTAAACCTATATCCGCTTATGCACCTGCAATAGATTGCGGCATGTACAATTATTCTTCGTTAATTCCTGACGAACCACTTCAAGTTGAAACAGGCCACGGGGTAAGAAATTGGCCTGACAACTGGTACAAAAGCTATAAAGGGAAAGTAACACTTCAGTGGGCAATAGAAAAATCAGCAAACGCCCCCGTTGCGCAGGTAATAAAGGCACTTACTCCGGCAAAAAGCTACGACTTTTTGACCAAAAAATTAAAAATTAACAGTTTAGACAGTAGCGATGCAGTATCTCTTGCTGCCCTTGCAACAGGCGGCACACACTACGGCGTAACCCCAAGAGAAATGACAACTGCATTCCAAATTTTCGGTAACGGCGGAAAATTCAGAAAATCATACACCTATTTCTACGTTACAGATAGAAACGACAAAGTAATTCTGGACAACAGAGAATCACCCGCCGAACAAGTAATAGCCCCAACCACCGCAAATATAATGAACAGACTTTTAAGAAATGTTGTAATAGGCCCCGAGGGTACCGGACGTTCGGCAAATATACCTGGCTGGGAAATCGTGGGTAAAACAGGTACTACAAACGACGATTACGACAGCTGGTTCATTGGCATGAGTCCATACGCCGTTGCAGGAATATGGACAGGCTACGACAACCCAAAAAGAATTCATGAAACCGCCGCAGCGATTAGAATTTGGAAGCATATTATGACTAAATATTTGGAAGGAAAACAAAACATCAACTTTACTTTTGACAAAAATACAGTAACCGCCACATATTGCAAACAAAGCGGAAATCTTGCAACTTCTTTTTGCCCGTCAACGGCAACGGGATATTATTCCGCCAGCGCTATGCCTTCACCATGCGGTTCGCATTCCGGAGCAGTTCAAAATACTGACGAAAAAAATGAAAACAGCGAACAGCCTCAGCCGGAAAAAGAAGAAAAAAATCCCGCTGAATCTAATGAAAGCACCAAAAAAGAAGAAAAGCCCAATGAATAATAACTTTATAAACCTTTGAAATTAATAAAGTTATCAATAAAAAGATTTTTCACATAGAATAGATTATAAAATTTATTATTTAAAATCCTTAGGGAGCTGAAATTTATGAGCCTTATAGTACAAAAATTTGGCGGGACTTCCGTTGCGGATAATCACCATTTGTTTAACGTTGCAAAAAAAGTCACCGACCTGCACTCCAAAGGGCATGATGTTATCGTTGTTGTATCTGCTCAAGGCGACACAACCGACAAATTAATAAAAACCGCTAGGAGTATTAATCCTAATGCATCTAAACGTGAGATGGATGTTTTACTTTCAACCGGGGAGCAAATTTCCATTTCACTTCTTTGCATGGCTATAGAAAAATTCGGCTTTAAAGCTGTTTCTTTAACGGGGTGGCAAGCCGGATTTTTAACCGATTCTTGCCACTATAGCGCAAAAATTTCCAAAATAAATACCGAAAGAATAAAAAAAGAATTAGCCAAAAAAAACATCGTTGTAATTGCAGGATTTCAAGGTATTGACGAAAATGAAGACATAACAACACTCGGGCGCGGCGGTTCAGACACCAGCGCAGTTGCCGTTGCGGCAGCGGTTAAAGCAGATATGTGCAAAATTTACACCGACGTTGACGGCGTTTATACTGCCGACCCAAGAATAGTCCCTGCTGCAAAAAAAATTAGCACTATATCGTACGATGAAATGTTTGCTCTTTCTAATTACGGCGCACAGGTTTTAAATGAACGGTCCATTGAAGCGGCAAAAAAATATGGAGTTGAAATTGAGGTCCTTTCCAGCACATCAAATAATTCAAGCGGAACATTAGTTAAAGATATTCCAAATTTACCATCTAATCATATTAGCGGAATTTCGTTAAAAAATAACCTTGTAAAAGTTTTAATCTCTGATATAAACCAAAAAACATTTTCTGAAAACATTGCGCCTCTTTTAAAAAATATTAAAATAGAAAACTCTTTAAAACCCGTTGGGAAAACATCTTCCGGCAGTACAACTTTTGTTATAAAAGAAGAAGATTTACCCCAAACAATAGAAATACTCAAAAACCATTTAAAAGATGAAAACCAAATATTCTACGAAAAAAATAAATCTGAAATTTCTATTATCAATTTATTCGGCAGCTACAATATAAATACAGCTTCCATAGTATTTCAGGCATTATCCGAATCCGAAATTGAAACCGAAATGGTTGCGTGCACAAACAACAGAGTTTCTATTATTGTGCCGTCTTCTTATGCGCACAAATCTTTAAACATAATACACAGCAAACTTTTTGAAGAAGATAATTTAATTTAAATCGGCTCTTTTCCTGTAATAATCACGTTTACTTTTGAAACCACTTCATATTTACAGTTTTTTAGATGACTTTTCCAATCGCCATCTATTTTTTTAAAGTACTTGGGGTAAGAATTTTTTAAAATTTTTCCAAAATCAAAAACATCTACCCCCTGCCCTAAAAAATTACCGATAACCTCACTGCAAAGTGCGGTTATTTTTTTTGAAAATTCCTCACCTATGCTATTTTTAATTTCTTCTTCAAAATCAAATTCAAGTTTATCACTCATAGAAAATACAGATATTTCTAAATTTAAATTTATTTTGTATTTTGGAGTTTTTCCTTCTTCTAAATTAACGTTTGTTTTAACATCGGATTTTTCCAAGAGGCAAATTATTTTTCCTAGATTTTTATTTTCCACAACAAATGTACCAAAATTTGGCACAGATTTCAAAACCATAAAAGCAAGCGCTTCATCTTTTTCAATAAATTTTACCAAATTATCCTCTAAAAGAATTCCAACACCCTTAAGGTGCACTTGCTTTAATCCGTTTTTGTCCTCTATATTAATCCAAGACAAATACGAATTACTTAAACCACTTTTTAAATTTGAAACAAAATGCAAAACATCTGAATTAAGGCTGCTTGGAATAAGGTCGTGAATATCCTTTGCGGTTAATACCTTATTATCTTCGGATTTTATTTTTAGATATTCCGAAGCCCTGTCTTTTACCACGCATATTTTTACTTTTGGCCTTGCTTCAAAATGCCTTATAAAAAAATCTATAAAATTATTCACTCCGCTATTTTTTACGATGCTTTCGCTTAAAATAATTATCATGTTTTGCGAATAAACCGGCGTAAGGCTGGTTTGTTTGGATATATTTTCAAGTGCATTTAAAAGTGAATTCCCTCTTATTTCCAAAATTTTTGTGCTGGGTTTGTCTTCTTTTGATGGATTTTTAAAATCCAGCGCCTGAACTGTGAGAACATATTCATTTTCGATACTTTCTATGCCAATTCCCTGAATTATTAATTTTTGATGCAGCTGAGAATTTTCCGAACAACCGGAAAAACTTAGCAATATGATGGCAAAAAGAAGCAGAAAAATACTTTTTTTAATCTTCAATATTATTTCTCCTTTTTAATTTAAAAAATTTAATAAAAATCAAAACACTCGGCACCACCAATGACAAAAAAATAAGAAAATAAAACAAAACCCATGTGGTAACACTTGTTTTTAAAATTCCAAAAAAGCTTGGAAAACAAGAAACAGATGCCATCATAACGCCAAAAACTACTATTGAAATTTTTTTTGCTTTTTCTCCAAAAACTTTTTTTATTCCTTCTGACGCCAAAATAAAAAATAAAGAAAGCTTTAAAAATATCCCCGAAATCCAAACCCCAAGATAAAGCGAATCCAAATGCCTAAAAGAGCCAAATTTGCCTATTCCCGCAGCAGTATAAACCGGAAACAACTGCGTATAAACAAAATCGCCCATAGAACCTATAATAAGAACTATTATCATGGCAAAAAGTAAATACACTAAAAAATTCCAAATAATTATGCCCCTTTTTTTGTTTCCTTTTCCCATTGGCAACAAAACAGCCAGCGCTACAATACACGGGCTTTGAGATATCATATATATCACGCCCTCTTTTACAGATTCGCTGCCATTATACATTAAAGGCGTAAAATTAATCACCTCAACACCCGAAAAAAGCGAAACACCCAAAAACACCACCGAAAAAACAGTTGAAATCAAAATAAAACTTGATGTTCTGGCCAGCGCCTCCAAACCTTTATATGCACCATAGCAAGAACAAATTATCAATATAAAAGTAAGAAAAGTGATAGAAATTGGCGGATTTACAGCATTTGAGATGAAATTATTAAAAACCGCCAAAGTATGAAAACAAATTACTAAATAATAAATTACATAAATAAAAATTAATGTTATTCCCCATTTGCCGATTAAATTATAAATATTGTCCATTATATTCATTTTTTTATCCATTGAAAACAATTTATATATCGGCCAAACAATTAAAAACGTCAGCAAAAAAGATATTGGCACAGAAACAAGATGATCCCATATATCAGAATCCCCGATAAGCAAACTGCCGTACGTCATACTTATTACGATTTTGCTTATAAAAAGCATTGAAAATATCTGCCCGGTGCTGATACACGGCCTTTTTTCCATAAAATTTTTCTCCTTGTTTTTTTATTTTACTTCTGAACCTGGAAGATCCTGCACTTTTATATTTTTTTTAGAAAGAAAACTCCAACCGCACCTGGTTAAAACGTCTCTCATGGCAAAAAATTTAAACGGAGCAATCGGCGAAGTAAATGGTATACCGTAAGATTTTTTAGAAGATATGTTCACAAGCACAGCGGTAAATATTATCATAATTCCCCATATTCCAAGAAGTCCGCCAACTATTATAAAAACAAATTTTAAAATAGAAATCGGCTCATAAAGATTTGGTATAACATAAGAAGAAATTGCGGTAAGCGCTACAACCATCAGCGTTGGGCCACCAATTAGCCCTGAGCTGACCGCAGTTTCACCAATAACAAGCGCACCAACTATACTAACTGCGTGGCCAAGAGGCCTCGGTATTCTAAGGCCAGCCTCCCTCATTATTTCATAAATTAAATGTATAAAAATCGTTTCCGTCATAAGAGAAAACGGCGTTGTGCTTACCGCTAAAGCAATTTTATTAAGAATAGGTCCGGGTAAAATTTCGGGATTAAATGTGCTTATTCCCACATAAAGACCCGGCAAAAGAGTGGACATAAAAAAAGCAAGATATTTAAGCCACCTTGTAAATGTGGCAAAATATGTGTGCATCGAATAATCGTCCAAATGCTGAAAATACTCCACAAAAAGATAAGGAACTATAAGAGCATTCGGTGTTCCGTCAATTAAAATCGCAACTCTACCTTCTGATATTTTCCCACAGATTGTATCCGGGCGTTCCGTCATACCCACACTGCTAAAAAGGGAAAAATCACCATCATCTTCAAGATACGGAACCAAATATCCCGCTTCTATTACCATATCAAGATTCACCTTGGAAAGATTTTCTTTTATTTTTTTTAGTATATCTTCAGAAACTTTATTTGTCATATAGCAAAGGCAAACGGCGGTTTGGCTTGTGGCGCCAAGATTCATAACTTCAAACTTAAGTTTTGGGCTTTTAAGGCGCTTTCTTATAAGGGTCATATTTATATTTACGGATTCAACAAGACCTTCTCTGGAACCCCTTTGCATAAGCTCCGAAGACGGCTCGGAAACAGCTCTGACCGGAAAGCCCTGCACCCCAAGAGCAACCATACTGTCGCAGCCGTCCACGGCAAAAAGTGCAAAACCGGACATAATCATATTAAATGCATCTTCGTAAGTACAAACCTGCGTTTGATCAACGGCAGAAATAACATAATCCTTAATATAATTAAATTTTTCAAGAGGCGTTTCACCTTTTACAGAAGCATCAATTATTGGATTTACAACACTTATTGCAACTGTGTCTTTGCTTACCATTCCCGCCAAAGTTATTACTGCACAGCTGACGTTCCCCACGTTTATATACTTTATGCAAAGGTCTGCGCTATTATCAAATTCCGCTTTGAATTTCTGCACGTTTCTTTGAAGTGATTTAGAAAAAAACTCCTTAGGCTTATCGGGCTTTTTTTCGCTTGGTTTATCGTAAATTTTTTTAAAATATTTTACTAAACTTAAAATATTCGCTGCCCCCTTAAAAATAATCCTTTATTTTTTAATTTTTGCATTAAAATATAAAATATACTCTAAAAAAGAAAAACAGCCCGGGCCATAAACCCAAGCTATTTTTTACTTATAATATTTTATCCGATTATACCTGTGTAATACTCTTCTTCGGCAACTTCTTTAACCAATTTTACAGGTCTGTGAGATTCTTCGCCAAATGGGCAATTCTTGCAGTCTATTCCGGCTTCGCCTATTTCGGTTTTTGCGCCAAAAATAAGCGGTACTTCTACTCTTATTTTTTGGCTTACGGTAAATTTGCAAGTGCATCTTGGTTTGCCTTCGCATTCTTTGGTACCTCTTTTAATAATCGGCTTGCCAACACATTCTGTTTTTACTTTGCCAACTTTTGCAAAAGGTTTAATTTCCACCGGGACTCCAACCACAACGTCTTGAACACCCAATGCAGGGCATACTTCAGCTTCGTAATTATATTGTTTTTCGCATGATTTACAAGACATAATTATAAAATTCCTCCTTTAGACACTTCATGTATTTTAGAGTTACATTAAATTTTTACATTAAGTAAGCTCTTTATTATTATATTCACCCAGACCTAAATGAGTTCTTAAAAAAGGGGAAAACATCCGGTTGAATATCTTTTAAAAAAGTAGTATAATTATGCATTAGAAACGCATTTACAAAACAAAAAGGAGAATTTTAAAATGAAAAGCAAAAAATATGTATTAGGAGTAATTTTAATGAGCGGTATTTTAACATTTTTTTCAGGCTGCGGACAACAAGAAAACAATTCAAAAGAAAACGAAGAAGCATCTTCTAAAGTGGGGTATCAACTTGAAAAGCCCTCAAACGGAGAAGAAATTGCCGTGGTAAATACCTCAGAAGGAACTTTTAAAATAAGATTTTTCCCGGAAGAAGCACCAAAGGCTGTGGAAAACTTTAAAGAACTATCCAAAAAAGGATACTACAACGGCGTTAAATTCCACAGAGTAATCAAAGACTTTATGGTGCAAACGGGCGACCCTGAAGGAACCGGCATGGGAGGAAAAAGCACCTGGGGAGAAGATTTTGAAGATGAATTCAGCCCAGATTTACTCAATTTAACGGGCTCGCTTTCTATGGCTAATCGCGGGCCGAATACAAACGGAAGCCAATTTTTTATAAACAACCAAAGCCCAGAAAAATTTCAAGGCTGGGACAATTTTGAAAAATATTACAAAATGTACAAGAAAAACCCCGAACTGTTTGAAAAGCAATATGGCGGAGTTTTAGATATGTCTAAAATAACAGAAAAAATTAAAACTCTATACAGTGAAAACGGAGGAAGTCCGCACCTTGATGGTTACTACAACACAGGCGGAAAAGGCCACACCGTGTTTGGCCAAGTTTTTGACGGTATGGACGCTATAAATAAAATCTCCAACGCAGAAGTAAACGAACAAGATATGCCTTTAAACGATATTCTTATTAAAAATATTATCTTTGAAAACTACTCGGAAAATTAAATTAAAAGAGGTGGTTTTTATTCAAGTAATAGGAGGCAAATTTAAAGGGCTGAAATTAGAATCCGGCAAAAATGAATTCTTGCGCCCCACCAAAGACCGCATTAAAGAATCTATTTTTGACATTCTTCAATTTAAAATAATAAATAAAAGTTTTATAGATGTTTTTGGCGGCACAGGTCAAGTAGGAATAGAAGCTCTCAGCCGAGGCGCAAAAGACGTTACAATACTGGAAATAAATAAAGAAAGCGCGGATTTAATTAGAAAAAATATTTCCAAATTAAAAAGCATCGGTAATATCAAAATGATTAACACCGACGAAAAAAAATATTTGCAAAGCACAGGCCAAAATTTTGACATAGCTTTTTTAGATCCGCCATATAAAGATATGGATTTACTAAACGAAACTCTTGAATTAATATCTGAAAAAATGGCTGAAAACGGCATAATTATTACAGAAACTCTGGCTAATTATAACGCACCTGAAAAAATTAAAAATTTTTCTTTGCAAAAAAGATATAAATATGGTAATATAACACTGAATATTTATAATTCAATTAAAATAAAATTTAACTTGATTTAGGGGGAAAATTTATGGAACTAGATCGTTTATTAGATGAACTGGAAGATGTTTTAGAAATATCTTGGCAACTGCCTCTTTCAGGCGGGAAAGCATTTGTTGATACAAAGGAAGTAAAAAGGATTCTGGAAGATATACGGCTGAAACTTCCTTCAGAAGTAATGCAAGCCAAGAAAATAGTTGACAACAGAACAAGAATTCTGGAAAACACCCACACAGAAGCCGAAAACATAATAAAAGCTTCTGAAGAAAAAGTAAAAGCAATGGTAAGCCAAACAGAAATAGTAAAAGCTGCCAATGCAAGTGCAAAAAACATTGTTGCAGAAGCAAATACCAAAGCAAAAGAAATCACAGACCGTGCTCACAGATATGTGGACGGACTTATAAAAAATTTAGACGACACAATTACTCAAAATCTATCTGAAATCAGAAAAACAAGGCAAATGCTACGTTCATCTTCTATTGATTCTTCCAACTTTTCAGAAAAAGAATAAAATTTAACTAATAATAAATTCGCATCAATAATACCTACTGAATAATCTTCAAGTAGGTATTGTTTTTCTGTGTTTAAATCATTTTTAAAAACTCATCTTCGCTAATTACCTTTACGTTTAATTTATTTGCTTTTTCCAGTTTACTTCCAGGATCTTCGCCGCACAAAACGTACGAGGTATTCTTTGAAACGCTTGACGTTACTTTCCCGCCCAAGCTTTCAATAATCTCGGTAGCTTCTCCTCTGGTATATCCGGACAAAGCACCGGTTAAAACAAAAGTTTTATTCTCAAATTTTCTATCTTTAATGTTACTTTCAAAATCCATTTTTATGCCGCAGAATTTGAATTTTTCAATAAGCTCCAAGTTTGCAGGCACAGAAAAATACGAACTTACACTATCTGCAATTATTTGTCCTATACCGTCAAGTAAGCTTATTTCTTCATTTTTTGAGGTTATAATATTATCAATCGTTTTAAATTTTTGGGCTAATAATTTTGCGGCTTTTTGCCCAACATGGCGAATACCCAGAGCAAATAAAAATTTATCAAGCCCTCTGCTCTTTGATTTTTCTATAGCAGAAATTAAATTTTCAGAAGATTTTTCTCCCATTCTTTCCATGCTCAAAATATCTTCTTTTTTCAATTTATAAATATCAACGGCAGAATTTATTATTTGATTTTCCACCATTGAATTTATAATTGTTTCGCCCAAACCTTCAATATCCATGGCACCTTTGGAAACAAAATGAATTAAATTTCTTCTAAGCTGCGCCGGGCAATCTATATTCACACATCTTAAAGCCACTTCGTCATCAATTTGCACAATATTCGACCCACAAGAAGGGCATTTCTCTGGAAATTCAAAAGGTGTGGAATTTTTTTCGTGAGAATCAACTTTTACAACCTCGGGAATAATTTCTCCGGCCTTTCTTATAACAAGTTTGTCGCCTATTCTAATATCTTTTTCACGGATAAAATCTTTGTTATGAAGCACCACACGCCGGACAGTTGACCCAGATATAAAAACCGGTTCCAAAATGCCCGTTGGAGTAAGAATCCCCGTTCTGCCAACGTTTATTTCTATATTTAAAAGCCCTGTTGTTTTTTCTTCAGGCGGATATTTAAAAGCTTCTGCCCAGCGCGGAAATTTTGTTGTACTACCCAAAATTTTTCGGTATTCAAAAAGATCTATTTTTACAACCGCGCCGTCCGTTTGAAAAGGCAAACCAAGTTTTATTTCTCCGATTCTGTTAATTTCTTTAATAACTTCATCAATATTTTTACACAAAGTATAAAAAGGTACAACCGGCAAACCAATTGCCTTAAGATAATCTAAAGATTCGCTATGCGATTTTAATTTTTTGCCCTCAATTTGCTGAATATTAAAAATAAATATATCAAGATTTCTGGAAGCCGCCACAGAAGAATCTTTCTGCCTTAAAGAGCCGGCAGCGGCATTTCTTGGGTTTTTAAAAGTCTTTCCTCCCTCGGCTTCTTGTATTTTAGTCAGTTTTAAAAAATTCTCTTTAGACATATAAACTTCGCCGCGAACCTCTAAAAATGGTACATCTGTATTTATTTTTTTGGGCAAAGATTTTATAGTTAAAATGTTTTCGGTTACGTCTTCCCCGACTTGACCGTCTCCCCTTGTGGAAGCTCTTACAAGCTTGCCATTTTTATATTCAATTGAAACCGAAAGCCCATCTATTTTTGGCTCTACAACATATGTTGGCGCACTTATGCTGCCTTGCACTCTTTTGTCAAAAGCTTCTATTTCGTCCAAAGAAAATGAATCATGAAGGCTTTCCATTTTAATTTTATGCTCCACGGGTGAAAATTTTACCGAAGCAGTACCTCCAACGTGCTGAGTTGGAGATTTTTTGGAAATTAACTTTGGAAACTTGTTTTCCAAATCTTCCAATTTTTTTACAAGCATATCGTATTCATAATCGTCAATTTCCGGAGAATCTTCATCGTAATACTTTTTGTTGTGATATTCTATTTCTTTTCTGTATTTGCTTGCAAGTTTTTCCGCTTCTTTGAAGTCCATTTAAAAACACCGCCGCCTTTTTACTAAAATTTTTCCACACCTTGGTCAGTTACTTTTGCGTGAATAAGCGGCGCCACCTTTACTTTTTCATGGCTCAGCACCACAGCCTCTTTTATAATCTCTTCTGCACATTTGCATTTTTCTGTTTTTGATGAATATAAAGCCGCCAAAACGTCACCTTTCTCCACTTTATCACCAATTTTTTTATAAAGAATTATCCCAGCTTTATAATCAATACTGTCTTCCTTTTTAAGGCGCCCAACACCCAAAATCATAGATGCTTTCCCCAATTTTTCGGCATCAATCGAAGAAACATATCCTTCTTTTTCCGAAATAATTTCATAGCAAACGTCGTCTTTCCCCAAAGTTTCAAAATTATCAAAAGAAGACAAATCGCCGCCTTGAGCAGAAATCATTTCTTTAAATTTTTCGTATGCTTTGCCGTTATTTATGACCTCGTTCGCAAGGGTGATGCAATCCTCCAAAGTGCCTTTTTCCGCCATGTAAAGCATATTTGCCGCCAAATAAACAGAAACTTTTTTTAAATCTTCCGGGCCCCCGCCTTTTAAAACTTCGCATGATTCCCAAACCTCCAAAGAGTTTCCCACTGCGTTACCAAGCGGAGAATTCATATCTGTTATCACTGCCATAACTTTTCTGCCGAAATTTTTTCCTATTTTAACCATTATTTTGGAAAGCTCCACCGCATCATCAAGCGTTTTCATAAATGCGCCTTTTCCTGTTTTAACATCTAAAAGAATACAATCTGCTCCTGATGCGATTTTTTTACTCATTATACTGGAGGCCACAAGTGGTTTGCTTTCTACCGTGGCGGTTACATCACGAAGAGCATATATTTTTTTGTCTGCAGGAACCAAATTCCCGGTTTGACTTACAACGCTGCACCCTATACTTTTAACTATTTCAAAAAACTTTTCCATAGAAAGTGACACATTCACACCCGGAATAGACTCCAATTTATCAACTGTGCCTCCCGTGTAACCAAGACCACGACCTGACATTTTTGCCACTTTAACTCCGCACGCAGCAACGATCGGCACAACAATCAAAGTGGTTTTATCTCCCACTCCGCCGGTGCTGTGTTTATCTACCTTTATTCCGGGAATAGAAGTAAGATCCATTTTTTCGCCCGAATTAAGCATACTTTTAGCAAAATTAAAGCACTCTTCCTCGTTCATTCCATTAAAATAAACCGCCATAAGAAATGCCGACATTTGATAATCGGGTATTTTCCCGCTTACATATTCTTTTATAATATATTTTATTTCTTCTTCATTTAAATTTTTGTTGTCTCGCTTTTTTTCAATTATGTCGTACACTCTCACAGCAAAACAAATTCCTTTCCTAAATAAAATTAACCCTGAATTTTGGAAACAATATTCACAATTCTACTCGTACCAAGCCTTGAAGCGCCGCAATTTATAAAATCTTCAGCATCGTTTAAGCTTTTTATTCCGCCGGCAGCTTTTATTTTTACATTTTCCCCAATATTTTCGGCAAACAGTTTAATATCCTCTAAATTGGCACCGGAAAACGAAAAACCCGTTGAAGTTTTTATAAAATCTGCTCCGGAGTTTGTTATTATTTTGCACATTTTTATTTTTTCTTCTTCGGTTAGCAAACACGTTTCTATTATAACTTTTAAAATTTTACTGCCGCATAATTTTTTTAGCTCATAAATTTCTTTTTCAATACTATCAAAATTCTTGTTTTTTAAATCGCATATGTTTATTACCATGTCGATTTCATCTGCGCCGCAATCAAGCGCATTTTTAGTTTCAAATAATTTTACTTCTGTATTATTATAACCATTTGGAAAACCGATAACTGTGCAAATTTTTAATTTATCGCCCACATATTTTTTTGCACTTTTAACGTAGCACGGCGGTATACAAACCGATGCCACTTTGTATTTTATTCCCTCATCGCAAAGCTTAAATATCTGCTCTTTTGTTGATGTGGGTGCCAAAAGAGTGTGGTCTACTTTTGAAAGAATTTCATTTATATCCATTTTAATCACCTTTTGCCTAAGTTTTAGCGCTCACCTTTTTTATAAGGCACACCGGCAGCTTTTGGAGCTGACGAACGCCCAACAAACAGAATTAACACTGCTATTGTAAGAATATACGGAATCATAGCCAGCAAAGTTGACGGTATTTGTATGCTTCCTCCACCAAGCAAAATAACCAAGGCCTGAGAAAATCCAAAAAGCAAACACGCCAAATATGCACCAATCGGGCGCCATTTACCAAATATTACTGCCGCCAATGCAATAAAACCTTGGCCGCTGATAGCCGTTGGAGTAAACTGCGAAATTATTGCCAAAGTCACTGTGCCACCGCCTAATCCGGCTAAAATTCCGGAAATAATCACACATGTATATCTTGATTTATAAACTGAAACGCCAAGTGTATCTACAGCTGCAGGATGTTCACCCATTGCACGAATTCTAAGTCCCCACTTTGTTTGATAAAGAACAAAATATGTAACTAAAACCACAATTAGTGCAATAACTACACTTGCATCAATACTCAAGCTACTAAATGGTGTGTTTTGAAAATAAATCGGATCCACAACTTTAGGAAGTTTTACAGGAACAGGAAGCGTCATTGTTGCTCCGCTGAAAAAATATCTAGATAAAAACATCGCCAAACCAGGGCCGATTAAGTTAATCGCAAGGCCAGAAACCGTTTGATCAGCACGACAACTGATAGATGCAACCGCATGCAAAAGTGCAAGCAATCCTCCTGCAATTCCCGCGCAAATTAACCCAAGCCATGGATTTTGAGTAAAATATCCTACTGCTGCGCCTGTTAGCGCCCCTATGCTCATCATTCCTTCAATGCCGATATTTGTAATTCCGGACCTTTCCGAAATCACTCCGCCAATAGCTGCCAAGGTAAGCGGTGCCGAATACATTAATGTTATTGTAATTGCAATTAAAATATTATTAAGCACTTTTTCTTTCCTCCTTTTCAACTATTTTGTCTACAATCATAGGAATTATCACCGACAGAGCCACAAAAAACACTATGGTTCCAATCATTATATTAACTATTTCAGAAGGCGCACCGAGTTTGAACTGCAAAGACTGCCCTGCATAAATCAGCGCACTAAACATAACCCCTGCAAAAATACAACCGATCGGTGAACTGCCGGCAATTAATGCCACAGAAAGACCATTAAAACCATAATTTTCAAAAACAGGAAGAACGTGTATAACAGGATTTGAAGAACCCGTTAACGCAAGTGCGCCCGCCAAACCCGACAATGCGCCGGAAATCAGCATTGTATATATAATATTTTTGTTTACATCAATCCCTGCGTTTTGAGCTGCATCAGGATTCAAACCACACGCACGAAATTCATAGCCCTTACGAGTTTTATAAATAACTACCCAAACAACTATTGCTATAATTACAGCCAAAATAAAATTAAAATTAAAATCTGTTTTTAAAATTATATCATTAAGAACCGGATTGTTTTTTAAGAAACTTCTTCCTTCTTCCGAGAATTTCCATTTATACATAAAAAGCGTAAGCCCGGACTCGTTTATTGGGTATGTACCATCGCTTTCCGGTTTATGAAAACATGCTAAATTTGAAATATAATTGCAAAGATAAAGCGCTATCCAGTTAAGCATTATACTGGTTATAACTTCGTGGATTCCAAATTTAGATTTTAAAAAACCAATTATACCGCCAAAAATTGCACCCGCAAAAACGCCTGACATAATTACAAGCGGTACCTGAATTATCGGATGAAAATTAAAGACTAAGCCAGCTATAGCCGCAGCTATGGTGGAAACAATATATTGCCCCTCTGCACCAATATTAAAAAGACCCATTTTAAATGCAAATGCAACACTCAAACCGGTTAGTATTATCGGTGTGCTTTTTAAAATAACATTTACTATAAATTTCGGGCGAGAAAATACCGCATTAAACATAACAGCCATACACTGAGATGGATTATATCCGGTAATAAAAAGTATTGCGGAAGCAACTACAAACCCTAAAAGCACAGCTATAAATGTCCG
This sequence comes from Clostridia bacterium, assembly GCA_017432165.1. Lineage (GTDB taxonomy): Bacteria > Bacillota > Clostridia > Oscillospirales > Acutalibacteraceae > UMGS1491. Next base: position 13,103 of record JAFRJS010000087.1, on the reverse strand, counting down.
CATAAAATAAGATTTTAAGATTCTAGATATGCTCCTCGTCATTATTTTTACCTCCCGCCATTAATAATCCAACGTTTTGCTCATTAGCTTCTTTTTGATCAAATTCCCCAACGATGCTTCCGTCGTAAATAACTCCGATTCTGTCCGAAAGATCGAGTATCTCATCAAGTTCAAGCGAAATCAACAATATCGCTTTGCCTTTATCTCTTAAATCAATTAAAACTTTATGAACATATTCAATAGCTCCAACATCCAGACCCCTTGTAGGCTGAATGGCAATTAAAAGATCGGGGTCATTTTCAATTTCCCTACCGATTACTAACTTTTGCTGATTTCCGCCGGATAAATTTCTAATTTTTGTATATTTACATTTTGAAGGTCTAACATCGTACTTTTCAATAAGCTTTTCTGTGTATTTATCTCTTTCGTCATAATTTAAAAATCCGTTTGCGTTAAAAGGCTTTTCCCTGTACTTTTCAAGTATAGCATTATCCGCGACAGACATTCCCAAAATACAGCCGTATCTATGCCTATCTTCGTGGATTATTGATATTTTGCTATCTAAAACATTGCGAGTTGAGGTGTTTTGGATTTCTTTACCGTTAATCAAAATTTTTCCCGATTCAACGTAAAGCCTGCAAATAAGTGCCTCCATAAGCTCTTTTTGACCATTTCCGTCCACTCCCGCCAAGCCGTATATCTCGCCTTTTCTCAGCGACATAGAAAGATTTTTTATAACGTCTATTCCTCTTTCACTTTTTACATTCAAATCTTTAATTTCAAAAACAACTTCACCAGGGGTTGCTTTTTCTTTGTCAACAAGCAGCTTAACTTTATGCCCCACCATTTTTTCCGCCAAACTTTGTTCGCTTTCATCTTTAACGTTTACACAATCGACAAATTTACCTTTTCTTATTATTGTGCATTCTTTGGAGGATTTTTTTATTTCCTTGAGTTTATGAGTTATTATTATAACTGTTTTGCCGTCTTTTTTTAAGTTTTCAATTATTTCAAGCAGCTCGTCAACTTCTTGCGGCGTTAATACTGCCGTCGGTTCATCGAGAATTAAAATTTCCGCACCTCTGTACAAGGCTTTTAATATCTCAACTTTTTGCTGCATTCCAACGGAAATATTTCTAATTTTCTTTTTTAAATCCACGTTCATGCCGTAACGTTTTATGATTTCAATTACTTTTTTTCTGGCTTTTCGCATGTTAATTATGCCGAATTTGTCTGTTGATTCGTTTCCTAAAATTATATTTTGAAGCACTGTAAATTTTTCCACAAGCATAAAATGCTGGTGGACCATGCCTATGCCATAAGAAATGGCAACACTTGGATTTTTTATGTAAACCGGTTCGCCGTTTAAATAAATCGTACCGCCGTCAGCGCCATACAAACCATAAAGTATGTTCATAAGCGTACTTTTTCCGGCACCGTTTTCGCCTAAAATTGCGTGCGTTTCGCCTTTTTTTACGTCTAAATCAACCGAATCCAGTGCTTGAAAATTGCCAAAAAATTTACTTATTCCACGCATCTGAACAGCATAGTCTTTACTAATTTCCAATGCAATTCCCCTTTCCATATAATTTTATATTATTTCGCCTCTAGAAAGCTTATTAATAAATTCATTGTAATCCTTTTCGTTACCGGGAGAAACGATTTTTCCGTCTGAGATTTTTCTCTGGATTTCAATTGCAGATTTGTACACTGAAGGATCTAAATTGGGGTTTTCTGCGGGTATTCCTACGCAGTGTTCTTTTATACCATAAGAAAAAGTTTTTCCGCCGGTGTTTTCTCCGTTTAAAGCTTTTATGGAAATCATTTTTACTGCTTTGCCAACGTCTTTAATAGCTGAAGTAAGAACGTTTTTCGGTGCAAGTGATGACTGATCTTTATCTACACCTATAACGTAATTTCCTGTTTCTTTGGCGGCTTCAATAACGCCTACTCCTGCGCCGCCCGCAGCGTGAAAAATTACATCGCATTCATCATACATTTTCATTGCAATTGCTTTGCCTTTGGCAGAATCCGTAAAGCTTTCAGCGTATTGAATTTTTACGTCTATGTTTTTTCCGAGTTTTTTAGATGCGTATTTCACTCCCGCAAGATAACCATATTCAAATTGATCTATAACCAAACCTTTTATACCGCCAACAAAACCAACGCAATCCGTTTTTGTTGTCATTGCCGCTATGTATCCCACCACAAACGAAGATTCCTCAGACCTAAACACCGCACACGTAACGTTTTCAGGAGTTTTTTCGCCAAGTGAAAAATCTGCCAAAGCATAATTTATTTCGGGATTTGTTTTGGCTGCAAGCTCAATGGTATCAGCTAATTTATAACCTATTCCCCAAATTAAATCAGTATTTTCGTCGGCAAGTTTATCTATATTACTCAAAAAATCAGAAGTTTGCGGGCATTCCACATAGCTTACTTTTACATCTGTTTCTTTTGCAAGTTCTTGCATACCCTTCCAAGAAGATTCTTGAAACGACTGATCGTTAATTCCGCCGCCATCCGTTACCATAGAAACAGAAAAGCGGTTGTCATCTTCCAGACCTGTTGCAATTTTAAAACCTGTATTAATAGCAAAAGCCAGTATACCCACAAAACTGAGCACCAATAAAGTCACGCCTATTTTTGAAATTATATTTCTCATAATTTCCTCCAAATTAAAACACGATTTATTAAACAATATGAATTATGCCAATAAATTATAGCCGCTTTTTAGATTATCGGCAGCTATTTTCCTGCGGCTGTATCCAGTGCAAGTTTTACCATATTACTGAAACCCAACTGCCTTTTTTCGGACGAAAGTGAAAGACCTTTCAGCAGGCAATCCGAAACAGTTAAAATGCAAAGCGCCTTTTTGTTTGCCCTTGCCGCATTAACGTAAAGAGCCGCAGCTTCCATCTCTGCTGCCAAAACTCCCATGTCTTTCCATTTTTGCAAAGATTCCGAGCTATCATAAAAAACATCACTGGAACAAATATTCCCCACAAAAGTATTAACTGATAACTTTTTGGAATTTTCTTCTGCCTTTTTCAGCAAATTATAATCTGCGATTGGTGAAAACGTGCCATTTAAACCATATTGGCCACAATAATTTGAATCTGTGCATGCTCCCATTGCCAAAACTATATCTTCTAAGTTTATATAATCTTGCAAAGCTCCTGCGCTACCGATTCTAATTATAGCTTGAACATCGTAAAAATTATAAAGTTCATAAGAATAAATTCCGATTGACGGCATGCCCATTCCGCTGCCCATAACAGAAACCGTTTTTTCGCCGTATTTTCCGGTAAACCCAAGCATATTCCTTACTGTATTAAAGCATTTTACTTCGGTTAAAAAATTTTCTGCTATAAATTTGGCTCTTAAGGGATCTCCGGGCATTAAAACAACGTCTGCTATATCTTCTTTTTTCGCATTTATATGCGGAGTTGGTATATTAGACATAAAAAACGAGCAAATTTATCTTCTAATTTAATAACTAAAAGAAAATTTACTCAAATTCACCACCTTTTAATAAATAAATTCGCAATAACACTATTAATTTAATCAAAAATTATAAATTAATTTTGTTTGCTTATTTATAACTTTTTAACTTAATCTTTATGATTAAATTTTAGCATTTTCGGGAGCAATTTGTCAAGAATTTCATTAGATTTTTGAATAATCGGGCCACCTGCAAAAACACAAAAAATAGTAATAATACCAACTTTGCCACCCATAGCCCAGCCTAAAAACAAAGTAACCCCATCAAAAATGGTTTTTATCAGTCTAAACGATTTTTTGGTTTTTTTACTTACAATCACCGCGGCCGCAGTCCATGGGTCAATACCTATATCTATTGCCATAAATCCGCCCAAACCCACAAAACAAAATATGCAACCGACTAATGACATTATTATCTGGCAAATAAAAACATTTGGCACGTGCAATAAATTATAAATCCATATACCAAAATTAATAAAATTCCCCAAAACAAACAAGTAAATTATTGTTCCTATATTTATGTATTTTCTGTTTACGTAAAAAACAAACGCTACCAAGCTAAAATTAAGTATTCCGACCGCCAAACCTACATTCATTCCCAAAAATTTTCCAAATCCTTCATAAAAAACAGTTATTGGGTCAGCACCTTGATGAGCTGCTATATTTATTCCACAACCGATACCAAGCAAAATTAAGCTAAGCGTACAGATAATAATTTTTTTGCCCCACAAAATTATTTTTTCATTTTTTAAATTTATATCCATTTAACTATTCACCTACTGTTTATTATTACTTCATTTAAAAATGAATTTCCTTTATTTTTTTCTTTTACTCCCAAATATTCAAGCACTGTGGCACCAGTATCGGCAAAACCCTTTCTCGTACCTAAATTTACACCTTTTTTTATGTTTTCTCCAAAAATTATCATTGGGGTATATTCCCTGGAATGATCGGTTGATTTTGTGCCGGGATCACAACCATGGTCCGCCGTTATAATCAAAATATCTTCGCTTTTTAATTTGCTGCAAATTTCGTTTAGTTTTTCGTCAAAATACGACAAAGCCGAAGCATAACCATCAACATTATTTCTATGGCCGTAAAGCATATCGAAATCCACCAAATTAACAAAGCATAAACCTTCAAAATCTTTATCCATTATTTCAAGTGTTTTATTTATGCCATCTGCGTTACCTTTTGTAAGTATTTTTTCGGTAACTCCGCACCCTGCAAAAATATCGCTTATTTTACCGACCGCTATAACTTCTTTCCCGCTTTCTTTAATAAAATCGAGCATTGTTTTTTCCGGCGGAGCAAGTGCAAAATCGTGGCGATTCGTTGTGCGCGTATAATTTGGGAATTCACCAACAAACGGCCTTGCAATAACCCTTCCAACCGCATGCTCTTCGCAAAGCATTTTTCGGGCAATCTCGCAGTATTTATAAAGTTCATCCACCGGGACAACATCCTCATGTGCTGCGATTTGAAAAACACTGTCGGCAGAAGTATAAACAATTAATTTTCCGGTTTCCACACTTTCTTTGCCGTAATCTTTTAAAACCTCCGTGCCGGAATACGGCTTATTGCAAAGAATTTTTCTGCCGGTTAATTTTTCAAATTTTTCGATTACATCTTTAGGAAACCCGTTTGGATATGTAGGAAGCGGCTTTTCTGATTCTATCCCCGCAATTTCCCAGTGACCGATTATCGTGTCTTTGCCGTTTGACATTTCGCTCATTCTTGCAAAACTCGCCGTCGGATTTTTTTCACTTTCGGCATAATCCATGCCGTCAATATTAAAAAGGCCCATTTTTTTCATGTTTGGCATACTAAAATTCTTATTTTTAAAGCAAGTTTTCACAGTGTTGCTGCCTTTGTCGCCGTATTTATCTGCATCAGGCATCTCGCCAATTCCAACACTATCAAGAACTATCAAAAATACTCTTTTCATATATGTTACCTCTTAATTCTATTTTTTCGGCTGCTTTGCAAGGTCTATAAATATAGGCTCATTTGGTATTTTGCCTTCAATTATATCCGGCAAATACTCCGGTAAAACCACAGGGTATATTACTTCTTCCGAATTTTTAATTCTGTCAAGCGAAAACCATTCAAGAGTTTTGGCGACCGGTTTTTCTTCATCGGTTAAATTCTCAAGCGTTACGTCTTTTTTTGTTGTCTCTGCGCAAATAAAGCTTTGTTTTAAATGAGTTTTCTTGCCATGTAAATTCAGATCAAATTCACCGTACCAGACTACTTTACCAAATTTAACATCGCTTTCTTTTAAACCTGTTTCTTCAAAAAGCTCACGTTTTGCGGCCTGAAGCAGTGATTCGCCTTCTTCTATTCTGCCGCCGACCAAATTCCAAAAGCGGCCGTTATATTTTCCGTCTTTATTTTTTATGCCTTTATCGTCAACCGCTAACAATAATAGTTCTTTCTTTTCGTTTAACAAAATAATTTTTATACTGTTTCTCACATCACACATATTTGTTTCCTCCAAATTTATAAAATATATTACAGCGTGAGCTGTTCGCAATCGGTTGTTTCACTGCTCGGCAGCTTGCCGCCTGCGGGTATATTTTTCGCCCTATAAATTTTTTCGTCAATAAATCTTCCGCTTTGATATTCCTCGGCGCTTACAACCCTATGGCCTTTCTTTTGCTTCATAACTGCAACACCTTGCGTGTTTTTAGTTTGTTTAAAGCTTATCGCTACGGTATTAAATATCAAAATTTTCCCCGAAGAAGACGTAATTAAAAAGTCTTTATCCTCACGCACATAAAATGCCGCAACTAAATCATCAAGGTCGCTGTAAGCTTTAATTAACTTCTTGCGGTTAGTTTTCGTTTCGTAGGCTTTCATATCTACTTTTGAAACTTTTCCGCCTTTAAAGAAAAACAAAACAAATCCGTTATAATCCGTTGTAACCGCCATGTAAACGGGTCTTTCCCCTTTTTCAAACGAAAGCGCCGCAGGAATATAATCACCCATACTACTGGCTTTACTGTCTGAAAAATTATACCCCTTTGCCTTATAAACCTGGCATTTATCCGTGAAAAACAGCAAATCGGAATGGTTACTTCCTTCAATTTCTTCCATTACTTCGTCGGTACTTTTCAATTTTTGCTCAGAATTCATTTTCAGCGACTGCGGAGTGATTTTTTTGAAATAACCTTCTTTTGTAATAAAAAATCTTACGGGGTAATCGGGCGCAACAACTTCTTCTTCATAAAATTCGGTATCTTCCGGGTAAATAAGGAGACTACTGCGCGGTTTGCCGTACTCTTTTGAAACCGCTGTAAGTTCTTTTATTATAATTTTATAAATTTTTTCTTTTTTGGAAAGAACGCTTTCAAGCTCGGCGATTTCGCGCTTCAAATCCTCAATTTCACTTGTGCGTTTTAAAATATACTCGCGGTTTAAATGGCGAAGTTTAATTTCCGCCACAAATTCCGCTTGAATTTCATCAATTCCAAACCCTTTCATCAAATTTGGAACAACATTTTCTTCTTCTTCAGTTTTGCGAATTATGCTTATTGCTTTATCGATGTCAACGAGTATTTTATTAAGCCCCTCAAGAAGATGAAGTTTGTCGCGTTTTTTAGCAAGGTCAAAAGCCGTTCTTCTTCTAATACATTCAGCTCTAAAAGCCGTCCATTCCTCCAAAATTTCGCGAATTCCCATAACCTTTGGAGTCCCACCGACCAAAACATTAAAATTACAAGAAAATGTATCTTCAAGTGTAGTAAGCTTAAAGAGTTTAATCATTAATTTATCGGGGTCTGTTCCTCGTTTTAAATCAATCGTTATTTTAAGGCCGTCAAGCCCGGTTTCATCACGGATATCAGAAATTTCTCTTACTTTTCCACTTTTGACAAGCTCCACTATTTTTTCAATTATCACTTCGCTTGTGGTTGTGGGCGGAATATTAATAATATCTATGCAATTATATTTTTTGTCATATTTATATCTTGCGCGAACTTTTATTCCGCCGCGGCCCGTTTTATAAATTTCTTCAAGTTTTGCTTTATCGTAAATTATCTCACCCGCACCCGGAAAATCAGGCGCAAGAAGGGTTGAAGATATTTCGTGCTCCGGATTTTTTATATAGGCAATTGTCGTTTCGCAAACTTCTTTTAAATTAAAAGGGCAAATCGAACTTGCCATCCCAACCGCTATACCCGTGTTTGAATTTACCAAAACAGACGGAAATGTGCACGGCAAAAGCGAAGGCTCTTTTAAAGTGTTATCATAATTCGGCACAAAATCAACCGTGTCTTTATCTATATCTTTAAATAATTCTTTGCAGATGCTTTCCAGCTTAGCTTCGGTGTATCTTGAAGCTGCGCATGCCATATCTCTGGAATAAAATTTACCAAAGTTTCCTTTGGAATCAACATACGGGTGCAAAAGGGCTTCGTAGCCTCTGCTCATTCGCACCATTGTGTCGTAAATTGCGCTGTCGCCGTGAGGGTTCAGCTTCATTGTTTGGCCGACTATATTGGCGGACTTTGTCCGGGCCCCACTTAAAAGCCCCATTTTATACATCGTAAAAAGGAGTTTTCTGTGAGATGGTTTAAAGCCGTCTATTTCCGGAATCGCCCTGGAAGTTATAACGCTCATTGCGTAGGGCATATAGTTTTTTTCAAGGGTATTTACTATTTTTTCTTCCAAAATTTCTCCGGCGTTATATATAAAACCGCTAACACCTGCAGAATTACGAATTTTTTCTTTGTTTTTCTTTTTCATTGCCATTTTATTTCACCCGCCTTTAGCTTATGTCTAAATTATCCAAATACAAATGTCCGTTTTCTATAATATACTCTTTTCTTCCGGAAAGATTATCACCCAAAAGAATATCAAAAGTTCTTGCAGTGGCCTCTGCGTCTTCCGGCAAAACTTTAATAAGCCTTCTGGTTTTTGGATTCATCGTGGTAAAGTTCATCATATCTGGCTCGTTTTCACCAAGACCTTTTGAACGCTGAACTGTGTATTTTTCGCTGCCTATCTTCTTTATAAATTCTTCTTTTTCGCTTTCATTATATGCAAAATACGTTTCTTTTTTTGTGCTTATCTCATAAAGGGGCGACTCTGCAATAAAAACCTTGCCCGCTTCGATTAATTTTGGTGTCAGTCTGTATATCATTGTCAGCAAAAGAGTCCTAATTTGAAAGCCGTCAACATCAGCATCCGTACACAAAATCACTTTGTTCCATTTCAAAGAATCCAAACTAAACGAAGACAAATCTTTTGCGGTTTTAGATGTCCTTACTTCCACACCGCAGCCTAAAACTCTTATCAAATCAGTTATTATTTCGCTTTTAAAAATCCTGCCATAATCTGCTTTTAAGCAATTAAGTATTTTACCTCTTATTGGAATTATAGCCTGAAAATCAGGATTTCTGGCTTGTTTACACGCACCAAGAGCAGAATCGCCTTCCACGATAAAAAGCTCTCTTTCTTCGGCTTTTTTGCTTCGGCAATCCACAAATTTTGCAACCCTACTCGCCATATCCATGCTGCTTGTAAGTTTTTTCTTTATATTTAGTCTCGTTTTTTCGGCATCTTCCCGGCTACGTTTGTTAATTAAAACTTGATTTGCAATTTTTTCGGCATCTTCGGGGTTTTCTATAAAATAAACTTCTAAATGCCTTCTAAGCATTTGTGTAACTGCGTTTTGTATTCCTTTGTTTGTTATGGATTTTTTTGTCTGGTTTTCATAGGAAGTAACGGTGGAAAACGAAGATATAATTATCACAAGCGAATCTTCTATATCCGAAAAGTTTATTTTGTTTTCATTTTTTGTATATTTTCCGTTTTGCTTTAGATATGCATCAATTTCAGAAACAAACGCACTTTTCACAGCCTTTTCCGGCGCACCACCATGCTCCAAAAAACTGGAGTTATGGTAGTATTCCGCTAAATTTATATTATTTGAAAAAGCCATGGCAACATTAACCTTTAATTTATAAAAAGGTTTATCTTCTCTGTCTTTTACTTTGGTTTCAAGCGCCCAATTCTGCACAGGAGTTAAATAATTTTCTCCCAAAAGCTCTGCGGCGTAATCAGAAATACCATTTTCATACAAAAATTCTTGCTCTTTAAAACCACTTTCATCTTGATATTTTAAAACAAATTTTATTCCGGCATTTACAACCGCTTGGCGCTTTAAAACGTCCACAAAATATTCATACGGAATAGAAATATCGGTAAAAACATTAAGGTCAGGTTTCCATTTTATTTTTGAGCCCGTGTCTTTGCGTGTATATTCCTCTTTTTGAAGGCCGCCTATGTTTTCGCCCTTTTCAAAATGAAGTTTATAAATAAACCCATCACGTTTAATTTCAACGTCCATATATTCAGAAGCATACTGAGTGGAGCAAAGACCAAGACCGTTTAACCCCAAAGAATACTCATAGCTTTGCTGGCTGAGCGTATTATACTTTCCGCCAGCATAAAGCTCGCAAAAAAGAAGCTCCCAGTTAAACTTTTTTTCTTTGTTATTAAAATCAACGGGAATTCCTCTGCCCTTGTCTTCCACTTCAATGGAATTATCCTTAAAACGAGTAATTTTTATTATATTTCCATGGCCTTCCCTGGCTTCGTCTATGGAATTGGAAAGTATTTCAAAAACAGAATGCTCGCAGCCCTCTATACCATCTGAACCAAAAATAACGCCCGGGCGTTTTCTGACTCTGTCGGCACCTTTTAAAGAAGATATACTCTCGTTGTCGTATTTTTTTATGCTCATGTTTATCTCCTTGTTGTTATACTAATTTAATTAATTAATTATACCCCATTTTCAAGTATAGGTCAAACACTAAAGCCTTAAAAAACAATCTGTTTAAAACAACAATAAAAAATGTAAAAAACTGTTGACTTGATGTCAAACTTGTGTTACAATAAAATTACATTATATTTAGAAAGGGAACAAAAAAATATGAAATTTCAAAAAAAATTAGCTTTATGTTTAGCAAGTCTAACCTTATTTTCTTCAACTACTTTTGCAACTAGGCCACTTAACCCAACAGAAACACAATTAAAAGAAGCCATAAGAACAAATAATCTAAAAACTATACAACAAATAATTGAAAGCAATCCAGACCTTGTTAATTTACTAATGTATTCTTCTGGATACACTCCTTTATACATAGCGGCACAGAACAACAATATAGATCAAGTAGAGTTATTGTTAGCGCACGGAGCCAATCCTAATATACAAGACAAAGAAGGCCATTCACCTTTGCAATGGGCAGTATGTAAAAATAATCTAGAAATGGTATCTTTATTGCTAAATCATAATGCTGATCCTAATGCACAAGATCGTCACGGCGACACACCTTTGAGTTTGGCAGTAAAAAAGAATCAAAGAGATATGATAAGGTTATTGCTAGATCATAATGCTGATCCTAATGCACAAGATCGTCACGGCGACACACCTTTGCATCGTGCGGCAAGAGAAAATGATCTAGCAATGGTCGCTTTTTTTCTAAATCACAATGCTAGACCTGATGTGCAAGAGAATGATGGTATGACACCTTTGCATCTGGCGGTATGGGAAAATAATCTAGAAATGGTAGCTTTATTGCTAAATCATAATGCTGATCCTAATGCACAAAATCATCGCGGTGACACGCCTTTGCATATAGCAGTAAGAATGAATCGAAGAGAAATAATAATGTTATTGCTAAATCATAATGCTGATCCTAATGCACAAAATCATCGCGGTGACACGCCTTTGCATATAGCAGTAAGAATGAATCTAAGAGAAATAACAATGTTATTGCTATCTTGTGGCGCTAATCCTACTATAATGAACAGAATAGGCAGAGCACCGTTGCATGCGGCAGCAAAACAGAGAAATAGAGAAATAATGGCATTATTGCTAAACTCGTGGCGCCGATATTAATATTAGAATAACAATTTTAATTAATTAGTTAATTATATCCCATTTTCAAGTATAGGCCAAACGCTAAATCTTTAAAAAAGCAGTCTGTCTAAAACCACAATAAAAAATCAATTTTTAAATATAAAAAACTCTTGACTTAACATCAGTTTTGCATTATAATAATATTACATTATTTAGAAAGGATACACAAAAATATGAAATTTCAAAAAAATTAGCTTTATGCTTAGCAAGTCTAACCTTATTTTCTTCAACTACTTTTGCAATTAGCCCAGCAGAAACACAGTTAATAGAAGCAATAGAATCAAACGATATAAACACTGCACGACAAATAATTGAAGGTAACCCAAGCCTTGCTAATTCGCCAATTGATCCTTATGGTGGTGCATGTTTGCTTTGGGCATCAGTAACAAACCGTAAAGAAATAGTCGAAATACTGTTAAATCACGGTGCTGATCCTAATATACAAGACAATGAAGGTTTTACACCTTTGCACGCCGCGATAGAAAATAATTGTATAGAAATAGTAAGATTACTATTAAATCGCGGTGCTAACCCTAATTTACAAAACAACGAAGGAATAACACCTTTGCACTGGGCAGCATTTGAACCTCCCAGGGTAGAAATATTAGAACTACTGCTACAACAAACGAATATTAATCTCAATACACAAAACACTGACGGCACAACACCTCTGTACGCGGCGGTATGCTCCAGAAATAGAGAAATAGTAAATTCATTGCTATCTCGCGGCGCTAATCCTAATATACAGGATAATAACGGTAATACACCTTTGCACGCAGCGGTACACTCTAACAATAAAAAAATAGTAAGATTACTGCTAACTCACGGAGCTAACCCTAATATACAAGACTATTTCGGCGACACGCCTTTACACATTGTAGTAAAAGAAGATGGATACAGAGATGAAATCGTAAGATTACTGTTAAATCACGGCGCTAATCCTAATTTACAAGGCCTTTATGGATGGACACCTTTACATGGGGCATTAGTTAATAACAAGGTATTAGTAACAGAGTTATTGTTAGCTCGAGGCGCCAATCCCAATATAAGGGACGACCATGGCCGCACATACCAAGACCTTTTGCCAAGACCACAAAGGGCACAAAGAGAGCAAAGACCGCTTTTACGCGTTGAAGATTTTCCGCAAAGGGAATTTAGAAAATCATATATGGAAGGCGAATATGAAGAATGTCCTATATGCTTTGGCACATTTGCACCTGGCGACCTTTGCTGTATTTTTAATTGTCAGCACTCCGAAGATTATCCCTTTGGGCATTATCTGTGCAATGAATGCGCTCAAGCTATGCTTAATAATCATGTCGTAACATGTCCAACTTGCCATGCACACTTAAAACCCCATAATTAAAAACGTATATAAAATTACCCACCTGTTTTTAGCAGGTGGGTTTTTGTGTTTGTTTTGTGGCTTTTCTATATTTTTGCAAGTTTCTACTTGATTTTTATATACATATGAGTATAATATTGAATATAGCAAAGCAAAATTTAATTTTTTAAAAGGAGTATACACTTATGAGTAAACCGTTACAACAACAAAATATTATAAACGGCAAAGAACCAAAAAAATCAGACATTGAAAAAGCAATAAGATTTGCAATGCCCTCAACAAAAAAATTAATACTTGCAGGAATAAACAGTAACGAAAATTTTC
>JAFRJS010000086.1 GCA_017432165.1 Clostridia bacterium | reverse complement strand
TACTATAGGATTTTTCATAATTGAAGTTTTTTTAGCAATATTTCTATTGCCATATTATACTTAGTTTTTTAAAGTATTTAAGGATTTTTATTTCTTTTCAGACAATATAACCTTCTTAAAACAATTTTTACTTTAAAAGGTATTATTTAATTTATAATTAATTTTTTTTATCTAAATTGTGCAAGAACACCATGACTTCTATAAGTCGTGGATGAATTGCACAAAAATATGGGCATTATTATTTTTTTTTAATTGCACTTATTACTACTTATTTTTTTTTTGATGTTTTGTAAATATTTTTTTTTTGGTGAAAATCGTATTATTTTATAGGATTTTTGGTGAGTGGAATAATAATTATGAAATGCTTTTTGGTATACTTATATTAATAGTTAATTTTATATATTATTTTTGATAAATGGATTATTATGGTTGGAGAAGTTGATAGAAATCAGCATTCAGTATACCGATTATCTTATCATTTGGTGTTGGTGATTAAGTATCGCAGAAATGTGATTAATCAAGATATTTTTGATAGGTTAATTGATATATTTGAGAATATTGGTGAAAAATATAGTATTGAGTGTTCTCAGAGCAATTGGGAATCCGATCATATACATATTTTATTTAAAGCTTCTCCACAAACTGAATTAAGTAAATTTATCAATGCATATAAAAGTTCAAGTAGTAGATTAATCAAAAAAGAGCATCCGGAAATTCGTGAATTCTTATGGAAATCCCATTTCTGGAAGACAGGATATTTCATAACCACCACCGGCGGTGCAAATATCGAAACAGTAAAAAAATACATCGAAAATCAAAGAAAAAAATAAAATAACCATTTTTTCACCATGTTAGTAAATAAGAGTTTAAAAGTAAGAATCTATCCTAATAAGTGGCAAGAAGAAATGTTTAAGAAAAATTTCGGCTCATGCAGATTCATACACAACCAAATACTCGATAGATTAAATTACTTACACCAAAATTATAAAGGACAATACAAGTTAAATTATAAATTAACCAATACCTTTTTAAAGCAGCTAAAAGAAGAAAATAATTTTCTAAACGAAATAGAAAGCACTAGCCTACAACAAACAACGAGAGATCTAGTAAAATCATTCATTAATTTCTTTAAAAATCCAAAAAACAGAAAACCAAAATTCCACACAAAGAAAAATACAAAAGACAGTTTCAGACAAAGCATAAGAAAAGACAAACCACCTGTTATGGGAAAATATTTACATTTAAGAAAATATGGAAAAATACGATACAGAACAAGCAAAAAATACACAAACACACTCAACAGCACAAATATCAAAATAAACAACGTCACAATTAGCCAAGAAAACGGAAAATACTATGCATCAATAAATATAGAATGCGAACAAGAAGAAATGAAATATACCGGAAAAAACATAGCTTTTGATATAAACAGCAACAAAAACAGCTGGCTAGTATCCAATTACGGGCAAAAAGAAAAATTTAACATTGACCATGAAAACCAAATGATCAAATACTTAAATCAACAATTAAGCCTCAAAAAACCAAACAGCAGAGCATATAAAAAAATACAAAAAAGACTATGGAAATACTACAACAAAAGAACAAATAAACTCAACGACTACACACAAAAATTATCCACAAAAATCGTGAAAAAATACGACAATGCAGTATTTGAAAAAAACCCACAAAATATTAAAATACTAATTGGCGGAGAACAAAACATGGTATTTCCACTAATGAAATTCATAGACATGCTAAAATACAAATTCAAATGGTATAAAAAAGAAAGCGAAGGAGTAGTCTATGTAAATCCAAAAAACACATCAAAAACCTGCCACAAATGCGGACACATACACCAAGAACTAAAAGTAAAAACACGAAAATGGAAATGTCCAGAATGCAAAAC
>JAFRJS010000085.1 GCA_017432165.1 Clostridia bacterium | reverse complement strand
TTTTTTTCAAAAATTTTCCAGCGCTACCGCTCGGCAAAATTGCAAGCAATTTTAAAACCATGAGGGAATTTCATTCCCTCAAACTCCCTTGAGCCTCCTCCGACCGAAATAAGGGGCGCTACGCTTATTATTTCATTCAGTTATCGGCTTTCATAATCTAACAGACAACATCTTCACTGCAAAGCCACGCTACGCTCAAGGGCTTTTCCGCTACGATAACGCCTGTTTTAACGATTATGCCGATAACTAAACGAAATAAACGCTAAAAGATCTTAGAAA
The DNA here is from genome assembly GCA_017432165.1 of Clostridia bacterium. GTDB lineage: Bacteria > Bacillota > Clostridia > Oscillospirales > Acutalibacteraceae > UMGS1491. The sequence goes on along the minus strand of JAFRJS010000085.1, from coordinate 1,971 downwards.
CGATTTTAAGCACTTTACAGACGTTTTGAATAATTTCTAAGTAAAAATCCCCGCCTAGTTAGTCAAAATTGCTTAAAACGCAAAATATGACGTTCTAGAACTATTCAAAACAAAAAGAGGACTAAACTTTTTTGTTTAGTCCTCTTTTTGTTTTCCTCATCGGTCTGCTCGATGACAGGAGCAGTCAGATTGAAAATCTGAAATATATTCAAATTATTTTCCTAAGGGCGCACTTACATACCATGAAAATCATGGTATAAATTGCCAATATTTTAGATTAAACGTGTTGGAAAAACTCGCTTTGCTCATGTAAATAAAAACGTTATAAAGTATTATAGCGAGCTTACTATGTGTGTATACACATAGGTTAAAAAGTAATCATCTTCCACTCGGTAACAACTAAAATTTACATTTTAGTTTGTTCCTCGTTTCAGACGATTCTTTTTATTTTTGGGGCGTTGCCCCAATCCCCAAGCAAGCAAAAAAAGACAGTTTCCTGTCTCTTTTGTTCTTGTTTTTTTCGCAAGTGGCACAAGCTCAAAAAAGCTCCGCCGGCAATTTCATTGAGAGCATTTCATGCGGAGGCTCTGCCGTGCTTGTCAGCATGACTTCCTCCTCGGAAAGAGCAAGCGTCGCACGCTTATCTGTATAAAAAACTATCGATAAACAATCATAGCAGAGCAATAAAAAAATGTAGGCCTATATTGAACTTCCAATACTTCAAAATTATTGTCATTTAAATAATCAATAAAATTATTTACTTTTTTCTGAACTGATTTTTCACTAAAAACACTAGCTATAATTTCAACTTTCATAACACCTCTCCTGTTTCTGGATTATATTTTTTCTGACTATGACGATTTGAGCGTAAATAAGAATTTAAAAATATGGTTTGACTTCTGACTGTAGGAAACCAATCATCGAAACGTTCTGATACTGCATAATCGACTAAATCTCTATATTCAGAACATCCAGTTTCTTTTATCCATTCTATAACTTCTTGTAAAATAGAATCAGTATCAACTCCAATATCTGTTAAATATTGTCTATATTTAAACCCATTATGAGCAACAACATCGCTTTTATTATACTGATATTTTTCAGGATTGTTTCTGTGCCACAAATATTGAACTGCCCCTTGTAAATTTTTTGTTTTTACAGGCTCTGGTGCATTTAACATTTCAGAAATTTTTAATACTTGCTTATAACTTTTTTTATTTGAAAAAGAAATTATTATATGCCAATGTGCCTTTTTCGGTTTGTTTGTTGTTTCGTTAATATCTTTATCATGCAACGGACTCTCAATCCATTTTTCTCCAGTTTCGTCTAACAATGTTCTCCAATTTTCAGGAGCAGACTCTGGATAAACAACCCAACTCCAGTTTCTAACTGGGTCATTTTTTTCTAGTTTTTTTTCTGTCATATGCTATAATATTCCTAACCGTAAATATACTAGAGCCATTCGCCGTGGCTCTTTTTTTATTTTCTAGAATTTTCCGCAATCCATAAACTAACAAGAGCAGATTTACTAATTCCCATTTCTTTTGATATAGTTTCTAATTCTTCTGCTTTGTCCAACGACAAAGTTAGCAAAACTCTTTTTTTCTCTTCTGCCATTTTTTACTCCTTCAAATTTCAGTATATCTTATTATATCATAAGATTCTGTTTTGTGCTGTTTTGATATATATTAGTATCAATTTTGACCAAGTTACCAAATCTTTTGAAATTCCGTGGTCAAAATTGACCCTTGTTATCACTGGGCTAGAGGGCATTTTGACCAAATTACCAAATTACCACATAGGGGGGGTCGTAGTACCCCCCATTTTTCCAAATTCCAAATTTTTTTCAAAAATTTTCCAGCGCTACCGCTCGGCAAAATTGCAAGCAATTTTAAAACCATGAGGGAATTTCATTCCCTCAAACTCCCTTGAGCCTCCTCCGACCGAAATAAGGGGCGCTACGCTTATTAT
>JAFRJS010000084.1 GCA_017432165.1 Clostridia bacterium | reverse complement strand
TATTTCTGCTTGTTTTAGCAAAAGATTTTTCTGAAGTTCCAGTTTATGTTTCATTATTTCTTTATATTTATTACGATCAATTTGAGCTCTTAGCGAATGCACCGCAGGACCTTTGCCAAGGTTAAGCATTCTGCTTTGCAAAAAGCATTCGTCGGTAGTTCTGCCCATTTCTCCGCCAAGTGCGTCTAATTCTCTCACCAAATGACCTTTTGCGGTTCCTCCAATAGATGGATTACACGGGCAATTTCCCACCGAATCCAAATTTATTGCAAAAATCACCGTTTTACATCCAAGCCTTGCCGAAGCAAGTGCTGCTTCTATTCCAGCGTGACCCGCACCTATTACACATACATCATAATTATTTGTTAAATTTTCTTCTGTTTCCAATTTTTTTACCTTCTTAATTAAATCTTTTTATTTTCCAACACAGAATTTTGAAAAAACTCTATTTACAACCGCTTCACTTACGTTTTCTCCCGTAAACTCCATAAAAAACTTTAATGTGTCTTGAAAAAGAACCGTAATTGCATCAAGAGTAACTCCAAAATCTATCTCTTTTATTATATCACTTAACGTTTCTTTGGCTTTTTTTAAGTCCAAAAGCTGCCTTTCGTTTGATATCACCGAATCAGACGGATCAAATTTTGAAAGACCCACAATTTCTTCTATAATATCTTTTAGTTTTTCTATTCCATTACCTTTTAGAGCGGATAATTCAACAATTTTATCAGAGAATGTTGATAACTTTTCTTTTTTTATTTTTTGTCCTTTGTCGCATTTATTAAGCAAAACTATTGTTTTTTCTTTATCTAAAATTTTTAAAAGTTCTTTATCATCATTTGAAAATTCATTTGAAGCATCAATCATAAAAAGAACTATTTCAGCATCTTTCATATGTTCTTTTGCTTTTTCAACGCCTATTTTTTCCACCTTATCTTCCGTGCTGCGAATTCCTGCCGTATCTACCAGAAGCACAGGAATATCACCTATCATAATATTTTCTTCAATGGCGTCCCTTGTCGTACCGGGAATATCCGTTACAATTGATTTTTTGGAATCTGAAAGCAAGTTCATAAGAGTTGATTTACCAACGTTAGGGCGCCCTATAATGGCAGTTTTTACACCATCTTTAATAGCTTTAAAAGTGTCGTAATTTTTTATTATTTTATCAAGCTCAAAAATAATTTTATTCACACTTTCTTTAAGTGTTTTTTCGTCTATTTCAGGAATATCATCTTCAGGGTAGTCAGCCCAAACGCTAAGCCCTGCGGAAATATCAATTAATTTTTCTTTTATTTCGTTTATTTTTTTTGAGGAGCTTCCTTCTCGCATTTTAAAAGCTATTTGGTTAGCACGTTTTCCTTTTGCGTTAATTAAATCCATAACAGCTTCCGCTTGAGAAAGATCCATTTTTCCATTTAAAAATGCCCTTTTTGTAAATTCTCCGGGTTCGGCGGGGTCAGCTCCTGCCTCTAAAACAGCCCTTAAAACCCGTTTTGTAACGTACAAACCGCCATGGCAAGATATTTCCACAACATCTTCACCGGTGTAGCTGTTTGGTGCTTTAAAAACCAAAACAACCGCATCATCAATACATTCTTTTTCGTGAATAATTTTGCCATATTTTGCACGGTATCCGTTTAAATTTTGCAAGCAGTTTTCTTTTTCACCTATAAACGGAACAAACACTTTATCGGCTATTTTTGCGGCTTTTTCGCCCGATATTCTAATAACACCTATTCCGCCAACACCGTGTGCGGTAGATATTGCTGCTATAGTACTCATAAAACAAAAAATCTCCCTCTATAAACACTTAATTGCTCCCTAAAAAGGGAGCAAATTTTAATCTTCTATTTCTTCTTCATTTTCATCTTTATCTTTTGGAGCCACAACCACATGCCTGCGCTCGCCTTCTCCTTCTGACCAAGAACACGCTCCTTCTACTTCATCAACCGAGGTATGAATTATTTTTCTTTCATAGGCTTTCATTGGTTCAAGACTAACTCTCTTTTTAAAATTAACAGCTTTAGCAGCCAAATGTTTTCCTAAATTTTCTAAAACTTTTCTTCTTTTTTCGCGATAATTTCCGGCTTCTAATCTTATTTTACAAAAATTCTTGCCTTTATTATTTCCGTTGGCAACAATTGAAACCAAATACTGCAAAGAGTCCAGCGTTTCGCCGTGTTTGCCGACTATAAAACCTAAACCGTCACCATCTATTTTAATTTCACATTCTTCAGGGCTTTCGCTTAAAACTTCAGTATTAAAATCAGGAAACCCCATATAAAAAAGCACTTCTTTTAAATAATTCAGGGCTTTTTGAGAAACGCTTTTCTTTAAAACCGCTTTTACTTGCGCCTGTTTTCCGCCAAACATACCAAACATTTTTTTGGAAGGATGCTGCAGAATTTGAAACTCCACTTGATTTTCACTAACGCCAAGCATGTCGCAAGCTTTTTGCTTTGCAAGAGCAACTGTTTCTTCAGAAGCGAAAACTTCATTTACCATAATTTTATACCTCCAACTATTTTATACATAAAAACGTCCATAAAATATATTAAAGAGTTTTAAAAAATTTGTCTATACCAATAACACTAAGAAAATATTTTGTTTTGGTTATTTTATTTTCTTTACGGACGATTCATTGAGCTCCAGCAAAGCAAGCCTTGCGGCTTCTTCTTTGGCGTTCATTTTTTTTGCGCTGTAAAATTTACCAAGTAAAATAGTTTGCGCTAAGGATATAAGCAAATTAAGAATCCAGTAAAAGCCAACCGCTCCGGGAACTGTATACGAAGACCAAGCAAAAAACAGAGCCATTAAATAGGGTGCAAATTTCATGCAACCGATAGCTTGAGTTTGATCTGCGCCGTTTGTTTTTTGGCTTACAAGCTGGGTTAACACCATAATCACAAAGGTCAGAACAGGTATTAACCAAAGCATTTCTTTGAAATCGGATCCGTTTGGGTTGCTAAGCAAATTCATGCCACAGAAATTAAAACCTGAACTGTATTCTTCTACATCGGCAAGTTCTTCTTCGCTAAGCATAGTTAATTTATCTTTTATCTCCGGAAAATGCCTGATTATTTGAAGTTCTTCGTAGCCTTTTTTAAAATTTTCCTGCGTAGATGGGTCATTTTTCAAAACTTCAACTGCGCTGGTGATTTTTTCGCCGGGAATATGTAATGTGTTTTGAAGCGGCCTTGTAACTGCGTTATAAACACCAAACAAAATAAGCATCGGCAGAACCATGCTGACGAAACACCCGCTCATCGGGTTACCTTCTTGCTCGTAAAGCTTGGCTAATTCTTCGTTATACTTTTTTTGATCTTTTTCATATTTTTTTCTGAGCTCCTGCTGCTTTTGGCTGAATTTCGCGTTTTTTGCCATTGTTTTTTGCCTTTTTATTACAAACGGCAAAAGCAAAATATTAATAACAAGCACCAAAAGAAAAATTGCCAAAGCATAATCACTTACAGCATCAAAGAAAAACCAAAGCAAATGGCCGACTATGCTACCTAAAAAATCAAATATACCCAAAATAAAAACTCCTTTTAAAATATTAATATAACACTTTTTAGATTACCATAAAAAACATTAAAATCCAAGTGTTTAAAATTTTATTTTTTAGGCGGAACGGGGTCATACCCACCTTTGCAAAAAGGATTGCACCTTAAAAGCCGCCAAAAAGATAAAAAAAGGCCCTTAAAAACTCCGTGTGTTTCAAAAGCTTCTATTGCGTAATCAGAGCATGTAGGTCTGAATCTGCAGCATGGTTTTTTTAGCGGGGAAATTGCTTTTTGATAAAACTTTATTAAAAAAATAAAAAACTTTTTCATTTTAAAACACCTAGTTTATAAAGTTCGTACTCCATATCTTTTAACACATCGCCCGTTTTTACTTCGTTTGTTTTTGCCCTTGCCACAAAAATTATATCAAATCCGCTTTTTACTTTACTTTTTAAAATTCTAAAAGCTTCTCTGATTATTCGCCTGGATCTGTTTCTCTTTACCGCGTTTCCTGTTTTTTTAGAAGCTGTAATTCCTACTCTTGTGCTGTTTAAACGGTTTTTTATTATGTACGTAATCAAAACCGGCGAAGAAAAATATTTTCCTTTTGTATAAACACGCCTAAAATCACGATTTTTGCTAACTATTTCTTTTTTTACCATAATCAAAACCGTACCTTTGTTTTAAAATTAAAAAATAAAAGACCATCAAACATGGTCTTATACTCTTTTTTAGCACAAATTAATAACTAAGTCTTTTTCTGCCTTTAGCTCTTCTGCGTGCTAAAACGCGAATACCACTTCTTGTGGACATTCTTTTTCTAAAACCGTGTTCTTTTTTTCTGTGAAGTTTTTTCGGTTGATACGTTCTTAACATTATATTTTTCCCTCCCGGACAATATTTCTTATTTTTTAGTTACTAAAATTTACAACAACAATAAAAAGTCACTTAAACTAGTATACATTACCGGCGTGACTTTGTCAATATAAAAATAAAAAAGCTTTTTATAAAAAGAGTTTTGTGTTGAAAATTTTTAGTTTTTGTGTTATTATTATTTTTAATGTAAATGGCAAAAACACTAAACTTAACAAACACCGGAGGATATTTTATATGAACTCTTTTAACGAAGCTTGGAGCCTTATTTGTGATTTTTGTAAAACGAATATCACAGATGTTGCATATAAAACGTGGATCAGCAGAATTGAACCCGTTAAACTGGATTTTGACGAAGGAAAAGCAGTCTTAATGGTACCAAATGAATTCCACAGGCAAACTTTAAACAGGTGCTACAAAAACCTTTTAACAAACGCCTTTGAACAAATTTTTGGCTCGGGAATTGACATTTGTTTTTCTATTCCGGACGAAATAGAAAAAGCCGGCAAGAAAAGCGACCAAAATTTAGCAATAGATTCGGACTATGAATTCACCTTCGACACTTACATAGTCGGTTCTTCAAATAAATTTGCACACGCTGCCGCTTTGGCAGTAGCCGCAAATCCGGCAGGAGCTTACAATCCGCTGTTTATTTACGGAAACTCCGGACTCGGAAAAACTCATCTTCTTTACGCAATATGTAACGACATAAAAAAAAGCAATCCGGACAAAACTTTTTTATATATAAAAGGTGACGATTTTACAAACGAACTCATTGATTCAATAAGAAAAAACACCACAAGCGAATTTCACCAAAAATACAGACAAACAGATGTCCTTTTAGTGGACGATATTCAGTTCATTGCAGGTAAAGATTCTACTCAGGAAGAATTTTTCCATACATTCAATTCGCTTTATGAAGCAAAAAAGCAAATTGTTCTTACTTCGGACAGGCCCCCAAAAGAAATTCAAACCCTGGAAGACAGACTTCGCACACGTTTTGAATGGGGACTTATTGCGGATATTCAGCCACCGGACTTTGAAACCAGGATTGCAATAGTAAAGCGTAAAGCAGAACTTCTGGACATAAAAATACCAAACGAAGTTTGTGAATATATCTCCAAAAAATTAAAAAACAATATTCGTCAACTTGAAGGTGCTGTTAAAAAAATGAAAGCGCACCATCTTCTTGGTGGGGAACCGATGGGAATTCAAACCGCACAGCTTGCGATCTCAGACATACTGAACAACGATCAACCTCCGCCGGTTACAATAGAAAAAATAATAGAAGAAGTTGCAAGAACTTTTGGAGTTTCGCCGGAGGATATACGCTCTTCAAAAAGATCATCTTCAATTTCCAATGCTCGTCAAATATCAATGTACGTGGTAAGAGAAATCACTCAGCTGCCTTTGGTGTCAATCGGTGAAGAATTCGGTGGAAGAGACCACTCAACAATTGTTTATGCACTTCAGCAAGTAGAAAAAATCATCAGCAAAGATCAAAAAACCAAAGCTATGATAGAAGACATCATAAAAAACATAAGGGACAGATAAAAATTTTTTTTACGCAAAAATCTTTCAACAAATATTCAACTTTAAACAATAAGTTTTCAACTTTAATGTTAATAATTTTTGTTATAAACACTCTACTCAAATTTTTTAAACAATAAATCCACAACAGAAATTTTGTTCTTGGACAAGTAGTTTTTGTGTTTCAAAGATTTTTCAACAAATTAACATCCCCTACTACTATTACTAAATAATTTATTACTATACTTGCTTACTAGAATAAAAAAATTGAAAAGGAATGATTTTCTATGAAATTTATCTGTGAAAAAGAAAAACTGGTGGAAGCTCTTACAAACGTTCAAAGAGCAGTTTCACAAAGGTCCACAATAGCAGCACTCGAAGGAATTTTACTAAAAACAGAAGGCAGTAACCTTACTCTTTGCGGATATAATACCGAACTTGGTATTACAACAAAATTTGAAATTTCCGTGCAAAAAGAAGGCGCCGTGGTATTAAATGCACACTTTTTAACAGACATTATTCGTAAACTTTCGGGCGATATTGTAGAAATAGAATCGCAAGATAATTTAGTTGTTCGAATTGTTAGTGGCGCAAGTAAATTTGAACTTTTGGGAATTAACGCAGAGGAATTTCCTTCGCTTCCTTCTGTGGAAAGTGTATCTTCGTTTACTATGCCCGTTGATGTGCTAAAAAGCATGATAAAACAAACAATTTTTGCAGTTTCCGAAATGGACGCAAAACCTGTTCATACCGGTACGCTTTTTGAAATAAAAGACAAAACTTTAACGCTTGTTTCCGTTGATGGTTACAGACTTGCGCTAAGGCAAGAAGCAATTAAAGAAGATTTAGAGCTTAGTTTTGTTGTACCAGGAAAAACGCTAAGGGAAGTTTTGCGCCTTTTGCCGGAAAAAGAAGAAAATGTAACGATTTCCGCAGGAATGCGTCATATTATTTTTTCTGTAAATGATTATGTGGTAATATCCAGACTTTTGGAAGGCGAATTTATCGATTATAAATCAACTATTCCTGAAAAAAGCAAAATGGAAGTAAATATAAAAACAGATGATTTTTTAAATAGCATAGACAGGGTTTCGCTTCTTATAACAGATAGACTAAAAAGCCCCGTTAAATGTATTTTTTCAAAAGATTCAGTGCATGTTTCCTGCATAACCCCTGTGGGAAAAGCAGACGACGAAGTACCATGCAGCTCAAAAACAAAAGAAGAACTGGAAATTGCATTTAATAACAAATATATGAGTGATGCGCTGAGAAATGCAGAAACAGACGAAGTTAAAATAACGCTTTCCGGACCGCTAAGCCCAATAAAAATCACCGCTAAAGAGGGAAACAGCTTTGTGTTTATTGTTCTTCCGGTTAGAATAAAATCTTAAAAATGGTGCTTGTATGAAAGAAATTTATATTAAAACAGATTTTATAAAACTTGATTCTCTTTTAAAACTTTGTGGCGAAGCTCCAACGGGCGGCGATGCGAAAAAATTAATTTTAGATGGTTTTGTAAAAATTTCAGACGAAGTTTGCTGTCAAAGAGGCAAAAAAATTATTCCCGGAACAGAAATTTGTGTAAACGGGAAGAAATATAAGGTTATAAAAGAATGAAAATTTTAAAAATGGCCTTTAAAGGGTACAGAAATTTAAAAGAAAACGAACTTGAATTTAGCCCCGGGATTAATTTTGTGTTTGGAAAAAACGCTCAGGGAAAAACAAACCTTATGGAAGCTATCTTGATGTTTACTGGGGCGCGGTCGTTCAGGGGGACAAAAGATGCGGATTTGGTTAGTTTTGAGTCAGATTTTGCAAGAATAGACGGTAAATTCTTTTTTGAAAACACAGAGCATGAAATAACAATTATTTTTAGCGGCGGAAAAAGAAAAGCAATTTTTGATGATATTACCAAAAGTTACCCAACAAACATAATAGGCCGGTTTAAAACCGTCCTTTTTTCTCCGGTCCATCTTTCGTTGGTTAAAGACGGCCCGGATTATAGAAGAAGGTTCTTGGACGCTGCAATTTGCCAATTAAAACCAACATACACAAAAACAGTTTCCAAGTATAACCAAGTGCTGAGGCAAAGAAATTCTTTTTTAAAAATGTTTAATCAAAGCAAGTCCGGCTTTGAACTTTTGGACGTTTGGGACAGCAAACTCAGTGATCTTGGCGCAAAAATGATAAAAGAAAGACTGGAATATTTAAAAATTTTTAAAAACAAAGTTTTTTCTTTTTATAATGATATTTCCGGCGGAAAAGAAAAAATAGAGGTAAAGTACAGTTTTTCCGTGAATAAAAATATAAATTTAGGTTTGTCTTTGGAAGAAATAAAAAAAATAATGATTTCAAAGCTTGAAAAAACTCACGAATCCGATATTAAAACAGGGTCAACTTCTTGCGGTCCGCATAAAGACGACCTAGAAATTTTGATAAATGAAAAGCCGGCAAAATATTTTGGTTCCCAAGGTCAGCAGCGTTCTGTGGTTTTGGCTTTTAAACTTGCGGAAGCAATGATTTTAGAGGAGTTTTCCGGCGAATCACCAGTGGTTTTGTTGGATGATGTTATGAGCGAACTTGATGATTTCAGAAAAAAATATCTTTTAAAAAACTTAGGCAAAAGGCAGGTTTTTATTACATCTTGCGATAAAAGTGATTTAAAAAAATTAGAAATTGGTAAGCTTTTTAAAGTTGAAAACGGAAAAATTATGCAAGTGAAAAATTTTTAAAGGTGATATTTATGTATTTAAATATAGGCAAAGATTTTTTTGTAAACAGCCGTGAAATTGTTGGCGTTTTTGATTTAGATAAAACAACTGTTTATAAGGTTAATCGATTTTATTTGTCAAAAATGGAAAAAAGGGGTAAAATAATAAATGTAACTGAAAATATACCAAAATCTTTTGTGGTTTGCTCATCAAAAAAAGAAAGTAAAGTGTATTTGAGTGGGCTTTTACCTTCTACAATTTTAAAAAGAAGCGTTAATACCCAAAAAAACAGGTGAGGTGAATTAAGATAAAAAATTTTAGATTACCGAAATGCCCAAATTGCGGGTCAAAAATGTGGTACGTAGAAACTTTTTTGGCAAAAAACAAATCTTTTTTTAAATGCAAAGAATGTTCAAACCTTTTAAAAGTTTTGATTAATCCCGGTGCTTTTAAATTTTTAGGTAGTGTTGAGTTTTTATCTGTTATTATTTTTGCCGTGTCTGTTTTTTTAGGCGGAAAGTACTGTTTTTTTGGTTTGATGATGATATTTTCTTTGTTTGGTGTTTTTTATGCTTTTTCACCATTTTTTGTAAGGTTTGTAAAAGTTAGTGGCAAAAGAAAAAGCGGTCAACATGATTTAACCGGTATTCAGAAGAAAAGATCCGGAAAAGATACAGATACAGAGATTTTTAGTAATTAAATTTTTTTAAATGGAGGAACTTTGTTTTGGAAATTAATGAAATTAGCCAAAGTGGCGGAAAATACGGAGCCGGAGAGATACAAGTTTTAGAAGGTCTTGAAGCTGTAAGAAAAAGGCCCGGAATGTATATTGGTACCACCGGACCAAGGGGTCTTCATCACCTTGTTTACGAAATAGTAGATAACTCCATAGACGAAGCGTTGGCGGGGTTTTGCGATGAAATCAACGTTGAAATTCTGCCCGGCGATGTAATAAGAGTTACGGACAACGGTAGGGGTATCCCTGTTGGTATACACCCAACGGCGGGGATTCCGGCTGTTACAGTTGTTTTTACTGTTTTGCATGCCGGCGGTAAATTTGGTGGAAGTGGTTACAAAGTTTCCGGGGGTCTTCACGGCGTTGGTTCTTCTGTTGTTAATGCTCTTTCCGAGTGGCTTGAAGTTGAAGTTAGAGACGGCAAAAATATATACCATCAACGTTTTGAAAGAGGAAACATAAAATCAGATTTAGAAGTTGTTGGTCCGACAAGCAAAAAAGGAACCACTATTGTATTTAAAGCTGATCCGGAAATTTTTAAAGAAACAACCGTTTATGATTATGAAACACTGCAAACAAGACTAAGAGAGCAAGCTTTTTTAAATGCCGGAGTGAAAATTACGCTGAAAGATTTGCGTGATAATGACAACGTCATCGAAGATGATTTTAAGTATGAAGGCGGCATAAAAAGCTTTGTGGAGTATATTCACAAAAAAAGAGCTTTGGAAGTTGTTCATGATAATGTTATAAGCTTTTCGGGTGTTTTGCCCGGAAATTCAGCAAGTGCGGAAATCGCATTTCAGTACAACGATAGCTACAACGAATTAATTCTTTCTTTTGCAAATAATATTCACACCATGGACGGCGGAACGCACGAAGATGGTTTTAAACGTGCTTTTACAAGAGTTATAAATGACTACGCAAGAAAATATAATTTATTAAAAGACGGAGACAGAAATTTTTCCGGCGAAGACGTAAGAGAAGGTCTTACCGCAATAATAAGCGTAAAAGTAAGAAACGCACAGTTTGAAGGTCAAACAAAAACACGTCTTGGAAATACAGAAATAAAAGGCTTGGTTGACGGGATTTTAGCCGATAAATTTACAACATATTTGGAAGAAAACCCGGCAATCGCCAAAGCAATTGTAGAAAAGGCAATTTCTGCGTCAAGAGCAAGAGATGCAGCTAAAAAAGCAAGAGATTTGGTGCGCAGAAAAACAGCAATGGAAAGCGCTTCTCTTCCCGGAAAGCTTGCTGATTGTCAATCTAATAATCCGGAAGAAACTGAGATTTACATTGTGGAAGGGGATTCAGCAGGAGGTTCCGCAAAAAACGGCAGAGACCGTAAATTCCAAGCGATTTTACCGCTTTGGGGTAAAATGCTCAACGTTGAAAAAGCAAGACTTGACAAAGTTTACGGAAACGAAAAATTAATGCCCGTGATAACCGCTCTTGGCTGTGGAATAGGTGAAGAATTCGATCTTTCCAAACTTAGATACGGAAAAGTTATAATAATGGCAGATGCCGATGTTGACGGTTCGCACATCAGAACGCTTTTGCTTACGTTTTTCTTTAGGTTTATGCGTCCTGTTGTGGAGCAAGGGCATATTTATATAGCTCAGCCGCCTCTTTACAGAATTTCAAAAAACAAAAAGCATTTTTACGCTTATACAGACGAAGAAAGAGATAATATACTAAAAGACTTAAGCGGTAACACAGAAATTCAGCGCTACAAAGGTCTCGGTGAAATGGACGCAGAGCAGCTTTGGGAAACAACAATGAACCCTGAAACAAGAATTATGCTTAAAGTTTCTTTGGAAGATGCCGCAGTGGCGGATGAAACTTTTACTATTTTAATGGGAGATAAAGTTGAACCTAGACGTGAGTTTATTGAGCAGAACGCAAAATACGTTCAAAATCTTGATGTTTAATAAAAAAACAATTATTTTAATATAAATTTGCATTTTTTTAGAAAAACATATATAATTTTATAGTAAATTATAGTAAAATTTATAAATTTAAGGAGAACAGATGAAAGAAAACGATACTCAGCGATGTGTTGTTACAGAAGATTTATCAAATAGTGCGGTGAATACAGATTTGCCCGAAGAAAGTTCCAAAGAAAGCTTTTCTGAAGATGAAGACGGAGAAAATCGAAAGCCTGAGCAGGAAGAACCTTTGGAATCAGAAATTGTTTTGGATAACGAAACAGAAGAATACGAAGAAGAAGCAACCGGTATAAAAATAAAGTATAAACTTACCGGCGAAGAAGTGAAAAAATTCATAAAGCACAGCGAAAGCTACAAAAGAAATAAAGAAGCTCAAAAAAAGCATACTATAATTCAGCTGGTTGTTTTTTTGGCTATGGTAATTTTGAGTTTTATTTCTATGAGCAAGTACTATATTTGGATTGCGGCTTTTCCTTTGGTTGCACTGATTTTTATATGGCTTGTGCCGTTTATAAGCATAAAAAATATAATTAAAAAAATACTGCTTGAAAAAGAGATAACAGTGGAAATTTTTCCTGATAAAATAGAAATTTGCAAAGACGGAACCGAAAGGGAAATTTCTCTTGACGGAACGTGTGAATACAGCGAATATAATAATTTGATTTCTATTTCTTCCTTAGAAGGAAACAGCATTATAATTCCTTTAAGGGCTATTGAGCCGGATTTTAGAGCAGAAGTTCAAGCTATGATTATGGCGGGTTCAAAAACAAAAAACGAAGAATGAAATTAAACAAGAAAAGCAAAAAATGTTAAATAATTAAGGGGTTACTTTAATGGATAATCAAGAAGAAAAACAAATTGCGGAGCCTAAGATAATAAACGTTGACATAGACAAAGAAATGAAAAAATCTTTTTTAGCTTACTCTATGTCGGTAATAGTTTCAAGGGCGCTTCCTGATGTAAGGGACGGCTTAAAACCGGTTCATAGAAGAATTTTATATGCTATGTTTGAAGATGGACTGAGTCCGGACAAACCATACAGAAAATGCGCAAACACAGTCGGTGATGTTTTAGGAAGATATCACCCTCATGGTGATGCATCTGTTTATGATGCTTTGGTTCGTTTGGCGCAAGATTTTTCTATGAGGTATATGCTTGTTGATGGCCATGGTAACTTTGGTTCTGTAGATGGAGATCCGCCTGCTGCTTATCGTTATACAGAATCTCGTATGAGTAAGATTTCTTTAAAAATGCTTACAGATATAGACAAAGAAACAGTTGATTTCGTTCCAAATTATGACGACAGAATAGAAGAACCCACAGTTTTGCCGTCAAGATTTCCAAACCTTTTGGTTAACGGTTCAACCGGCATAGCTGTTGGTATGGCAACGAATATTCCGCCTCATAATATGCGTGAAGTTATTGATGCAATGTGTTATCTTATCGATAATCCCGAGGCGGAAATCCCGGAACTTATGGAATATATTAAAGGCCCTGATTTCCCAACCGGTGCTATTATTATGGGACGTTCCGGAATAAAATCTGCTTACATGACAGGTAGGGGTAAAATAACCGTTCGTGCGAAAGCTGAAATTGTGGAAGATAAAAATTCAAGGTTTAAAATTATTATCACAGAACTTCCTTATCAAGTAAATAAAGCAAGGCTTATTGAAAGCATTGCAGATATGATTAAAGATAAAAGAATTGAAGGAATTGCTCATATTGATGATCACTCAGACAGAAACGGCATGCATATTCAAATTGACCTTAAAAAAGATGCTTCGCCGCAGGTTGTTTTAAATCAGCTTTATTCTTATTCGCAGCTGCAAACCACTTTTGGTGTGATTATGCTTGCAATTGTTAATGGAGAGCCTAAAATTCTTAATTTAAAACAAGTTTTGGAAGAATATATTAAATTCCAAATTGAGGTTGTTACAAGAAGAACTAAATTTGATCTAAAAAAAGCCGAAGAGAGAGCGCATATTTTAGAGGGGTTAAAAACTGCACTTGATTTTATCGATGAGGTTGTGGCGATTCTTAGATCTTCTAAGTCTATTGCAGAAGGAAAACAAAGACTTTCTGAACGTTTTGGCCTTGATGATATTCAAACTCAAGCTATAGTTCAAATGCCTCTTGGCAGACTTACAGGTCTTGAAAAGCAAAAAATTGAAGACGAACTCAAATCACTTGCTCTTAAAATTGCTGATTTTAAAGATATTTTGGGAAGCAATTTACGCTTAAGGCAGATAGTTAAAGAAGAAGCTTTGGAAGTAAAAAATAAGTTTGGAGATGAAAGAAGAACAGCCATAGAAAACGTTAGCGGAGAAGTTGATATAGAGGATTTGATTCCAAAAGAAGACTGCGTTTTAACTATGACAAGATATGGCTATGTTAAGCGTCAAAGTTTAGACAGTTATAAACTGCAAAGGCGTGGTGGTCGTGGTGTTTCCGGTCTTACAAGGCGCGATGAAGACAGCGTAAATGAGCTGTTTATTATTAATAGTCACGATTATATACTGTTTTTCACCAATTTTGGCAGAGTTTACAGACTTAAATGCTACGAAGTGCATGAAAGCTCCAGAACATCAAAAGGTACTAATATAGCCAATTTGTTGCCTATTTCTGCGGACGAGCGTGTCACATCGATGATTAAAGTTGAAGAGTTTGAAGAAAACAAATATCTAATAATGGTAACAAAAAATGGTGTAATAAAAAGAACAAGCCTGAAATCTTTTGATTCGTCCAGAAAAGGCGGTTTAATTGCCCTTGATTTAGATGAAGGCGATGAACTTGCTTGGGTGCGTATGACTGACGGAAATCAAGAAATGATAGTTGCCACAAAAGAAGGAAAATCAATTAGATTTAACGAAACAGACGTCAGAGCTGTTGGACGTAGCGCAAGGGGTGTTAGAGCCCTTAGACTTAAACCAAATGACGAAGTTGTGGGAATGGTTATTGTTCAGGAAAATAAATTTATACTCACAGTTTCCGAAACGGGTTACGGGCGTCTTTCTTCTGCCGATGATTACAGAGTTCAATCCCGAGGCGGTCAAGGCGTTATAAATTATCACACTGAAAAATACGGCAAAGTTGCTTCGCTTACAAGTGTTAGCTTAGATGAAGATGTAATTTTAATTTCAGACAACGGAATTATAATAAGAATAGAAGCAAGCACAATAAGGCAGTGTTCCAGACCTTCTAAAGGCGTAAAGGTAATGCGTTTGGTTGGCAAAGGAAAGGTTGTTGCCGTGGCGTGTGTGCCTCATGAAGAACCTGAAAATGAAGAACCGAACGAAGAAACAGCCGAAGAATCCACGGAAACAAACGATTAGTATTATTAGATAAAAAAATGTTAAAAATGTAAATTTAGTTTTACTTGATACAATGCTTTTAATTGTTGTATAATCATTTTGGTAAAAGTATAAATAATTGTAGAAGGAATGATTATATGAGGAATGCTTTTGATAGAGTTTGTGATGGTTTTTTGATAGGCTTTGGAATTAGTTTGTTTTTCTTTACTAAACGTTGTGTTCGTAGAGCTTTAGGTTTTAATGAAAATGGTTTTATACTATGTAGTTTTTAATATATTAAAGTTTATTTTGCCCGAATGGATTTTTATTCATTCGGCTTTTTTGTTTTATATAATAATATTGCTTTTAAACAAAAAAACAAATATAAGTGAGCTTTAAATTTAATTGCTATATTTTTTTAGTTATTATATAATCCTTTTTGTTAGTAATATAACAGAAAGGATTTGATTTTTTTATGAAATTTAAAAGATTATTGGCAGGAGCAATGACATTTGTATTTTCTTTAAGTATGATTCATGTTGGTGTGAGCGCTGAAGAATTTACAGAAAAAGCAACAGATGAAAAAGAAAAAATCACTGTTGTTTTAAAGGAAGAAGATGTTAAAGAAGCATCAGAAAAAGAAGATGTTGCTAAGGCTGAAACTACCGAAGAAAGCACTGCAAAAAAAGTTTTGGTAAAAGTTGCAAATGGTGCTAAAACAGCGGTGTTTGCAGTAGGGAATTTAGGTTTATCCGGAATTAAAAGAATATTTGGTTTGATTAAATCCGCAGTGGAATGGATTGCTGTCGGAGCTTGTTTAGTTGTAGGTTATGAATTAGGTCATAAGTTTATTATTGAGCCAATAAAAGGGCTTTAAACAAACATGTAGTTTTAAAACAAATTAATTAATTAACTAACTGTAATTTATTTTAACCGAATGGATTTTGTATTCATTCGGTTTTTTTATTTTGTTTAAATCAACTTCCTTTTTATGACAAATATTGCGGTTTCTTTGTGGTAATTTAATACTTGAAAGTTATAAAAAGCGAGGTTGAAAAAGATGTATAAATACGAAAGAAAGAATAAAATTATAAGCCCATACACAGTGAATTATAGAGCTCTTTATGGTATGAAAAGTGGTGCTGATGATTTATCTAATTCAAAATCAAAAATTTTTAAAGCTATTAATGGGAAACACCACGCCAAAAGAACAAGGAAAAATTTAATAAAAGTAAATCATGTTTTTCGTTTTCTTTGGGTGTGTGTTTTTCTGGCGATGTCTTCTGTTTTTTTGGTTTTCGCAATAAATTTTTTCGAAAAATTTGAAAATTCAAAAAAATTAAAAAGTTACGATAATTTTATCTTGCCGGTTGTTATGCAAAATCCGGGATTTTTCGATGAGGTTAATCCTCCTGATGAGCAAATGGTTTTAAATGCGGCGATTTGGGACTGCGCAATGAATAACAAAGATGCTGTTTATTCAGAAAAAGACGGTAGGCTTATTTTATCTGAGCATGACATAAATACCTCTGTTGAAAAGCTTTTTGGCCATTATATAAATACTGATAATGCTAAATATAAAAAAAGTGGGCTGTATACTTTTGAAAAAGATGAAAATTGTTACCTAATAGAAGCTGTTAGCGGTACGGATAATTTTGCTCCTCGTACGCTTGGCTGTTATAACGAAGGGAAAGATATTGTGCTTAACGTGGGATATATTTGTCCAAAAGATAATTTTGACAAAAACATGAATTTTTTATCTGAAGGAAAAATAGAAAAACAAGCTACTTTTAGGCTAAAAAAAGGGGTTAATAACAATTATTATATTGCGGCGGTTAGCGATTAACCTTTAAATAATACTATACAACAAAGCTAAAATGAGCATGAAATTTTCTTCGTTATCCATTAGTAAAATCACAAGCACAACAATTAGTGTAATATCGGGATTTTTTAAAACAGTGCTAAAAATATCAGGAAAAAGATTAGCTTTTTTGGCTTTTTCGGGCTGTTTTTTTATTATGTTTTTAACTACATTTTTAAAGTGTTTTGCTTGATTATCAAAGGAAGGATTTTTGTTATTTTTTGATTTTTTATACATTTCGTGTAGTTGATCTATTGCCTTTTTTTGCATATCTGTGAGGTTATTTGGCGAGAAATTCTGTGTTTTCATGATCTGTGTACCTCAAAAAAGCCCTTGGTTTTTCAAAAATGGCAGTATTTTAATTAATTTTAAAATTTTTTCGCACGAATCCAGTTTTTGCTGCCTTTCGTTGGAAAGTAGCGGTTTTAAAGCTTTTAAAAATTTAGTATGTTTATCTTCTTTTTGCATTGATGATAAAATTGGCGCAAGTTTCATAACAGTGGAGATTACATCTGAGGGGAATTCAAAGTCCGATTCGCTGTTTTCTTCTTTTTCATCGGGATTTTCATTTTTGTTGGAAGACTCAGAAGCATTTGTAAAGTTTTTGAGTTTACTCATTATTTCCGGGTCGCTTAGTAGCTCGGATATTTTTTCTGCTAAGTCTTCCATATGTTATTTATCCCCCAAAAATTTTTTAAGAAGCTCTTTTGCTTTAGGCGTAGCAAGCAGTTTTGATGTTGCTTCTTTGTCAGAAAGTATTTTGTTTATTTTTTCAGTTTCCTTTTTCCCCAGGTTTTTAAGTAAGCTGTTTATATTATTGTTAGATACTGCTTCTTTTATGTTTTTTGGGTCCGTTCCCAGTTTTTGCGATGCTTTTTTTAGCATTTCGTCAAGTGATTTACCTTTTTCTTTAAACATGAAATTCACCCCCAAAAACAGGTATTAAGCTAAAAAGCTTAGCTTTATTATTTATATGATTTAAAAATTTTTTATATGTGGTTTTTTAAAAAGAGTTGACTTTTTTTAGGTTTTAAGTAAAATAATGATATAACTTTAAATTTTTAGGAAGGAAATATAAATAAAATCACTATATTTAAGCGGTTTTGTTTTGGTGGGTAAAATGGATATTGAAAAATTCAACAGTGTTTTTTCTGATTCGAAGTTTGTGAATAAAATTTTAAACGCTGAAACCGGCGAAAAAGTAAAGTGGCTTTTAAAAGAAAAAAATTTAATTTTAAAAGACGAGGATTTGGATTATTTTGCAGCTGCTTTGATAAAATCAATAGAGAGCAAATACAAGGAAACCCTTAACACAGAAAATTTGGAAAGCGTTTCCGGGGGCAGTCAAAACTTTGTGGATAATTACAAAACACTTGAAAAATTAAAAAGCGAAAACGTAATCACATGGTTTGATTTTGGAAAAATACAAATATAAATTATTAAAAGCTGCATTTTAAATGCAGCTTTTTTGTTTTTGAGTATAAAAAAATCCACGTTGAATTAAAATATTCAACATGGAGGAGTATAAAATGAAAAAAGATATAAAAGTTGATGTTAATAATCTATAATATAGCTTACTATAAACACCAACAAATTTATTTTAACTTAAAAAACAAAAAAAGTCAACTATTTTTTAAAAAATAAAAAAAGTTGGCGTTTCCTTATCTTCCCAGGCCGTCGCCAGCCAAGTATTTTCAGCACCACCGAGCTTAACTACCGTGTTCGGGATGGGAACGGGTGTACCCTCGGCGTCATCAACACCAACATTATTTATTATATTATAAAAATTATTATTTGTCAACTTATTTTTTAAAAATAAAAAAGTTGGCGTTTCCTTATCTTCCCGGGCCGTTGCCAGCCAAGTATTTTCAGCACCACCGAGCTTAACTACCGTGTTCGGGATGGGAACGGGTGTACCCTCGGCGTCATCAACACCAACATTATTTATTATATTATTAAAAACGTTTGGAGTCAAGTGGTTTTTAAAAAAATTTTTTCAATCTATGTTTTTTATAATTTTTTTGGTTTTTTATATATAATTATAATTGTTTTTACTCAAATTTCACATTGGCGTTTTTTTATTTTCTTTATTTTATTAAAACGTCTTTTGATAATCACCAAATTGTGGTATATTATAATTATAGAAAAAAATTTTAAAAATTTACGTTTGTGATTTGCTTGAGAAGAAAATTAAAACATCATTAAACGAAAATATTAAACAAAAAAGTAAAAAAATTAAAAAAATATTTCAAAAAAACAAAAAACAAAAAATTTTTTTCCGCTTTAGACGATAAAATTGTGGAAAATGTTGTGGAAAATGAGGAAAACTTTTTAAATCATATTTCTTCACAAGCTGAATTTTATGCTAATTATTATTTTTAAAATTTGAAATTAGAAAATAAACATTTTGAATGTGGAAAATGAGGGTGGTTTTGTGGAAAAGAAAAGTCAAACAAAATTTGTGTTAAAAATTAGTAGAGTATCGGAAAAGGGAATTATTCCCAAAAGGGCTACAAATGGCTCTGCAGGTATGGATTTGCATGCTGCTATTGATGAAAATATCCTTTTAAAGCCCAGCGAAAGGGTTTTTATTAAATGCGGAATTGCAATTAGTTTGCCGGAAGGTTATGCGGCGTTTATTTTTCCAAGGAGTGGACTTGGAGTTAAGCATGGTATCACTCTTTCTAACTGTGTTGGTGTTATAGACAGTGATTATCGTGGAGAAATTGGTGTGGGGCTTTATAATTTAAGTAGCGATGAATATACTATAAAGCCAAACGACAGAATAGCGCAGATGGTAGTTATGCCTGTTTGCATGGTGGAAACCGAAGAAGTGGAAACTTTGGACGAAACTGAGCGTGGAACGGGTGGTTTTGGTTCAACGGGAAAATAAAAATAATTTTTTACATTTTAGTTAGTGCTTTTATGGTATAATTTTATTTAGTTTAAAAAATGTTATATATGTTGTTTTAGGAGGAAATTTATAAATGTTTTCAAAAGAAATAGGAATTGATTTAGGTACAGCCAATACTTTGGTTTTTTTAAAAGGAAAAGGAATAGTAAAAAGAGAGCCGTCTGTTGTGGCACTGGACGTTAGAAACGGTAATGTTTTGGCAGTGGGAACACAAGCAAAAGAGATGCTTGGCAGGACGCCCGGGTCTATTATTGCCGTAAGACCTCTTAAAGATGGGGTAATTGCGGATTTTGATATAACCGCAAGTATGCTTAAATATTTTATTTGCAAAACTGTAAGGAGCATGTTTTTTAGCAGACCAAGGGTTATAATTTGTATACCTTCGGGAGTTACCGAAGTGGAAAAAAGAGCTGTGGAAGATGCTGCAAAACAAGCTGGTGCAGGGATTGTGGAACTTATCGAAGAGCCTATGGCTGCTGCTATCGGTGCTGGGCTTCCTGTTTCTGAACCGACGGGTAGTATGGTTGTCGATATCGGTGGGGGAACCTCTGAAGTGGCAGTGGTTTCACTTGGTGATATAGTTACCGCTACATCTGAGCGAGTTGCGGGAGATAAACTTGACGAAGCAATAGTATCTTACGTGAAAAGAAAATATAATCTTCTTATTGGTGAAAGAACCGCGGAAGATATTAAAATAAAAATTGGCTCCGCTGTTCCTTATGATGATGAAGGTGAAATGAGCATAAAAGGAAGAAATCTTCTGGACGGTTTGCCGAAAAATATAGTAATAACGGCTGCGGAAGTCAGAGAAGCTCTTTCAGAACCACTCAGATGCATCGTTGATGCAATAAAAAGTACATTGGAAAATACTCCACCCGAACTTTCGGCGGATATTATTGACCGCGGAATAATGTTAACCGGTGGCGGAGCACATTTAAGAGGACTTGATAAATTAATTTCAGAAAGCACAGGAATGCCGGTTTATATTGCAGAAAGACCGCTTGACTGTGTTGTTGATGGTACAGGAAAGTGCTTGGAAATATCTATGCCCAAAGAATATTATAAAGGACGCAGAACACGCTAGTTTTTTGGTTTTAATATTTTTTTCAGAGGTGAAATTGCTTTGAACTTTTTTAAAAGTAACCAATTTAAAATTTTGCTTGGGGTAATTTTGATTGCTTTGGGTATTATTGTTTACGGCAGTGTAAATACTGAAGAAAATATTTTTACAAACATTGTTTCTTATATAACGGTTCCTTTGCAAAAGAGTTTTAGCAACCTTTCTAATTCTGCGCACGATTTTGATTATTACTTTAAAGAAAAAGACGAGCTTAAAGATGAAAACGAAAAACTGAAAAAAGAAATTGGCGAGCTTCGCGATACTGTTATTGATTATTATGATGTAAAAAGGGAAAATGCGCGTTTTGCCAAGTACTATGATTTTAAAAATTCAAACAAAAGCTTCCAGTTTGTTTCTGCGGCGGTTATAGGTTCTTCGCCGGGAGAGTTTTTGGGTGAGTTTGTAATAGATTGCGGTTCTAAATCCGGTATTTCTGTAAATGATGCCGTTATAACGGAAAATGGCATGGTTGGAGTAGTTTCTCAGGTAAATTCGGTTTCCAGCAAAGTTAAAACCATTCTTTCACCAAAAGCAAATATCGGGGCTTTGGATTCAAGAACAGCTGAAAGCGGCATTGTAAACGGCTCTACTGAAAAAATAAAGGATAATCTTACGAAGATGAAGTTTATTTCTTCGCAAAGTGATTTAAAGAATGGGGATATTATTTCCACAAGTGGGCTTAGCGGTATGTACCCAAAAAATCTTAAAATAGGTAAAATTCTTTCTGTCGATTATGACGACTACGAATCTTCTTATTATGCCACGGTGGAACCTTTTGAAAATATCAAAGACGTAAAATATGTTTTTGTTGTAACAGATTTTCAGGGCAAGGGCGAATTGAAGATAGATTTGAATAAATAATTTAAGGAGATAAAATGAAAAAACACGATTTTTTCTTAATTTTGCGCCTGTGTGTTTATATTTTTGAGTTTTTTTTGCTTTATTCTTTGGAACAAATTCCGGGTCTTAATGCCGAAATATGCGGGGTAAGACCTTTGGTTTTGGTTCCTTTTTTTGTTTCTGCCGTGGTTTTTGAAAGCGAAATTTTTTCTCTTGGCCTGGGGCTTGTTTGCGGAATTTTGGTAGACGTTTCTTTTGGCACGGTTCCGGGGTGTTTTATGCTGGTTTTGGGTTTAATCGGATATTTTATAGGAATTATGTTTAAGTATTTTATAAAAATAAATTTGTTTTCTGCCATGATTTTTAATTTTGTTATCCTTTCAATCGTATGTTTTTTAAAAAATTGTTTTAATTATTCCAAATTAGGGGTTCAAAATAATTTTTACGTGTGGAATAATGTATTTGTTCCAATAATATGCTATTCTGGGGTTTTGTTTGTTTTGGCGTACTTTTTTAATAGATATATTTATTATAAGTTTAGTGAAAAACGGGGGTGAAAGCGGTGAGATTTTTTAATGTAAAAAGGTATATTTTTCTTTTGGCTTTCATTTTGATTGTTTGTGCGGTTTTTATTTCACGTTTGGTCGACTGGCAAATATTTAATTACGAATACTATAAAACAAGAGCTAACAGCAGTAATATTTATTTTTTAAAAACCGACCCCGTAAGAGGAGAAATACTCGATTGCTATGGAGAAGGTCTTGCCGTTAACGACACCGGGTACAAAGTGATACTTAATCGCTTAGCGGTGGAAAAAAGCAGGGAAAATGAAGTTGTTTTAGAAGTTATTGATCTTTTGGAATCGCTGGGTAGTGAATGGATTGATATCCTTCCAATTGGTGTAAACAGCGATGGTTTTTATTTTGAAGAAAATCAAGAAAGCCAGATAAAAAGCTTAAAAACTTTCTTGAGTTTATCAGAGGGTGATTCTGCGCAAAGCTGCATAAATAAGCTTTGCATTAAATACGATATATCAAATATTGATCACACAGATGCGGAGCGGAGAATTCTTTGCAGTATTAAATATAATATAGATAAAAACGGCGGAGGATATTATTCTAAATCTGTTCCGTATGTTTTGTCTGAAAAGGTTTCTAAAGAAGCTGTGATAGTTATTGCTGAAAAATCAGATGAACTTCCGGGAGTAATTATACAAACTTCGCTTGTTAGAAAATATGTAAACGGTACCGTTGCGCCGCATATTGTGGGGTATACGGGGTTTATGTCCAGCGAAGAATACGAACAAAGAAAAGATACTTATAGCATGGACGAATTAATAGGAAAATCCGGAGTAGAACGGTTTTTGGAAGATGATTTAAGAGGAATTGGCGGTACTCGTATGGTGCAGATGTCCAACGTTGGCGGCGAAATTATAAATGTTTCGGAAAAAAAGCCTGCCAAAGCCGGAAACACTGTGTTTTTAACTTTATCATCAAAATTGCAAGAAGTAGCAAACAAATCTTTAAAAGAAAATGTGGAAAAAGCGCATCAAATTGCCTCGGACGCCACGTCTGGAGCCGCTGTTGTACTGAATGTTAAAGATTTTTCGGTTTTAGCTGCGGCTACTTACCCTAGCTACGATTTAACAAGGTTTATGGAGGACAGAAGTTATTACTCTGAGCTTGCGGGGGATAAAGCTGTTCCGCTTTTAAACAGGGCTTTTTCCGGGGCGTATGCTCCCGGTTCTATATATAAGCCGCTTGTGGCTTGCGCTGCCCTTCAAAGCGGCAAAATTAAACCAAGTGAAACCGTGTATTGCGGCGGAAGTTTTAATTATTACCGTGGATATAGTTTAAAATGTATGGGAGTTCATGGCGCTTCTAATCTTTTAAAAGCTCTTTCCAAGTCTTGCAATGTTTATTTTGCCGAACTTGGAAGGCGCCTTGGTGCTACACTTTTGGCGGAATATGCAAATAAATTTGGAATAGGTGTGAAAACCGGAGTGGAAATCGGGGAAAGTAAGGGCGTTGTTGCAGGACCCGAACACTCGGCAGACGTGGGTTCGCATTGGTATGAATCGGGTTCTTCGCAGGCGGCAATAGGGCAATCCGACAACATGATAACCCCCATTCAGCTTGCTACTTACACAGCTACAATAGCAAACGGCGGTAAAAGATACCGAACTCATATCGTAAAAAAAATTATGGATTACGCACGCTCAAAAATTATAAAAGAAGATGAGCCCGAATTAGTGGAAGATACAGGTGTTTCAGAAGAAAATTTGAAAGCTGTTAAAGAAGGAATGCGCGAAGTCGCGCTTAGCGGAACAGCGAGAGATTTTGCAAAATATCCTATTCCAATAGGCGCAAAAACAGGTACAGCACAAAATTCTGGTTCCGACCATACAACCTTTATATGTTTTGCACCGTATGATGACCCTCAGATTGCAATTTCGGTTGTTATTGCTCACGGGAAATCGGGAACTTTATCAAAGAATGTGGCCAGAGACATCATGGATGCTTATTTCGACTTAAAAAAATAAAATATTTTACTTTAAAAATTCTAAATTGGAATAAAAAATATAAAAAAATATATTGACATTTTTTGTAAATTGTTGTATATATAAAATATAAAAGCCAAAGTTAAGTTAAATATTATAATTTTATATTAAATTTTAGAGTTTAAATAGAATTTTCACTTTAAATGTAGTATAATATCAATGTAAGAATTATATTTAGATTGTATTTTTAAATAAAAAATAGTTGTTTATTAGGAGGATAAAGATATGAATATTGCACTTGTTGCTCAAGACGCAAAAAAAGAATTAATGGTAAGGTTCTGCATTGCTTATTGCGGAGTACTTAGCAAACATAAGCTTTGCGCAACGGCTTCCACGGGGAAACTCGTTTCTGAAGCCACAGGTTTAAGGATAGTTAAATTTTTAAGTGGACCTCAAGGCGGAAATCAACAAATTTCTTCTCGCATTTCTTGCGGAGAGATTGATATGCTTATATTTTTCAGAGATGGTGTACATCCGGAATTTATCGGGCAACCTGAAAATGATTTGCTAAGGCTTTGCGATGTTCACACTATACCTGTTGCAACTAATATTGCCACTGCAGAAGTTTTGATTCATGGTCTTGAAAGAGGAGATTTGGATTGGAGAGAAATTGGTAGGCCTATGATTTAGAATTAAATATAGTTTTTTTAATCTAAAGCTTCTTTGGAATTAAGTTTTTTTCAGAGAGGCTTAAATTTTTTTAAAAAAGGTGAAAAAAATGAATCTTATAGCAAAAAGAATTAGAGGAATGCAGGATTTGTTGCCTGTTAAAAGTAAAGAATGGGAAACGCTTGAAAAAATTATGAAAGAAGAAGCCGAAGTTTATGGCTTCAAGCTTATACGTACACCGGTTTTAGAACAAACGGAACTTTTTGAACGCTCTGTGGGTAATGAATCTGACATAGTGGAAAAAGAAATGTACACTTTTAAAGATAAAGGCGACAGGTCTGTTACGCTAAGGCCTGAAGGTACGGCAGGAGCACTGCGTGCTGTGCTTGAAAACGGCTTAAATAATAGCCCAATGCCTCTTAAATTAATGTATATTTCATCTTGCTATCGCTACGAAAAACCACAGTCCGGAAGGTATCGTGAATTTTTTCAGTTCGGATTAGAAGTGTTTGGTGCGCCAAGTCCTTTGGCAGATGCGGAGCTTATTTGCCTTGCAAAATCTATTTTAGATAGACTTACAATTAAAGATTTAAGCCTAGAAATAAATTCTATTGGCTGCAAAGAATGCAGGAAAAAATACAATGAAGCAATAATAAAATATTTTAAAGAAAACGAAGAAAATCTTTGTGAAACTTGTCAAAAGCGTCTTGAAAAAAATCCGATGAGAATCTTGGATTGCAAAGAAAAAAGCTGCATTAATATTTCTAAAAATGCGCCTGTTATACTTGATTATCTTTGCGAGGATTGCGAAGCTCATTTTGGCGCAGTAAAGCGTTATTTGGACGTTATGAATATAAAATATACCGTGAATTCAAAAATAGTAAGAGGCCTTGATTACTACTCTAAAACAGTTTTTGAGTTTGTTTGCGAGCTGGAAAGTGAAAAAATAACTATTTGTGGTGGTGGAAGATACGATGGCTTATCTAAAATCATGGGAGGGCCGGAACTTTCTGCAATAGGTTTAGGAATGGGAATGGAGCGTATTCTTGCGGTTATGGAAAAGCAGAAAATAGAATTTCAAAAACCCGAAAGCATACAGATTTTTATTGCAAATGCCGATGAAAAATCAAAAGAAAAAGCATTTGAACTCTGTGAAATTATGAGAAAATCGTCAATTATGGCAGAGTGTAATATTTGTGAGCGTAATTTAAAATCTCAAATGAAATATGCAAACAAAATAAATGTTCAGTTTGTTTTGATTATAGGCGAAGAAGAAGTTCAAACAAAAATGGCCAATCTAAAAGATATGGCCAGTGGTAAAGAAATTCAAATTTCTTTAGAAGAAGATTTTATAAAAGATTTTTTAAATGCACAGTTTAATTTTGAATAATTTATTTTGGAGATTTAATAGACTGAAAATTAATAAAATAATTTTTGTTTTTATAACTTATTAAAATGCACTGATATATGTTTTTGCCTTTTTTAATGGTTTCCTGACTTTGAAACTCAACTTCATTTATATGGTGCGAGATTTCTTTAAATATTGTACTGAGCATGGATTTTTCTGCTGAAAGGGAGCTTATTATCTCCTTAATTATAAATTTTTTATTGGATTCTTTTTCTAAGTTACTAATAAAAGATTCTGGAAGTTGTGCATCAATAAAAATGTCTATTGCATGGGCTTTTAAATTAAGCAAAAAAATCGATAATATAGCCAATAAATATATTTTTAAGTTTTTTAATTTCATTTAAATTCCTCTTTCTTGGTAAGTGGTTTTTAATTTTTTGTGTTTTCAAGATTATTGCATAAATCTATAAGTTCTTCTTTAGATTTAGCCAGGAAAGCTTTTTTTCTAAATTCTGATGCTTTGTGAATATTTTTAATATACTGAGCGATGTGTTTTCTGGATTCTTTTATTCCAACTTCTTCTCCTTTATATTCACATAATTTTTTTATGTGCATTTTCATTATTTGGACTTTTTCGCTTATTGTTGGTGTTATTTTTCTGCCTTCATTAATTTCTTTAAAAATCCATGGGTTGCCCATTGCTCCTCGCCCAACGGCAACCATGTCGCAGTTTGTGAATTCAATCATTTTTTCGGCAGTTTCAAAACTTGTTACATCTCCGTTGCCAATTACAGGGATTTTTACGTTTTCTTTTACTTTTTTAATTATCTCAAGGTCGCTTGTGCCTGAATACCCTTGTTCTTTTGTGCGGCCGTGCACTGTTATTGCATCTGCGCCGTTTAATTCGCAGATTTGTGCTATTTCAGCTGCGTTTTTATGCTTTTCGTCCCAGCCGGCACGAATTTTCACTGTAACAGGTACAGGAGATATACCTTTTGCCGCTTTAACGATTTCTCCGCAGAGTTTTGGATTTTTCATAAGTGCCGAACCGGAATTTTCTTTGATTATTTTTTTTGCCGGGCACCCCATATTTATGTCTATTAGATCGATTTTGTCCATATACTTTTCAAGTAGACTAATTCCTTTAAAAAAATCCTCGGGACAACTTCCAAAAAGCTGAACCGCAAAAGGCCGTTCTTCCTCACTGTGATTTATAAGTGAGTAAGTTTTGCCACTTTTGTAAATTAAACCCTTGGTGCTTATCATTTCGCTTGTAAAGTATGATGCCCCGAAGAGCGAACAAATTTCCCTAAATGCTCTGTCTGTAACGCCTGCCATTGGCGCAAGTGATGCTTTGCCTTTAATTATTATATTACCAATTTTCATTTTGTTTTCCTTAGATAGTTTTAGTTTTCTCTGCATATTTATTTTAACATATTAATTTTTATTGTGCAAACACTATTTTAATATGTTTTGATTTGTGGTATAACATAAATATAGTATATTTTTTTGAGATAGGTGATTTTGATGGAAAAATTTTCTAAAAGAACGTGGGCACAGGTTGATTTGAATGCTATTAGGTATAATTTTAATAGCATAAAAGAAAAAATTTCTGAAGGGACGAAGGTACTTTGCGTTTTAAAAGCAGATGCATACGGCCATGGTGCGGAATTTTTGGTAAAAGAATATGAACGTTTGGGGGCAGACTATTACGGCGTTTCTAATTTAGATGAAGCACTTCAGCTTAGAAAAGCCGGGGCTAAAAAACCGATTCTTATTTTTGGTTACACTCCACCGGAAATGGCAGAAACACTAAGCAAAGAAAATGTTTCTCAGGCGCTTTTTTCTTTGGAATATGCCAAAGAACTTTACAATAGCTGTAAAGAAAAAAATGTAAAAGTAAAAGTTCATCTTAAAATTGACACAGGTATGAGCAGGATTGGATTTTTCTGCCAAAACGATGAAGATATAAATAAATCTATAAAAGAAATAGAAAAAATAAGAAAAGATATGCCTCTTTTGGATATAGAGGGAATGTTTACTCATTTTTCCGTTTCAGACGATGTTACAAATAACAGGGAGTACACAATTTATCAGTTTAATAATTTTAAAAAAGTAATTTCAGGATTAGAAGAGTTAGGAATAAAAGTTCCACTGAAACATTGCTGCAATAGCGGTGGAATTATAAGCTTTCCGGAAATGCAGTTGGATATGGTCCGTGCTGGAGTGATACTTTACGGGCTTTATCCTTCTAAAGAAACCGAGGGTAAAATAAATTTAAAACCGGCAATGGAATTAAAAGCTGTGGTTTCTCAAGTTAAAGAAATACCAGAAAATACCAGCCTTAGCTATGGCAGAACGTTTGTTTCGGGAGATAAAATGAAAATAGCCTCAGTTACAATTGGCTATGCGGACGGCTATTCTTTGAAATTTTCAAACAATGCAGAACTACTCGTTAAGGGAAAACGTGCCAAAATTGTTGGAAGAGTTTGCATGGACCAATTAATGATTGATGTAACGAATATTGAAGGTGTAAAAAGCGGTGACGAGGTTACTGTTTTCGGTTGCGATGGTACAGAAAAAATATCCGTTGATGAAATGGCAGAAAAAATCGAAACTATAAACTACGAAATAGTGTGTTTAATTGGTAAAAGAGTTCCGCGAATATATATAAACAACGGAAAGTTAGAGGGTAGAGTATCGTATTTATAAAAAAATAAAAAGCAGTGGAAAAATAATTATTTTATGATATAATTGTATTATTAATTTTTAAATTGTTTAAAAAATTGTTAGTTTTGTTGAAAAGGGGCTGATAAAAAGAGTGAATGATACTATTAAAATTCCCGCATCTACTAAAAACTGGAGAATAGTATACGACTTTTTACATCAGCACCTAAAAAGGAACAGCATTAATCATAAAGAACTTTCGCATATTTTGCTTGCCAGCGAAGAAATATTTGTTAATATTTCAAATTATGCTTACGGCGGAAAAAATGGCAACGTTATAATAAAATTTAGTTGTAATATTTCATCACCGATTGTAATAAAAATTAAATTTACCGATAAAGGGGTTAAATTTAATCCGACAAAAGTTAAAAAAGCGGATGTTACTCTTGATTTTAAGCAAAGAAAAATTGGAGGATTAGGCCTTTTTATAGTTTATAAAGTGATGAATAAAGTGGAATATGAATATGAAAACAGCAGCAATAATTTAATAATTACAAAAATTATAAAATAAATGGGTGTGGAAAGGAGAAAAGATATGACATTTAAAAAAGTGCAAAAAGGCGAGGAAGTAACATGCATAATTGAAGGAAGGGTTGATACGCAATCTTCGCCGGATTTGCAGATAGAATTTGAAAGAATACTTGATGAAGATGTAAAAAAATTCACGCTTGATTTTGAAAAAGTGAATTATTTAAGTAGCGCAGGGCTTAGGGTAATACTTTGGCTGCAAAAAAGGGTTTCGGCGGTAGACGGAGGAACAGTAGAAGTTATTAACGCAAACGATGAAGTTTTTGAAGTTTTTGATATGACGGGATTTACGGATTTTTTGCCGGTTAATGCAAATTAAAAACATAAAAAAATAAACACGCTGTATGGCGTGTTTTTTATTTAAAAAATTATATTTAAAAATTTTAAGAAAATAATAATCTTATAAATCTTTTTAAATTTGGGAATTTACTGTAAAAATAAGCTTTTTTATTGTTAATTTAGCGTTTTGTGTATAAAATCTAAAAATTTGTATTGCAAAAAAAAACATTTCGTGAGAAAATAAACATTATAAATAGTTATAGCAAAGAGGGGGAAATAATTTTTATGAATAAGATAAAAAATTTTTTCTGTAAATTGAGCAGAAATATTTTGATGATTACAATTATATTTGCCACTGTGGTTTTGACTGTTTATACAATTACCGAGGCGGTAGATAGTTCTTCTAATAGCAATAATAATTCTTCCGGTAATAATTCAAATTCAGAAAATGACCTCAGCGCCGCTGAAATAGACAAAATTGTGGAAGATTTAAAAGTATCCGGAAATATTGACAACATACTTGAAAAACTTGACGAAATTGCCTATCGTGCACAGCTTTCGGGCAATTCGGCGCTACAAGAATATGCCGCAAATATGAAGAAAAAATACGAACTTCAAAAAGAATTAGACAGTGTAAACGGTTTAATAAACGCAATGAAAAAGAAAAACTCCTCTATTGCAAATGTGGATACAGAGGTTACAAAAATTCTTTCGGTTTCAACCATTGTGGAAGATTTGCGTGGTGCGGTTTCTGACGAATGCCTATTTGTGCTCGAGTCTTTAGACGAAGAAAAAGTAAAAAATTTACAAGAACTTATGAGTGAAGTTGAAACTGTTTTTGATTTAAAAGATATTTCCTCTTTTACTATTCAGCAAAGAAGTCTTTTGGATATTTTATTTTTAAGTAAACTCATTGAAGATGATATGATTGACAATGAAAGGTTAGATTTGGCTAAAGACACTATTTCTGTGGCTATTACAATACTTGAATCATATGAAAAACAAAATTATATACCTGCTGATTATGATAGAATGGTTGACGATTCGGACGATTTTTCAAAAATGGGCAATAAAGCACTTTCCGTTCTTCCGGAGCAGGTTGTATTTTTTGGAGGATATTTCCCGATGAAACATGCGCCGATTATGTATGACGGGCACATTTTGGTTGCTATTGAAGATTTATACCAGTATATTGATGCAGATATTGAATATATGTACAACAACGCAACAATGGTAATACAATCCCCCGGAAAAACACTGGAAATTGAAGGCGGCACGAACCAAGCATATTTAAATGATGAGCCAAGAAGCATTCCTGTGCCGATTCTTAATTATAATGATGTTGTTTATATGTCGGCTGAATTTTTTGCCGAGTGCTATGATATATCTTACAAGTATGTTGCGGATCATGAATTTTTAGTTCTTTATTATAATTTGGTTCAACTGGAAAAACCGTCTGTTCCAAATCAAATTCATAAAGATTAAAAACTACTTTTGGGGGAATAAAATAAATGGCTAAATATACTATAATTGCCGATATTGGTAAGGGTTTAATAAATTTGTTAAGAGATAAGCTTGTGCCGGACGCTGTGGATAAGGCGGAAAGCATAGGAATTTGTGATCCAAAAGAGCGCGGAGATTATATTGTAGGGATTCACCCGTATGATATAAAAGAAGACACAAGTGGCCGCGGGCAAGACCCCGCACCTATGCCTGACGGAACTGTTAACGACCCCCCGGCAATGTTGGAGCTTTATTATGTTATTTCTGTAAACAGCAAAGCCGAAATCGAGTCCAAAGCGCTGGACGAAGCTAAAATTATTGGAAAAATAATTCAGGTTTTTAAAGATAATCCAACTATCCCGGCAATGTATATGCCAAGCAATGTTGGTACACCGATAGAAACAGTTCCGATTTCTATGCTACCCCTTAATATGGAAGAAAAAGTAAAAGTTTGGACTATGTTTGGAGAATCGTATAAACTTTCTGTATTTTATGTTGTTGGTCCGATAGCAATAGATTCCGAAAAAATGCACAAACCCAAAAAGAGAGTGGAAACTATTCATTTGGACAGCCACCAATACGAACACAAAAAAGTGCTTGAATTTGCAACGTTTATTAAAGAAGAGGATATCGACGATGATTATACTCGTCGCCCCGATGAGGACGAAGATGAAGATGAGGACAGCTATGACGACGAAGATAGTTACGGCGATGGTGAAGATATGAGTGAAGACGAGGATATGGGCGAAGAGGAATCCACCGAAGAAGAAAGTTACGGCGAGGAAGAGTCTTCGGATGAAGGAGCTGGTGAAGAAGGTTACGAAGAGGAAGAGCCTTTGAATGAAGAACCCAGTGGCGAAGATGAGGAATTATCTGAGGAAGAAACAAGCGAAGAAGAGCCCGGCGAGGAAAGTTACAACGAGGAAGAACCTTCAGATGAAGAAGTTACGGGAGAAGAAAGTTATGATGAAGAAGAGTCAAGCGATGAGAGCTCAGACGAAGAAACTACCGAAGGCGAAGATTTAGATGAAAATTATGAAGAAGAAACCGAGGAATCTGAAGAATAATTTAAAATTTAGGAGTGAAAATAATGAAAATAATTGATATTTTTAAAAATAGCAACGAAGAAAAATTTATTAAAAAATTAAGTGAGTATGATTCGGATAAATTTCAAAATTCAGCTCCTTATAAAAAATTTGAGCGTATGAGGCAAAGTTGGGGAGAGCCAGACCCAAATAAAAATGGTCCGTCCAACATATATTATAAAATATTAAAAAATGATGAGGGCGTTACTCAAGACGAAATTGAAACAATTACAAAAGATGCAAAAAATAAAGGAGTTTATGCTACAAAAGAGTTTAATATATATCTTGATTATTTGAACCAACTTAAAGGAAACCGCTCAGACAAAAATAATGATGTTGATAAATACAAAACACAGTTTAATACTTTTGTAAATTTTGGAAAAGAATTTATTAATGGTTTTAAGAGCTATAAAAGTGCTCTAGAATTTGTTTTAAAAAATAACTGGATTGTTACAAAAAAAGAGCAAGAAGAAATTTGCGATATAATTACAAAAATACAATTAAAGTTAAGCAATATTGGCGGTAGCTTAGAAGAGCTAAAAAAAATTTTATCAAAAGATAATTTTGAATCAGAAAAAGGAAAAACGTATTATTTAAAGTTAGCACAAGAAGTTCAAGACTTTATGTACGGAAAAGATAATTTTTATCAAAAGGGTGCTCAGAAATTTTTTAGCAAACATATGAATGTTTGTGAGCTATCATTAAAATGTGATAAAAAGAAATTAGAAAATTACCTTAAAAAGCTAGATTCAGATGAGAAAAATCGGGTAACAATAATTTATGGTATGTTAATGGGGTTTTTAGTAGAAGCTTATGGTGAAGATAACAAGTATATGAAAAAATATGAAGAATTGGAAAAAGCTTTTATGTAAAGAGTAATTATTTTAAAGGTGGGTTAGATTATGCGTGTAATTCATAAGGCGGCGCTGGTGTTTATGCTTAGGGATATTTATTCTAAAATGCCGATTACAAATGCTGTTATTTTGTGTAATGGCAAACAAAATCCATATACCAGAAAAAAAGAAGGTTACTATGTTTTTTCTAACCTTTATCCTATGGAGTACGAAATAAGCATAAGTGCCAAAGGTTATACCGACCTTAATTTTAATGTTACTTTGCGTGAAAACGAAACGCAGGTTCTTCATTATGATATGCCGTATAGTGTGGATAATGAAAGCTTAACTCATTTAAAAAGGTTTGAAATATTGGTTTCTCATAAAAAAGAAAGACTGAAAAATAAAGAAATAAAGCTGGTGCTTAAAAACGA
This sequence comes from Clostridia bacterium, assembly GCA_017432165.1. Classification (GTDB taxonomy): domain Bacteria; phylum Bacillota; class Clostridia; order Oscillospirales; family Acutalibacteraceae; genus UMGS1491. The sequence continues at coordinate 73,583 of JAFRJS010000084.1, read as the reverse complement.
AGCTAAATTCATGAAAGTTATTGAACCCGCCGAAGCAGGTACGGACGAATTAAAGCTTAATTTAGATATGACGCCGTCGCTTATCGGGCAAAATTATATTTATGAACACAAAAAGCAAGAAAACGAGTTTTCTATTTGGGGTTACGACAACGAAAAAAAAGTGTATACCCTTAAAAATCCGCTTGAAAGTGAAATTCAACCCGGGGGGAAAATTTATCCGTTTTGGAATTTAAAAACAGATTCGCTGGGAAGAATTACAATGCCGGCTATAACACAGTTTATGACGGAAAATGAAGTTAAATTTCAGGTGATTATTCCGGAGGAGGAGCTTTCGGCAAAAGTTTCTTTAAATCTTGCAGAAGCATCGGGTGCGGATAAAGTTTTTTATTTAAATGCAAGGCTTAGAAAAAAATCCGAAAAATCAAAATAATAAATTTTAAAAAAGGAGTAGTAAATATGGGAATTTTGGTTGGAATGGGAGCGCAATGTATGTGCACAATGGGTTTAACGCCTGCCCCTCTTATGATTTTGCCGCAAAAAAAGGCTTTTGGGGAAAATAAACCTATTGCTACGATACAAGACAATAAACCGATGGTTAATATTATGCCTTTTGGTATGTGCAAATCACTTGGGAATCCTGCTGTTAAGCCGCCTGTTATGCCACAAGCTCCATGCGTTCCAAATACTGCTGCACCATGGATGCCGGGTTCGCCGACAGTCCTTGTGGGCAACGTCCCTGCTCTTAATAACAGCTGCAAACTTATTTGCAATTATGGCGGAGTGATTTCTATTATGAACCCCGGAATTACTAAGGTTATGGTAAAATAATTTTTTAAAGGAATATATTATGAATAAGATTTTTAAAAATTTTTTTTCAAAAAAGATGATATTTCGGTCTTATGATAATTACAAAGATTATTTAGCTGATGAAATAAACGCAGTTTTGATAATTTTAGATTATTATTTGGAAGCTGACAAAAAGAAAAACTTTGAAAGTTTTGAAAACGATGCTTTAAATGCTTTTGCAAAAGCAAATTTTTATATAAAATCTAGGCTGGAATGCTCAAAAGAGAGCTTTTTTGCCGGAAAATACATCAAAGAAACGTTTGTTTTTTCAGATCTTGAATGGTTTTGTTTAATAGTTGTTTTAATTAAGCGTTTTAACCCTCAGGAGCTTAAAAAATATGCTCAGATTTTAGGCGGGGAAGACCTTAATTTTAGTTATCAGGATTTAATTAAAATATATTTTTTTAAAAAAGAAATTTACAGCATTGAAAATTTTTATGATATAACCGTTTGTTTAAAAGAAAAACTCAGTTCGCTTTGTTTCAAAGAAAGCGGTCTGGAAATTGATGACTATATTTTTAAAAGTATTGTGGGAAATTCAATAGATACTTTTGAAGGCAAAAATTTTTCTTGTTTGAATTGTGAAACAAGCGAAAAATTGATAATCAGAGAAGATTTAGCAAGAAAATTTGCTGATTTTTCAAATGATTTTTCCGGCGATGAAAATATTTTATTCTTTTTATATGGAGAAAAAGGTATAGGCAAAAAAACTTTGGTAAGGCGAAGCTGTGAAATTTTGAAAAAAGGACTTTTAGAGGTAGATTTGTTAGGCTTTAAAGATATGAAAAAAGAAAGCTACAACGTTTTGATGTCTGCCATGCGTTTTGCTCTTTGCAACAAATTTTATATTTCTTTTTGTAACTACGGCAGTTTCGAAAAAGAAATAGAAGAATGTTACAAAGATTTTATATTAAACGTAGCTACAAAGTATTCAAAGATAATTTTTGTTACGTCGGACAAGAAAATTAGTGTAAAAGAGGATTTTTCTTGCGGAAAATGCTTGAGTGTGGAAATTGAAGATTTAAATTTGGATGAAAGTTTTAAAATTTGGAAAAAGCATTTGTTTGATTTAAAGACTGATAAAACTGTAAATATAAGTGAAATTGCAAATAAATTTGAGTTTACTCCTTTGCAAATAATAAGTACATGCGAATGTGCGGAAAATGAAAGAGCTTGGCAAAAAGCCAATGCAATCAGCAGCGAAATATTATGCCGCTGTGCTTACGAACAAGTGGCAGGAAAAATTTCCGATAAAGCTACGGTTATAAAGAAAAAACACACATGGGACGAGCTTGTTTTGCCGGAGGAGCAAAAAAAGCTGATTATTCGTGCGTGTAACCAAATAAAATACAAAAATATAGTTTATGATAAATGGGGAATGGACAAAAAAGTATTATACGGCAGAGGCCTTAGCATGCTATTTTCCGGGCCATCCGGTACGGGTAAAACTATGGCTGCGCAAGTTGTGGCGAATGAACTTGGGCTAGAGATATACAGAGTTGACCTTTCTAAAGTTGTTTCCAAATACATAGGGGAAACAGAAAAAAATCTTGGAGAGATATTTGAAAGTGCGAAAAAAAGCAATGTAATTTTACTTTTTGATGAAACAGACGCTATTTTTGGAAAAAGAACAGAAGTTAAAGATTCGCACGACAAAAACGCCAACGTGGAAACATCTTATCTTTTGCAAAAAATGGAAGAATACAACGGCGTTACCATTATGACCACGAATTTTATCGGGAATATTGATAAAGCGTTTTTCAGAAGAATAAATTATGTGGTGCATTTTACGCTTCCGGACGCCGGGCTCAGAAAAGAAATATGGCAAAAAATGTACCCAAAAGAAACGCCCATCTCAGAAGATGTTGATTTTGATTTTCTTGCCAAGCAGTTTGAAATTTCAGGCGGCAGCATAAAAAATATTGTAATTACGTCCAGTTTTATTGCGGCTTCCGAGTCAAACGAAGTTAAAATGGAGCATATTATTAAAGGCCTTGAATACGAAATAAAAAAACAAGGAAAAATGGTTTCTAAATCCGATTTTGGCGAATATGGATATTTACTTTAAAAAAGAAGCGGCTTAATTGCCGCTTTTTGATTTTAATGTGATATAATTAATGTACGTAATTATTAATAAGTAAAAGGTGAAAAAATGAAAGTTTTAAGTTTAACAGAGCCGTGTGCCACATTAATAAAAAAAGGAATAAAAACCATCGAAACCAGAAGTTGGAAAACGAATTATAGGGGTAAGCTGTATATTCATGCCAGCTCAACGAAGATGCCGAAAGAATTTAAAGAAAATAAAGATTTGATGAGTTTAGTCGATATAAATGAACTTAATTTTGGAAACATAATCTGCTTGTGTAATTTAGTTGATTGTGTGAAAATGACGGACGAATTTATAAAAGAGATAAAAAAGAATAAAAATGAATATGCTTGTGGATTATATGAAAAAGGTAGATATGCATGGATTTTAAAAAATATAAAAGTTTTAGATGTCCCAATAAAAACTAAGGGACATCTTGGTATATGGAATTTAGATTAGTTTTTAATAGTATATTTGCATAATAGAAAAAAGTGTAAAAAATGGAGCTACTGGGCGGACTCGAACCGCCGACCTGCTGATTACGAATCAGCTGCTCTACCAACTGAGCCACAGTAGCAACTTACACTATTTGTAAGTTTATTATATAAAAAAATTTTAAAATAGTCAATTGCTTTAAAGTTTAAGGGTTATTATATTTTTGGAATTATAGTATAATAAGATAGTTAATAAATTAAATCAGAGGAGCTAATACTTATGAAACCGATAAACACTTTAAAAATGCTAAAAAAAGCTTATAGCGAAAACTATGCCGTTGGGGCGTTTAACGTTAATAATATGGAAATAATCCAAGGCATAGTTTCTGCGGCTCAGGAGCTTAATTCGCCCGTGATACTTCAAGCATCATCAGGCGCCAGAAAATACGCAGGTGCTACATACATGAGAAAGCTTGTGGAAGCCGCCTGTGAGGAATCAAACGTTCCGATAGCGCTGCATTTGGATCATGGCGACACTTTTGAGCTTTGTAAAAACTGCATTGACAGCGGTTTTACATCTGTTATGATAGATGGTTCTGCGCTTGATTATGAGGGAAATATTGAACTTACAAAAAAAGTGGTTGATTATGCCCATAAATACAGTGTTTCCGTTGAGGGGGAACTTGGAAGTTTGGCAGGAATAGAGGAAAAACTTAATGTTTCTGAAGAAAAATCTTTTTACACCGACCCGGAAGAAGTGGAAGATTTTGTGAAAAAAACGGGTGTGGATTCGCTTGCAGTGGCGATTGGCACGAGCCATGGAGCATATAAATTCAAACCCGGTCAAAGCCCAAAACTTAGGTTTGATATTTTAGATGATATATCCCGAAGATTGCCGGGTTTTCCAATAGTTTTGCACGGAGCTTCAAGTGTAATTCAGGCTTATGTAAATGAAATTAATAATTTTGGCGGAAATATTAAAGAAGCTATCGGTATTCCTGAAGATATGCTAAAAGACGCCGCAAAAAAAGCCGTTTGCAAGATTAATGTCGATTCGGATTTAAGGCTTGCAATGACGGCAGCTATCAGAAAAAGCTTGGCAGAAAATCCATCTAATTTTGACCCAAGAAAATATTTAACCCCCGCAAGAGAAGCTATCAAAGAAGTTGTGAAACATAAAATTGAAAACGTTATGGGCAGCAAAAATAAAGCATAAAAAGAACCCTCGCTAATTTTTAGCGGGGGTTTGCTCCTGGGTATGCTTCTTTAAAGTATTTATTATATAAATCTATTGCGTTTGCGGGGTTTCCTCTTTTTTTGTAATTAGAAATGATTCCAATAATAATTTCCAATATACTCTTTTGCGGGAATGTCAGAGTATTTAAATTTTTTTCAAAAAATTTGTTAAAGTCGGTTAAGCTCTCATCGTACACATTTTTTAGTATATTTATTGTGTTTTTGTTTTTTGAATCTTTTCTAAATGTTTTATGAATTAAATCTTCGGTAGTTTTCACTGGCTTTTCTTTTCCGGTTTGAGCAATGTTTTTAATTGCATGGTCAATATAGATTTTTGTTGAATTTAAATAAGGGTGTGAATTTGCAATGAGGTATGCATAATACAAAAAATGCATATCTTCGCCATGTAAATACTTAAATATTTGTTTTAATACTTTAAAATCAATAGTTGGGTGGTGTAGTTCTTCAGCAATAATTCCTATTACGATATAGCTGAAGAAGAATATAAATATGTCATCAATTTGCTCCGATTCTTCATTATCTTTAATGAAATTTTTGTATAAAGACGTTTTGAAATTATTATAGTAACATTCTTTAATGTTATTAAGATTTTTATTGTGTTTTATATCATATTTTAAATATGATATTAGTTGGGTTGCGCTGCTGAACCCAAGAGTTGGTATATGGCTGCCTATTTGTAAGTAATCATCCACAAATGATTCCGAGGTTTTTCCGGTAAATACCATATTCTTTGGGCGAACGGCACTTGAAATTGGGGAGATTAAAATAATAAGAGAAATGATTGTTGACAAAGGTTTTTTAGTTTTCATTAGTATAACCCCTTTCAAAATTTATTTATATTTGTTTTGAAATATAGATATATTTGAAACAAATATATCTATATTATACTAATTATTGAAAACAAATGTCAACATTATTATAAAATATTTCCAAGTGTTGGAATTTCTACTTCCCTTAAATTTTCTAAATATATTGTGGCTTTGTTGCTTTCTATCCAAAAATTATCGTTTTTTGGGTCTTGTGAAATATCAATTGAGGTTTTTATCAGGGTAATAGATTGTTCGATTTCTTCCAGCATTTCATGGTGAACCATTATAGAGAGAATATGCTGGTTTTCTTCCCAGTAGTCGTTTAGTTTTTCGGCTTTTTTGTGCGCCGATTTAAAATTTGAAGTGGAAAAATCCTGCTGAATGCTTTTTATGGAGTCAACAGTTTTATCAGAAATGTTTATTATATAAAACATAAGAAATATGCAAGATATCACTGAAAAAACTGCCAAAATTCCGGCCCAAAGTACTTTTTTCATTTGTTTTGTTCCTTTCTTATTATGCTAAATTTTTTGTCTTTGTTTGCAGTCATTATAAAAATATCTTCAAGTTTTATGTTTTGGTCTTTTATAATGCTGTTTAGCCAAATTTTGTCAAGATTGCAAACCTTAAGAGAATGCTCCGAGATAACGCCGTCGCTTACTACAATGGTGTCTATTGTTGCCGGGTTTGTTTCTATTTTTAGCATTGTGGCATCGGGCGGCTGTTTTTCCGGTTTTTTAAGCACGCTCAGTTGACCGTTTGTTTCCATGATTGCAAACCAAACGTCATCTAAAGAAAAAACGTCTGCTTGTCTTAATTGTTCGAATAAATCTTCGCCTGAAATTCTAAGGTTTTTAAGTGCTGATTGCTGTACTTTTCCTTCTTTTATCAAAACTATTGGTTTGCCGCATATTATTTCTCTTATTTTTGCATTTTTTAGCATTAAAAATGAAACTAAAATTTCGTAGCAAATCAAAGATATAATAGGTATAACACCGGAAAGCAGCGGCTGTGCGGAATCTTGCATCGGTACGGCGGCTATGTTAGAAATTAAAATAGTTATAACTAGTTCAGATGTTTGCAGGTCGCTTATTTGCCGTTTGCCCATCATTTTTATTCCAAAAATGATTAAAAGATAAAGTATTATAGTGCGAATAAGAGCTATTGTCATAAATTTTATCATTCCTTTTTGTTTATATATTCTTTATTTTGGCGATGTTTTTCAAATATATTCACAATTATTAAAAATGTAGTATAATATACTTGTAATAGTTATATTTTAGAATTTTTTATTTAAGGTGTGATTTGTTATTTTAAGAAAATGGAAAGATGTTCCCGATTTTATGAAAAACGAACAGGTAATGAAATATCATAAACTTTTAAGACATAAAAAAACAGAAATTTTTTTAAAAAGATGTTTTGATTTAATAATTTCCTTGATTTTGGCAGTTTTAATGCTTCCTTTTATGGCGATTATTTATTTTATAATTAAATTCGACAGCCCCGGAAAAGCAATTTTTAAGCAAAAAAGAGTAACACTTTACGGTAAAATATTTTATGTTTATAAATTTAGAACAATGGTAAAAAATGCTGAGGAATTGGGCGCTCAGGTGACAACGGGCGAAGACGCCAGAATTACAAAATGCGGAAAATGGCTGAGAAAGTTTAGAATTGATGAATTCCCGCAAATATTTAATATAATTAAAGGTGATCTTTCTTTTGTTGGTACTCGCCCGGAAGTGCCGAAATATGTTAAGCACTATACGCCCGAAATGATGGCAACCCTCCTTTTGCCCGCAGGAGTAACATCGCCGGCAAGCATACTTTACAAAGACGAAGCCGAACTGCTTAAAAATTCATCAAACCCAGACGAAACATATATAAATAAAATATTGCCGCAAAAAATGAAGTATAATTTGGAATATATAAAAAAATTTGGACTAATTTACGATATAAAAATAATGATTAAAACAGTTTTTGCAGTAATAAAAAGATAGAAGCGAGGAGATTTTTTAAATGGAGCGTATAATTAAATTTTCGCCGCCGGATATTTCGGAAGATGATATAAAAAGTGTGGTGGAAACTTTAAAATCAGGATGGATAACCACAGGCCCGAAAACAAAACTTTTTGAAAAGAAAATAGCCGAGTATTGTGGGACAAAAAAAGCCGCGGCGCTTAATTCCGCTACGGCGTGTTTGGAGCTTACTTTAAGGCTTCTTGGAATAGGGCCGGGAGATGAAGTTATAACGTGTGCGTACACATACACTGCTTCGTGCAGTGTGATTTGCCATGTTGGGGCAACGCCTGTTTTGGTGGACACCGGAAAAAATTCCTTTGAAATGGACTATGAAAAGCTTTCAGACGCTATTACTCCAAGAACAAAAGTCATTATTCCCGTGGATTTGGGTGGGGTAATGTGCGATTATGAAAAGATATTTGAAGTTGTTAATAGCAAAAAAGCTATTTTTAAGCCAAACAACAAAATTCAAGAAAGTATTGGCAGAGTGGTTGTTTTAGCCGACGGCGCGCATTCTTTTGGCGCTGAGCGTGGTGGGAAAAAATCAGGCAGTGTGGCTGATTTTACGTGTTTTTCGTTTCATGCCGTTAAAAATCTTACAACCGGCGAAGGCGGAGCTGTAACATGGAGAAAAATACAAGGCATTGACAGCGAAGAAATATACAAAACTTATATGCTTTTGTCGCTTCATGGGCAAAATAAAGACGCACTTGCAAAAACGAAACTCGGAGCTTGGCAATACGACATAATTTGGCCGGCATATAAATGCAACATGACTGATATTATGGCTTCGCTTGGACTTTCGCAGCTGGAAAGATATGAAAACATATTAAAAAGGCGCAGAGAGATTGTAAAAATGTATGATAGCGGTCTGCAGGGCATGAATATTCAACATTTAAATCATATTTCAGGTGATAATTTATCGAGTTGTCATCTTTATATTATGAGGCTTCTCGGAAAAAGTTTGGAAGAAAGAAACGAATTTATTGAAAAATTGGCAAAAGCCGGTGTGCCTGCGAATGTACATTATCAGCCTTTGCCGCTTCTTAGTGCGTATAAAAATTTGGGTTTTGATATAAAAGATTACCCGAATGCTTATGATATGTACAAAAACGAAGTTACTTTGCCACTTCACACGCTTCTTTCTGATGAAGATGTAGAATATATTATTTCAAAAGTTAAGGAAAATATCTAATTTTTTGGAGGACACTATTTTGTTTTGCTTAAAATCTGAGCTTAAACAGAGACGGTTAGACACTTCTTTTTTTAGAACAGTGCTTATAATTATAATGTCGCTGGAAATGCTTGCGTTTATAGACCTTTTTATGGGGGCTTTGAAATGCTTGGTTGTAATTTGGGGCGTGTTTATATTTATAAATAATTTTTATAATACCCGCAGATTTTTAAAGGTGGATCATAAATATCTTATATTTTTATTTCTTTTATCAATGTGCATTACGGCAGTGGTTAATTTTAGCGTATGGTTTTTGCCAAATATAGTTCTTGTTTATATAAATGCTTCTTACTTTTTTATGTTTTACGGAATGCACACGGAAACTCCGCATAAAAAAGCTGAAGAGGAAATGGTTTTTTTGCTTAGGTTTTTTGTTTATTTTGGGTTTATATGCGGGTTTTTCTCTTTGCTTTTTATTTTTTTAAAAAATGAAACATGCGTTTTGGGATATTACCTTGGAATTTACAAAAATAGATTAATTGGAATATACACAAATTCGAATATTCTTGCTTTTTCTATGATTGAATGCATTGTTGCCGCTGATATTTTATCTACGGACTACATAAAAAATAAATATAAAGATAAATATTTAAATAACATTGTTTTGACTTTATCGGTGATTATTAGTTGTATTTGCTTGTTTTTGTCCGATTCCAACGCATCATTTTTGTTTTTGATTATTTATAGTACAATAAGGGTTTTTTGTAATTTGTTTTTTAGAAAAGAAACATCTTATTTTATAAAGTTCATCAAAAGTGTGATTATTACTTTTAGTTTTTGCATAGTTGTGATGTCTGTTTCGTTTGCGTTTAGGGATATGTGCCAAAAATATATAGGCGAAGTTATAACCGGAGTATATAAACAAGAGCAGATAATAAAATATAATTTTGAAAACTTTAAGGGCGATATAATGGAAGATTTGCCGGAAAAAGAATCCGAATTTAAAAACGAGGAAAAAGATTATAATGTTTCGGATTTTACCATTGGTAGGCATGAATCGTACGATGTAAGCAGCGGAAGGATTTTGCTTTTTAAACAGGGTCTAAAAGTTTTTAAACATCACCCGATTTTTGGGGTTGGCAGGGCAAGCCTTATGTCTTATGGCAAAAAATATATTGAAGGCGGGCTTATAAACCTTGATCTTCACAATGGCTATCTTACCATTTTGGTGTGTTATGGTGTTGTGGGACTTGCTATTTTTGGTTTGTTTTCTTTTGTAGTGGCGGTGGACGTTTGCAAGCATTTGTTTGTTTGTTTTAATAAGCATTATTATGGAGTGTTTGCCAGAATTTTTTCCGCTTTGGTGGCTTATTGCGGGTACTGTATGTTTGAAAAAGCAATTTTATTTGACGTAACTTTTATGGTTGGATTTTTTTGGATTATGCTTGGTTATGCGGTTTCTTATATGTATAATTCAAAAACGCAGTGATAAAGTAGTTTAAAAGAGGTGTTTTTATGTTAAAAATAGGGTGTCATTTGTCTTCGGTGGGCGGATTTAAAGCCATGGCGCTTTCCGCAAAAGAAATAGGTGCAAATACGTTTCAGTATTTTACAAGAAATCCCAGAGGTTGTGTGGCTAAGCCGATTGAAAAAGAAGATTTGAATGAATTTTTAAAAATTTATAAAGAAGAAAACTTTGCGCCTATTGTGGCTCATTGCCCATATACGCTGAATTTATGCTCCGCAAAGGAAAATATCAGGAGTTTTTCAAAAAGCGTTTTTAAAGATGATATAACCCGCACGGATTTAATACCCGGCAGTTTTTATAATTTTCACCCCGGTAGCCATACTGGGCAAGGTACAGAAACGGGAATAAAGCAAATCTGCGATGCCCTTAATGATATTATTACCAAAGAGCAAAAAACTACTATCTTGTTGGAAACAATGGCAGGAAAAGGCAGCGAAATAGGTGGTAAATTTGAGGAACTCAGAAGAATAATCGATAATATTAATATAAATGAGAAAATCGGTGTTTGTTTGGATACTTGTCACATTTTTGATGGTGGATACGATATTGTTTCTAATCTGGAGGGTGTGATTGAAGAGTTTGATAAAATAATAGGTCTTGAAAGATTGTATGTTATTCATTTAAATGACAGCAAGAATACGCTTGGCAGCAAAAAGGACAGGCATGAACTTATCGGCAAGGGAAATATTGGCATAAAAGCAATAGAAAAAATTATAAATCACAGTAAACTTAAAAATCTTGTTTTTATTCTTGAAACGCCCCAAGAAACTCTTGGTGGGTATGCCAAAGAAATTGAAATGCTAAAATCTCTTAGAAAATAAATTTTTTAAAGGAAAAAATATAAAATGGACAAAGAATTTGAGTATATATACAAAGGTGGAAAAGTAAGCGAAATTGTTATTTCGTCCGTAATGCCGTTTTTAAATAAACTGAAGAAAAACGGAATTAAAAAAAGCCTGGGTGAGTTTTTGCCGGGGATAAATGTTGGTAGTTTTGTGCTTGGCAAGATAAAAAATCAGCTTGCCAAAAGGCGTGCGGTGGAACTTGGTAGAGGCCTTGGAAGAATTGACATACAATACCGCTTTGACGGCGTACAAATTGAGCCTTGCGGCGTTTTGCGGTTTATTATAAAGAAAATAACAATTACCAACAGCCAAATTCTAAAATCCTTTGATGATATTTTAAATCAAATTGAAGAAAAGTATATAAAAAACAGCGACTATATTGTAAATGAAATAGACGATATAATATTTAATCTTTCCGAAACGGAAATTTACAAACCAAAAACCTCGGAACAGAAAACTCTTTACGATTTGGCGGTGTTTATACTTGTTAATTATTATAAATCCGCCGAAGAAAAACCGACTTGGTTAAAGGGTGCTTTTGAAAATATAAAAAAAGGGGAATTTATAAAAAAATGGATTGAATTTTTGGCGGAGTATATTTCTGAGCTTATTTCTGAAGTAAGCGAAAATATATTTATTAATTTTAAAGTTACGTTTGATTCGTATCTTGTGCGGTTTTTTTTGAACAAAAAAACAAACCGCGGGCAAATTTCTAAAATGATTAGACTTTTTAATATAGACGTTAAAAAAATAATTTATAATTTTGCCAAAAGTTACGTAAGCCCAAGTTTTATAAGGGGTGCAAGCGAAGTTATTTTAGAAATATTCTCAAATTTTTTAAGCGGCGATGGTAGTATATCAAACGAACCCACAGAAAGCGAAAATAAACCGTTTAATTTTACCGTTTCGCTTGGAAATAACGCCCTTGTCGAAAGAAAATTCAGGTGGTACACCAAAAACCCCGACAAAAACAGCTATTTGGAGTATTCATACGATAAAGATTTTAACAGCAGCGTAAAAATAAACGTAAATCCAAGCAAAAGTTTAAAACTTATTCCTGCCTTGCATTTTGGCCTTGTTTCCAAATTTAAAGCAGAGCAGTTTTTTAAATATTCTTGCACGATTAAAAATTTAACTCCCGGGATTTTACATTATAGAATTGTTTCGGGGGACAACGAAAGCAGCGAGGTTTTTAAAATTAAAATTAAAGGGTCTTCAAATGGTGCAAAATTTTTAATTTTGTCGGACTCTCAAGGTATGGTAAAAAGCGACTACGATGTTTTTTTGGAAATGCTTGAGTCTGCCGTGAAAAACACCCCAAACAGTGATTTTTTAGTTCATTTGGGAGATTTTGTTGATGACGGAAATAATGAAGAGTTTTGGACTTGGATTTTAAATTCTAAGGTTTGGCCGGAAAACGCCGTTGTGGCGCTTAGCGGTAATCACGAAGCGCGTGTAAATTCGCTTTCTTACAAAAACGGGATAGAAAATTCTGTGCTTTCGCATTTTAATTTTATGGATTTTCCAAGCCAAGATGATGCTTGCGGGGCATATTATTCATTTGTTTATAATAATATTACTTTTATAGTTTTAAATACGAACATGGGTAAAGAAGGGAAGCTAGATTCCAAGCAGTATTCTTGGGCTTTAAACACCGCAAAAAAAGCCAAAACCATGTGGAAAATACTTCTTACTCACAAAACGCCGTATTCAAACGGACCGCATCACAATGACCCCGATGTTAAAGCCATCGGTAAGCAGATTATTGACCTTGCTTACGAGGGAAAAATAGATGTGGTTTTTGGCGGTCATGACCATGTTTATGTAAGGACTCCGATGTTGGCTTACGGCGAGAAAATTTGCGTGGAAAAATCAAAAGATTCAGAGGGCAAAACTTCGATTAAAACATATTGTAATCCTGAAGGAACAGTGTTTATAACCCCGGGGACTTCCGGCGTTAAAAACTATTCACAAAAATTTCCTGTTTCTTTTCCGTATGATGAAATGATTAAGTTAAACGGCCCGGTGTATTCAGAAGTTGACGTTGATGATAAAACTTTAAAATTTAGTGCTTTTTTGTGGGATAAAGAAAATAAAAATTTTAAAGAAATTGATTTTTTAAAGCTTGAAAAAACCGGATCCGATTTATTCGGGGTAGATAGCGCTACGGTTTCCGGATTTATAAAAAATATTCCCGATTGCCCGTGGAAAGATGGCAGTTTTTCCATAAACAGAGCAGCCGAGCTCTACGAAAATTTGGATTACCCCGAAAAAATAAAAGTAAGTAATTATTCTTATCTTTTAAGGGCTTTAAAAAATAATGAAAGTTACAAAAAGATAATAAAAAGCGGTATAAGAACAGTGAAAAATAAAAAAGAATTTATAGAAGCTTTAAATGATAAAAAAGTGGGGACAATAATTGCCGATTGCGAAGAAATTAAATTTGAAAATAAATTTTCTTTGGAAAGTAAAGTAATAATCGATAGACCTCTTTGCATACGTGGAGAAGCAAAACTTGCGCATGTGAAATTTGTTTTAAAAGAAAACGCTTTTTTGGTTTTTGCGGGCAGTATTTGTATAGATAATGTAAGAAAGCCGTTTTCTTTGTATAAATCTTTGGATTGTTTTGAGATGCATGGAAAAAGCATTTTAATCTTAAACGATAATGTTTCGGTAAATACCGGCTATGGAATAGGTTTTAAAGGCTACGGAATAAATATACTTGGTGAAAAAGTGGGAGTTTATTTAAACAGTTCAAGCTACAATGTTACAAAAAACAGTTTTTTGTACTCTCTTTTTTCTGATTCTCGGGTGGTTATTACTTCCGGAAAATATTTTTCAAAAGGGAAAAAACCAACAATTGCCGTAAATGGTGATTTAAAAGTAAAAGGCGGGCTTATTAAAAATATTAAAGGCTTTTTTAATTCCAAGATAACCATTGACGGTGGGGTAATAGGGGAAAAAGATGAAAAACAGAATTTAATTCCTCTTGAATGCATGGGTGATTTGATTTTAAAATCCGGTGAGATTAGGCCCGGCGGTGGAATTTCCATTAAACTTAGCAGGAAAACAAGTAATAATTTAAAGCCCCCTGAATCTGTTGAAATAATGGGAAAAATTTGGTACACTTAAGCGTGTACATTAATGTAAGAGGTGTTTAAATATGAGCGAGTATAAACGGTTGACGGGAAAAGATAGTTTGAAGCTTAAAATTTATAAAAAAATAAAAAAACTAACCGGTAAAAGTTTAAAATGGACTCTTGTTTATAGTGGGATTTTTTTGATGTTGGTTAGTGGTGTTTTTGTTTTTTACAAATTTGTGGACAATAATTATAAAAACAAAGAAGAATTTGAAATAGAAGGCACTAATTTAAAATCTAAAATAGATGCCGAGGGCACTTCTGATTTAGACGAACTTTCCAAAAATGAATTTGAAAGAGAATCTAAAAAAATAGAAAAATTGGAAGAAGATTTAAACGAAGAAGATATGATTGAGGAAGACGCAGATAGTTTTAAAAAGTCGTATGATTTTTCCGAGTGGAATTCATCGTGTGATTTTGAAATAATGGTAATTAATAAAGATAACCCGATTTCAGAAAGTTTGAAAATACAAACAAAAAATTGCAAAGGCAAAGAAGTGGCAACCAAATGTTGCGATGACCTTGAAAAAATGATAAATGATGCAAAAAAAGAGGGAATTAATCTTTGGATTTCTTCCGGTTACAGAGATATAGTGCTTCAAAAAAAACTTTTTAACAGGCAAGTGGAAAGACAAAAAAACAAAGAAGTAATATCGCAAGAAGAAGCTGAAAAACGTGCGGCAACAGTGGTTGCAAGGCCGTACACAAGTGAGCATAACACGGGGCTTGCAGTTGATTTTAACGGTGTGGAAGACAATTTTTATAAAACAAAAGAATACAAATGGCTTATAAATAATGCACATAAGTATGGATTTATTGAAAGATATCAAAAGAAGTGGGAAAGCGTTACGGGAGTAATTTACGAACCTTGGCATTTTAGATATGTGGGTAATAAATATGCTTCGCTTATTAAAGACAGCGGACTTTGTTTAGAAAAATATGTTGCAGAAAAACTTATGAAATAAAAAAATTAAAGGAGAAATATAAATTGGATAAAGTTAGAACACGTTTTGCGCCAAGCCCTACGGGATATATGCACATAGGGAATTTAAGGACTGCGCTTTATGAGTATTTGATTGCTAAATCAAGTGGCGGGGATTTTATTTTAAGAATTGAAGACACAGACAAAGCAAGATATGTGGAAGGCGCAGAACAAGTAATATACAGCACGCTTAAAGCGGTTGGTTTAAAGCACGACGAAGGCCCCGATATTGGCGGAGAGTATGGACCGTATGTTCAAAGTGAGCGTAAGGGTGAATATTTAACATATGCAAAAAAACTTGTGGAAAACGGTGCGGCTTATTATTGTTTTTGCGATAAAGAAGATAACAGTGCCGAGCATTTAGAGTCCGGGCATAAGGATAAATGCAGAGATTTAAGTAAAGAGGAAATTCAAAAAAATCTAGAATTAAATATTCCTTATGTAATAAGGCAAAAAATGCCCACAGACGGCGTTACAACCTTTAAGGACGTGGTTTTTGGAGAAGTTGTGGTGGAAAATAAAGAACTCGAAGACCAGATTTTGATTAAAAGCGACGGCTTTCCAACCTACAATTTTGCAAATGTCGTTGACGACCACGAAATGTGCATAACGCATGTTGTAAGGGGCTGCGAATATCTTTCTTCCACACCTAAATATAATCTTTTGTATAAAGCTCTCGGTTGGGAAATTCCTGTTTATATTCATTTGCCGCTTATTATGGGTAAAGACGAAGACGGCACTGTTTCAAAGCTTTCTAAGCGTCATGGTGCGGTTAGCTTTGAGGATTTGGTAAAAATGGGCTACCTCCCGGAAGCAATTATTAATTACATAGCGTTCTTGGGTTGGTGCCCGGACAGCAATAAAGAAATTTTTAGCTTGGCGGAACTTGTTAAAGAATTTTCGCCGCAAAGAATCAGTAAATCTCCTGCAGTTTTTGATTATAAAAAGCTGGATTGGTTTAATAGCGAGTATTTAAAATTAAAAAGCGAGGAAGATTTTGAAAACCTTGCCATGCCGTATATAAATTCGGTGGTTAAAAGTGATATTTGCGATGTTTCAAAAATAGCAAAGCTTTTAAAAAGCAGGATTTCCAAACTTAGTGAAATTCCCGAGATGATAGACTTTTTTGCGCATGTGGCGGAGTATGATTTAAGCCTTTATACAAATAAAAAAAGCAAAACAAATCCCGAAATTTCCAAATCAGTTTTAATCGAAGTAAAAAAAGAGCTGGAAAAACTGAGCAGCTGGGATTATGATTCTTTGCATGATTTATTAATTGATTTTGCAAGTAAAAAAGAACTTAAAAACGGAACTGTGATGTGGCCCGTGAGAATAGCAATTTCCGGAAAACAAACAACGCCCGGAGGAGCTATTGAAATACTGGAAATACTGGGCAAAAATGAATCTTTAAAGCGTA
This sequence comes from Clostridia bacterium, assembly GCA_017432165.1. Lineage (GTDB taxonomy): Bacteria > Bacillota > Clostridia > Oscillospirales > Acutalibacteraceae > UMGS1491. The sequence goes on along the minus strand of JAFRJS010000084.1, from coordinate 57,047 downwards.
TAGAAAACGCCATTAATTTGCTGTAAGGAGAAAAATTTATGAGCGAAATTGAAAACACTAAAACAGAAGAAATTAGTGCCGACAGTAATTTTATTTTTGAGGCTGTAAAAAAAGATATTGCTCGAAATGAAAATTTGAAGGAAGGCATTCATACTCGTTTTCCGCCTGAGCCGAACGGTTACCTTCATATTGGCCATGCAAAAGCAATTTGTGTGGATTTTGGTGTTGCCAAAAAATTTAACGGGCTTTGCAACCTTAGAATGGATGACACGAACCCCTCTAAAGAAGATGTGGAGTATGTGGATTCCATAAAAGAAGACGTCAAATGGCTTGGGTTTGACTGGGGCGAAAGATTTTACTATGCTTCGGATTATTTTGATGTTATGTTTGAAAATGCGTGTAATTTAATAAAAAAAGGTCTGGCTTACGTTTGCGAACTTAGTCCGGAAGAAGTTAAGAAAAACAGGGGGGATGCCAAAACTCCGGCAGTAAGTCCGTATCGTGACAGACCGATTTCGGAGAGTTTAGATTTATTTTTGCGAATGAAAAACGGCGAGTTTCCCGACGGTAAAATGACACTTAGGGCAAAAATTGATCTTTCTTCCGGTAATTTTAATATGAGAGACCCTGTTATTTACAGGATAAATCATGCCGCACATCACAGAACAAAAGATAAATGGTGTATTTATCCCATGTATGATTACGCTCACCCGATTGAGGATATTGCCGAGGGTATAACGCATTCGCTTTGTACACTGGAATTTGAAGATCACAGACCGCTGTATGATTGGGTGGTAAATAATTTTGACACAGATAAAAAGCCCAGACAGATTGAATTTGCAAGGCTTAATATAAATAACACCGTTATGAGTAAGCGCAAACTTAGAAAATTGGTTGAAGAAGGTTATGTGGACGGTTGGGACGACCCAAGACTTCCTACTATTTGCGGATTAAGAAGGCGTGGGTATACTCCGGCATCGATTAGAAATTTTTGCGATAAAATTGGCGTTTCAAAGGTAATTAGCACGGTGGAATATTCATTTTTGGAGCATTGTCTGAGAGATGATTTGAATTTAAAAGCTACACGTGCAATGGCAGTTCTTAGTCCGATAAAGTTAATTATAACGAATTATCCGGAGGGAAAATCGGAAGAACTGGAAATTGAAAATAACCCTAATGATGAAGCGGCTGGAAAAAGAAAAATCACGTTTTCAAGGGAAGTTTACATTGAGTCTGATGATTTTGAGGAAGTTCCTCCCAAAAAATATTATAGACTTTTCCCCGGAAACGAAGTTCGTTTAAAATCGGCGTATGTAGTGAAATGTACAGGCTGTAAAAAAGACGAAAATGGTAATATTTTAGAAGTTTATGCAGAGTATGACCCGAATTCAAAAGGCGGTAACCCCGCAGACGGAAGAAAAATTAGGGGAACTATTCACTGGGTTGATGTAAAAACAGCCGTGAATGCTCAGGTTAATTTGTACGATAATTTGTTTTTAAGTTCAAACCCGGAGCAAGAAGAAGATTTTATAAAAGTTTTAAATCCAAAATCTTTGGAAGTTATTAAAAACTGTAAAGTAGAAAGTTTTTTGAAAAATTCTAAAATAGGCGAATCTTATCAATTTATGAGGAAAGGGTATTTTTGCCCGGATAAAAAAAGTACAGAAAATAACTTGATTTTTAATCGTAGTGTTGGTCTTAAGGATAGTTTTAAAATTAGTAAATAATTTAATTGACTTATACATTCATAATATGTTAGACTTTAACATATATTTCTTGGGATATATGGATATTTATATTTGGGGGCTTATTTATGAAAAGAAAAGCATTAAAAATTTTTTTACCTGTTTTATTTATGTCAGTTTTATCTATGTTTAACTGTAGCGGTGAAGATTTTGGCGAAGAAGAAATTTTTGGGAATGATGTTTCTGAAAGCACCGAGCAAATTTTAAAGGAAGAAGCTTCTCAAACCGATTTTGTTATAGATGAAAGCGGTGTTTTAATTTCTTACAAAGGATATGCCAAAAAGGTGGTTATACCGGAAAGAGTGGAAAAGATAAATTTTGGCGTATTTTTAAGCCATTTAGAAATTGAAGAAGTAACCTTTCCAAAAAATTTAAAAATCATTGACGAATGCGCTTTTTATGATTGTTCCGGCATAAAATTGCTTAAACTTCCGGATAGTTTAGAAAGAATAGGTCGTTTGGCTTTTGGAAATTGTGCAAGTGTTTCTGATATGTACATAGGAAAAAATTTAAATTTTGCCGATGAATTATTTGTTTGGGGTTGCAGTAAAATGGAAAAAATTGAAGTTAGCCCCAAAAATAGGTATTATAGCTCTTTAGATGGCATACTTTACAATAAGAAATTAACGGAGCTTTGTGTTTGCCCGGAAAAGTGTAAAGAAAAAGTTATAATTCCAAAAAGTGTTACAACCATTAAAGAATTTTCATTTTTTGAATGTAAAAATTTAAAAGAAGTAGTTTTTGGCAAAAATGTTATGTATGTAGACGAAGGAGCATTCGGTGGTTGTCAGAATTTAAAATTTGTAGAAATGAATGATTCTGTAAAGAAAATTCGTGCAAATGCTTTTTCGGAATGTGCTTCGTTAGAAAAAATTGTAATAGGGGATTCGGTTGTTTCTTTAGGAAATATGGTGTTTTATAATTGTAGCTTACTTAAAGAAGTAATTTTTATGTCAAAAGATATTGCACTTGGCAATAAAATTTTTGCGGGATGTTGCAACAATATAAAAATAAAAGCCCCAGAAGGCTCCACGGCGCAGGCTTATGCCGCTAAACATGGCTGTGAATTTGAAAGTATTAAATAAAAATTTCTATATTTTGTATAAAATAATTTTTAAATTAATTATTTACATTTTTTAAAATAACTGTTATAATAGATCAGTAAGACTATTCTTAAAATAGACTGTAAAATAAATTTAAAGCTTTTACTGGTCTATTAATTTAAAATTATGAAAGGATTGAAAGTTTTATGAAAGATGCAAACCCTGCGGGTTCTGCCAAAGCTACTGAGTTTAGCCCACTTAGATCAGCTTTATTCCCGGTTCACGGCTATGAAATGAAAAAGTTCTTTTCAATGAGTTTACTCATGTTTTTCATTTTATTTGTTTACACAATGGTAAGGGATCTTAAAGATCCACTAATACAGTATTATGCGGTTTTAGGAGGCCCTGAACTTATTGCTCAGCTTAAGTTCTTTTTCGTAATGCCTTCTGCATTTTTACTTGTTATGCTTTATTCGTTTTTAATTAATAAATTCGGATTTAATAAAACATTTTACATATTAATTACGTCGTTTTTATCGTTTTATGTAGTGTTTTTGCTGTTTTTATTTCCAAGCAGAGCTTACATACACCCAAATGAAGCAACTGTTAAAGCAATGCAAGCTGCTTGGCCTTCATTCCTTTATTGGACAGTTCCATGCATAACAAACTGGTCATTTACATTATTTTATGTATTCTCAGAACTCTGGGGAACAATAGCAATTTCCTCACTCTTCTGGCAATTTGCTTACAAAGCAACAATGAAAAATGAAGTTAAGAGATTCTTTGGGCTTTATGCCGTAATAGGAAACGTTGGTGTTACACTTTCCGGTTTCTTACTTAAATTTATTTCCAGCAACTTTAAAGGCGAAAAATCTTTCTACATTTGTGTTACCTCAAGTATTGTTTGCGGTTTGATTGCAATAGTGCTTTTCTGGTACGTTAACAATGTTGTACTTAAAGATCCAAGATATTTTGATGCAACTCAAGTAAAAGAAAAGAAGAAAAAAGAAAAAGTCGGTGTTATGGACGGAATTAAATTCCTTTTCAAATCTCCATATCTACTACTTATTAGTGCAATTGTTATTTGTTATGGTGTTGCAATTAACTTTGCTGAAGTTATTTGGAAAGCATATATGAGAATATACTTCCCGGATCCAAATCAATATCAAGCTATGATGGGAAATCTTTCTATACTTGTAGGTATTTTAACTATTGTGGCTTCTGTTATCGGGCAGAACATCATCAGAAAAACAAAATGGAGAACAGCCGCTTTGGTTCCTGCTATAATTCTTGGAGTATTTGGCGGAATTTTCTTTGGCATAGTTCTTTACGGAAATTATGTTTCCACAATGATTTTTGGATTAAACTTTGTTGCTCTTGCGGTTTGGTTTGGAATGGCCCAAGATGCACTTTCAAAGAGTGTAAAATACTGTTTATTTGACGCCACAAAGAATATGGCATATCTCCCGCTTGATGCTGAATCAAGATCGAAAGGTCAAGCAGCGGTTGAAGTTATTGGTGGCCGTGCAGGTAAAGCCGGTTCTTCCTTGATTCAAAACATTTTAACGGGAGTTGTAAGCGCAGGATCAAAATTAACCAGCCACGTTGGAACAATTTTCGTAATATTTGCTATTACTGCAATCGGTTGGGTATGTTCAGTATTTAACCTTAGCAAAAAATATGAAAAAAAAGTTGCAGAAAAAAACGAAGCTGAATAATAAATTTTTAAAGTGGTTATCAAATTTTTGGTAGCCACTTTTTTATTTGTAAAAATATTAGAAAAAATGAAATAAAAACTTGATTTTTTAAAAATAATATGTTATTATATATTGGTACGACTGCAAAAGATATGCGTTGAAGCGGGAGGTTGCAGCATTTTTGCTGGTTTTTCCGTGGAGTATGTCCGATTTTAAACCGGGCGAAAATTTTAAAAGTTTTTAAATCAAATTACATATTGAAGTTTGCTTTAAAACATATTTACTTTTAAATTTTCCGGGTTAAACTAAGGTTTATCCGCTTTTTATTTGAAGCAGATTTTGAAACACCCGGATGAGTTGATTATTTAAAAGTAAGCCGCCCACCACTAATAAATTCAGTAAGGAGGCGATTTAAATGGCAGTCAAAGAAAAAATCAGAATTAGAATTAAGGGTTATGATGTGAAACTTGTAGATGCAGCATCTCAAAAGATCATTCAAACCGCAACAAGAACGGGTTCTAAAGTCTCGGGTCCGGTACCGTTACCAACTGAGAAGCAAGTCGTAACAATTCTCCGTTCGGTTCATGTTAACAAAGATAGCCGTGAGCAGTTTGAAATGAGAACTCATAAGAGATTAATCGACATCTTAAGACCTTCAAACAAAACCGTTGATTCTATGATGAATCTTGAACTCCCTGCAGGTGTTGAAATAGAAATCAAACTCTAATCAACGAACATGTAGACGGGGTCATGTTGGCGAAATGTCAACCAATAACCTAAAATCAGGAGGAAAAAATCATGAAGAAAGCAATTCTGGGTAAAAAAATTGGAATGACTCAAATTTTTGACGAAAATGGCAAAGTCGTTCCGGTAACTGTTGTTGAAGCAGGGCCGTGCGTTGTATCGCAGAAAAAAACTGTGGAAACAGACGGTTACGATGCAGTTCAAATCGGTTTTGGAGATTTAAGACCGAAACTGGTTAACAAGCCAATGAAAGGACATTTTGATAAATCAGATATCGCACCGAAAAGAGTGCTTAGAGAATGCCGTTTTGACGACATAAGCACATATAATGTCGGCGATATAATCAAAGCAGATGTTTTTGAAAATGGTGACAAAATCGACATAGTCGGTACAAGCAAAGGTAAAGGATATGCAGGTGTTATTAAACGCTGGAATTTCAGACGTTTAAAAGAAACACACGGTAGCGGACCTGTTGTACGTAAAGGTGGTTCGATTGGTGCATGTTCAGATCCGTCAAGAGTATTTAAGGGCAAGAAAATGTCCGGACATCTCGGTGCGGAAAGAGTAACGGTTCAGAATTTAAAAATCGTTAAAGTTGATGTAGAAAATAATTTGATTGCAATAAAAGGTGCAGTTCCCGGGCCAAATGGCGGAATAGTGCTTATTTGCGACAGCGTTAAAGCTTAAGGAAGGAGGAATTGTAAATGCCTAGTATAGCAGTGCTTGATATAGCAGGTAAAGAAGTTGGAAGTATTGAATTACCGGATAGTATATTTTCGATTACACCCAATAATTCAGTTATGCATGATGTAGTTGTAAATCACCTTGCAAATATGCGCCAAGGAACGCAAAGTGCGCTTACACGTTCAGAAGTTTCCGGTGGCGGAAGAAAGCCATGGAGACAAAAAGGAACAGGCCATGCACGTCAAGGTTCCATAAGAGCTCCTCAGTGGAGACACGGTGGTGTAGTTTTTGCACCAAAACCGCGTGATTATAGCTACAGCGTAAACAAAAAAGTCAGACGTTTGGCTATGAAGTCTGCATTTTCCAGTAAAATGATTAGCAGCGACATAATAGTTCTTGATTCTTTACAAATGGAAGAATACAAAACCAAAACAGTTGCTAATGCTTTAAGTGCAATAGGTGTAGAAAAGAAAGCACTTATAGTATTGCCGGAATTAGACGACAAAATTATTAAATCAGCAAGAAATTTAAAAGGCATAAAAACATCACAAGTAAATACACTTAATGTTTACGACATTTTGAATGCAAATAAATTAGTAATACTTAAAGATGCAGTTGCTAAAATCGAGGAGGTGTATGCATAATGTTGGCACATGATATAATTATTCGCCCCATTGTTACAGAAAAAACAATGACAGGTATGCCGAGTAAAAAATACACCTTTGAAGTTGCAAAAAATGCAAATAAAATTGAAATTGCAAAAGCGGTTGAAGAAATTTTTAAAGTAAAAGTTGCTAAAGTCAGCACACTTCACGTTAGAGGAAGATTTCGCCGCCAGGGCAGATTTTCGGGTTATACACCATCTTGGAAAAAAGCTTATGTAACCTTAACGCCGGAAAGCAAAGCGATTGAATTCTTTGAAGGTATGATTTAATAAAATTATAAAAAGCAGCGTAAGGAGGAGTCAGCCTCCGCAAAGCTTAACTTTTAAGGAGAGTGAATTAATTGGCAATTAAAAATTACAAACCGACCACAGCGTCAAGACGTAATATGTCGGTTACAGATTATTCAGAATTATCAAAAGTAGCGCCGGAAAAAAGTTTGTTACTTCCTATGAACAAAAAAGCAGGACGCAACAGCTACGGCCGCATAACAGTTCGTCACAGAGGCGGCGGAAATCGTAGAAAATACCGCATTATAGATTTTAAACGTCAAAAATTTGATGTTCCGGGTAAAGTTTTAACCCTTGAGTACGATCCGAACCGTTCTTCACATATTGCACTTGTTGAATATGCCGACGGTGAAAAAAGATACATCATTGCACCGGAAGGATTAACAGTTGGCCAAGAAATTATGGCAGGAACCGAAGCAGATATTAAAGTGGGTAATGCACTTCCGCTTTCCAGCATTCCGGTTGGTACATTTGTTCACAACGTTGAACTTCACCCGGGAAAAGGTGCACAGCTTGCAAGAGCAGCGGGAAACATGGCACAGTTAATGGCAAAAGAAGGCAAACTTGCACTTTTAAGACTTCCTTCGGGAGAACTTAGAAATGTTCCTGCTGAGTGTATGGCATCTATTGGTCAAGTTGGAAATATTGACCACGAAAATGTAAAGATCGGTAAAGCCGGCCGTAAACGTAATATGGGCTGGAGACCGCAAGTAAGAGGTTCCGTAATGAACCCATGTGATCACCCGCACGGTGGTGGTGAAGGTAAATCACCAATTGGACGTCCAGGTCCTACAACACCTTGGGGTAAACCGGCACTTGGATATAAGACAAGAGCTAAGAAAAAAGCTTCAAATAAATTTATAGTAAAACGCAGAAACAGCAAATAATTAGGGAAAGGAGTGCATCGCGTTGAGTAGAAGTTTAAAAAAAGCACCTTTTGTACAACCGGTTCTATTAGAAAGAGTTAAAAAACTTAACAAATCCGGAGAAAAAAAGATTCTAAAAACATGGAGCAGAGCATCAACAATTTTCCCTGAATTTGTAGGGCATACATTTGCTGTTCATGATGGACGCAAACACGTTCCGGTGTATGTAACCGAAGATATGGTTGGCCATAAGCTAGGTGAGTTTGCACCTACAAGGACTTTTAAAGGTCATGCCGGATCGAAAACAACAGCTAAAAAATAATTCTCGAAAGGAGTTGTAATCATGGAAGCAAAAGCACATTTAAGATATGCTCGTATTTCGCCGCGAAAAGTTTCGGTTGTTCTTGATTTAATAAGAAATAAACCTGTGGAATATGCTATGGCGGTTCTTAAAAACACAAGAAAATCAGCATGTGAGTATCTTGAAAAATTGCTTAAATCTGCTATAGCAAATGCGGTAAATAATTATCAAATGGACGCTTCAAATCTTTACGTTTCAGAATGTTTTGTATGTCCGGGCCCAATTTTAAAAAGAATTAGGCCGATGTCTAAGGGTAGAGCATACAGAATAGAAAAAAGAAGCTCTCATGTTACTATAGTTTTAAAAGAAAAAAATTAGTGGAAAAGGAGGTTAACTATGGGGCAAAAAGTAAATCCGCACGGTCTTCGTGTTGGTGTAATTAACAATTGGGATTCACGTTGGTTTGTTAAGAAAAAAGATTTTGCTGATGCATTAGTAGAAGATTACAAAATTCGTAAAATTCTTCTTAAAAAACTCAGCGCAGCAGGAGTTCCAAAAATTGAAATCGAAAGAGATAGCACAAAAGTGCGTCTTCACATTCATTGTGCAAAGCCGGGTATTGTAATTGGCAAAGGCGGCACAGAGATCGAAAAATTAAAAGCATTTTGCGAAAAAATTATTAAAAAACCTGTAGTTATTAACATCGTTGAAATTAAAAATTCAGACTTAAATGCAAAATTAGTAGCTGAAGGAATAGCTATGCAGCTTGAAAAGAGAGTTTCGTTCAGACGCGCTCTTAAACAAGCAATGGGTCGTTCAATGAAATCCGGAGCAAAAGGTATTAAAACGCAAGTTTCCGGAAGACTTGGAGGAGCAGAAATCGCAAGAACCGAACATTATCACGAGGGAACAATCCCGCTTCAAACAATCAGAGCTGATATTGATTACGGTTTTGCAGAAGCTGCAACTACCTATGGGATTATTGGTGTAAAAGTTTGGATTTATAAAGGTGAAGTTTTATCTAACGCACCAAAAAAAGAAGTTTCGAAAGGGGGCAATAAAGATGCTGTTGCCGAAAAGAACTAAGTACAGAAAAGTGCATCGCGGAAGAATGACCGGACGCGCAACCAGAGGAAACAAAGTTTCTAACGGTGAATTCGGACTTCAGGCTTTAGAACCCGCTTGGATAACTTCTAATCAAATAGAAGCTGCTCGTGTTGCTATGACAAGGTTCTGCAAAAGAGCAGGAAAAGTTTGGATAAAAATTTTCCCGGATAAGCCGATTACAAAAAAACCTGCCGAAACTCGTATGGGTAAAGGTAAAGGTTCGCCGGAATTCTGGGTAGCAGTTGTAAAACCCGGAAGAGTAATGTTTGAAATTGGCGAAATTCCGGAAGAAACAGCAAAAGAAGCAATGCGTTTGGCAGCAAATAAATTGCCAATTAAGTGCAAATTCATAAGAAAACAAGAAACGGATGGTGAGGTGTAATGAAAATTTCAGAAATAAGAAATTTAAATGAGAATGATTTAAAAACTAAACTCAAAGACCTTAAATCCGAACTTTTTAACCTTAGGTTTCAACTTGCTATAAATCAGCTTGAAAATCCTATGCGTATAAGAGCAGTTAAAAAAGACATCGCAAGAGTACAAACAATTCTTCGCGAAAAAGAACTTAGCGCAGCCGCTGAGGCTTAATGGAAGGAGGATTTACTTTGAGCGAAAGAAATATGAGAAAAGTGGAAGTTGGAAAAGTTGTTAGCGATAAAATGGATAAAACCATAGTTGTTGCTGTGGAAGATAGTGTAAAACATCCACTTTACGGAAAAATTGTAAAACATACAAAAAGATTAAAAGTACATGATGAGAAAAACGAATGTCAAATTAACGACAGAGTGGAAATCATGGAAACAAGACCTCTTTCTAAAGATAAAAGATGGAGACTTGTAAATATTATCGAAAAAGCAAAATAAATTAAGGTTAATAAAACTAAATTTAACCGGTTAGGAGGAAGGATTAACTGTGGTACAGCCTCAAACTCGTTTGAAAATTGCCGATAACACGGGCGCAAAAGAAATTATGTGCATAAGAGTTCTTGGTGGAACAAAGAGAAAATATGCCAGAATCGGTGACGTGATTGTTGCTTCCGTTAAAAAAGCATCACCCGGCGGCGTTGTTAAAAAAGGTGATGTTGTTAGAGCTGTTGTTGTTCGCACTGTGGATAAAGTTCGCCGTGACGATGGCTCGTATATAAGCTTTGACGAAAATTCAGCTGTAATTATCAAAGAAGATAAAACTCCAAAGGGTACACGTATTTTTGGACCTGTCGCAAGAGAACTTCGCGAAGACGGTTATCTTAAAATATTGAGTTTGGCCCCTGAAGTTCTTTAATAGGAGGTGTTTAGTGTTGTTTAAAAAAGTAAAAAACATTGCAGCAAAACCCGGAAAAGTACACGTTAAAACGGGCGATACAGTTGTTGTTTTAAGCGGTAAAGAACGCGGCAAACAAGGAAAAGTTGTTGCAGTAAGCCCAAAAGAAGGCAAGGTAATTATTGAAGGTGTTAATGTTGTTTCTAAACACGTTAAACCCCGCAAAGCAGGTCAGGAGGGCGGCATAATTAAAACTGAAGGCGCTATGTATGCTTCAAAAGTTCAGTTAGTATGCTCTCATTGCGGAAAAGGTACGCGTATCGGACATAAATTTATGGAAGATGGCTCAAAAAAACGCACTTGTAAAAAATGCGGAGAAGTACTGTAAGGAGGATATTAATGGCAAGACTAAAGGATTTTTATAATGAAACAGTTGCTCCTCAGCTTAAAGAAAAATTCGGCTATAAAAACGTTATGGAAATACCGAAAATCGAAAAAATCGTTATAAACGTCGGTGCCGGAGAAGCTAAAGATAACTCTAAAGTTATTAGTTCAATTGTGGAAGATTTGGGAACAATTACAGGTCAAAAACCTGTGGTTTGTACAGCCAGAAAATCTGTGGCAAATTTTAAAATTCGTGAAGGTATGAAAATCGGTGCAAAAGTAACACTGCGCGGCGAAAAAATGTATGAATTTTTAGACAGATTTTTTAACTTAGCACTCCCAAGAGTTAGGGATTTCAGAGGAATCAATCCTAAATCTTTTGATGGCAGAGGCAATTATAATATGGGAGTTAAAGAGCAACTTATATTTCCTGAAATTGAATACGATAAAATTGACAAAATTCGTGGTATGGATATTTCAATTTCAACAACTGCTAAATCTGATGATGAAGCAAGAGAATTACTAAGACTTATGGGTGCACCATTTGCAAAATAAGGAGGGATTATTGTGGCAAAAACATCATTAAAAGTAAAACAAAGCCGTAAACAAAAGTTTTCTACCCGCGAATATTCCCGATGCAGAATATGCGGAAGGCCGCATGGTTACCTTCGCAAATTTGGTATATGCCGTATTTGTTTTAGGGAACTTGCATATAAAGGAGAAATCCCGGGCGTAAAGAAAGCAAGTTGGTAAAGACTTAGCAAAGGAGGTAAATAATTTATGCAAATTACAGATACAATTGCAGATTTGTTAACCAGAATAAGGAACGCAAGCTCTGCAAAGCACGAAGTTGTTGAGGTGCCGTCTTCTAATATGAAAAAATCCATAGTGGAAATATTATTTGAAGAAGGTTACATTACAAAGTTCGTTGTATCCGAAGACGGAAAACAAGGTATTATTAAGATTTTCCTTAAATATACCGAGGATAAAAAACCCGCTATTACCGGACTTAAAAGAGTTTCAAAACCCGGCCTTAGAATTTACAGCGACGTAGAAAATATGCCTAAAGTTATGAAAGGTCTTGGAATAGCAATTGTTTCCACATCAAAAGGAATTATGACAGATCGCAAAGCCAGACAGGAAAATGTTGGCGGCGAAGTACTAGCATTTATTTGGTAAAAGAAGGGGTGACAAAAAAGTGTCAAGAATTGGAAGAAAACCCATAAATATTCCCGCCGGAGTAGATGTAAATCTAAAAGATGGCGTAGTAACGGTAAAAGGTCCAAATGGTACTCTTACTTACAATGTTCATCCAAAAATGAACGTTTCTATTAAAGATAACGTGGTAGAAGTAACAAGACCTAATGATCACAAAGAATGCAGAGCGCTTCATGGTTTAACCAGAACCCTTATTAATAACATGATTGAGGGAGTTACAAATGGTTTTAAAAAGGAACTTGAAGTTAACGGCGTTGGATATCGTGTTCAAAAACAAGGCAAAAACCTCGTTATGAATTTGGGATATTCCCACCAGGTTATTGTTCCGGAAATAGATGGTATTAAAATTGAAGTTCAAGGAAATAAAATCACCGTTTTAGGTCCGGACAAACAAAAAGTTGGTCAATTTGCAGCGGAAATACGCGAAAAACGTGCTCCGGAACCATACAAAGGTAAAGGAATTAAGTATGTTGACGAAGTGATTCGCCGCAAAGAAGGTAAAACAGGTAAAAAATAATTAGGAGTGTGAATTAACATGGTAAACAAGGCAGATAAAAATCAGGCCCGTTTGAAACGCCATAAAAGAGTGCGCGGTAAAATACAGGGCACACCAAATCGTCCACGCATGAATGTTTTCCGCTCCAGGAGTAATATTTATGCTCAAATTATTGACGATGTTAAAGGCACAACTTTAGTGAGTGCATCATCAACCGAAAAAGATTTTAAAGATTACGGCGGCAATAAAGAAGCTGCGAAAAAAGTTGGCCAAATTATTGCAAAACGTGCTCTTAAGAAAAAAATCAAAGACGTTGTTTTTGACCGCGGAGGATATATTTTCCATGGTCGTGTAAAAGAATTAGCAGAAGGCGCCAGAGAAGGCGGACTTAATTTTTAATGTAAGAGGAGGGAAAGACTTTTGGCTAGAATTGATGCTTCAGTGCTTGATTTAAAAGAAAAACTTGTGGCAATAAACAGAGTTTCCAAGACTGTAAAAGGCGGACGTATTTTTAAATTCGCAGCTCTTATGGTGGTTGGAGACGGAAAAGGAACAGTTGGATTTGGAATCGGCAAATCCGGAGAAGTTCCGGACGCAATTCGCAAAGGAATTGAAGATGCTAAGAAAAATCTTATAAAAGTATCTCTTAAAGGTAATACAATTCCGCATGAATTTATTGGTGAATATGGAGCGGCCAGAGTTCTTATGAAACCTGCTGCACCCGGTACCGGAGTTATAGCTGGTGGGCCTGTTCGTGCAGTTGTAGAATCTGCCGGAATTAAAGATATTCGTACAAAAGCTCTTCGTTCAAATAATCCATGCAATGTGGTAAGAGCTACAATTGAAGGGCTCAAAAGCCTTAGAAATGCTGAAGAAGTGGCTGTGCTTCGTGGAAAAACCGTAAAAGAAATATTAAAGTAAAGGGGTCAGCAAAATGGCAAAAAAAATAGCAAATATAGAAATAAAACTTGTTAAAAGTTTAGCTGGCCGCAAAAAAAATCACATTGCGACAGCTAAATCGCTGGGACTTAGAAAAATCAGCGATGTTTCGGTTCAGCCGGATAACGAAGCAACTCGCGGAAAAATTAATGCGATAGCTTATCTGGTTGAAACTCGTGAAAGTAAATAAATGCTTATAATGCGTAATATTCGCAGGAGGTGAATTAAAGTTGGAATTACATGATTTAGTATCTGTTAAAGGTTCAAAGAAAAAATCCAAAAGAGTAGGTAGAGGACACGGATCAGGCTGGGGGAAAACCGCAGGAAAAGGCCACAAAGGTCAAAACGCAAGGTCCGGTGGCGGTGTTCGCCCGGGTTTTGAAGGTGGACAAATGCCTCTTCAAAGAAGAATTCCAAAAAGAGGGTTTAATAATATTTTTGCTCAAAAAGTGGTGGCAATTAATGTTGGCGAACTCGAAAAATTCGGAGAAGGTTCCGTAATTGATATTAATGAGCTTATTAATATGGGTCTTGTAAAACGTAAATTTGACAAAATTAAAATTTTAGGTAATGGAAATATTACCAAAAGTTTTACAGTTAAAGCGCATCTCTTTTCAAAATCTGCAGCCGAAAAAATTGAAGCTGCGGGCGGAAAGGCTGAGGTGATCTAATTTGATTAGAACATTAATTAATTCATTTAGAGTGCCGGAACTTAGAAAAAAATTATTTTTCACATTAATGATAATAATAGTTTTTAGAATAGGTTCGGCAATACCGGTTCCATTTTTAGATGTAAATGCTCTTTCGGGGATGCTGGGAAGTTTGGCTGAAGGCGGAGCAATTTTATCTTACTTAGATACGCTTTCAGGCGGCGCATTTGCACAGGCTACAATTTTTGCAATGTCCGTTTCGCCGTACATCAATGCATCAATCGTTATGCAGCTTATGACTGTAGCATTGCCGGCACTTGAACGTTTGCAAAAAGAAGGCGAAGAAGGCCGCAAAAAATTAATGGCAATAACTCGTTATTTAACAATTGGAATAGGACTTTTGCAAGGCGCAGGATTTTATATGTATTTGCGTAACGGTAGTTATGGTGGCCAACCGATCGTTAAATATACTGAGGGCCTTTCAGGAATTTTCACTGCAATAGTAATAATATGTTGCTTTACTGCAGGAACCGCACTTATGATGTGGCTTGGAGAACAAATTAACGACAAAGGGGTCGGAAATGGTATATCAATACTTATGTTTGCAGGTATCGTTTCCAGAATGCCGAGTTTAATTGCAAAATTAGTAATGTACTTTGAAATGGCGCTTAATAATCCGGAGCATTTTGGTAAATTCTTTGTGTATGTACCGGTTTTCGTTGTAATGTTCTTCTTTATGATGTGGATTATTGTGTTTATGAATGACGCCGAAAGACGCATCCCGATTCAATATTCCAAGCGTGTGGTAGGCAGAAAAATGTATGCCGGGCAAAATAGTCATATACCGCTTAAAATAGGTATCGCAGGAGTTATGCCAATAATTTTTGCAACTTCTATTTTGTGGGTTCCGCAAATGGTAAATTTCTTTGCTCGACCAACGGGTGTTATGAAAACAATTTTGGATTCGTTATCGATTAATGGACCGGTTTATACGGCAGTGTATTTCTTCCTGATACTCATGTTTGCGTATTTCTACGTTGCAATTACTTACAATCCAATAGAAATGGCAAATAATTTAAGGCAAAGTAACGGCGTTATTCCGGGAATCAGACCGGGCAAACCTACGTCAGATTTCCTTTCGAAAATTCTTTCGAAAGTTACACTGCTTGGAGCATTGTTCCTGGCGTTTATCGCGCTTTTACCAATTGGATTTTCAAACTTAAGTTCGATGCACAACCTTTCAATGGGTGGTACTTCAATAATAATCTTGGTAGGCGTTGCGCTTGAAACAGTTAAACAAATGGAGTCTCAGCTTATGATGAGACATTATAAAGGATTTTTAGATTAATTTTATTGGTGAATATTTAATTTTTCGCCGAAAATTCGTTTAATTATGTAAGGAGTTCAATAATGAACATTATACTTTTAGGGGCACCAGGTGCCGGTAAAGGAACTCAGGCTGAAATGATGTCTAAGCATTTTAAAATTCCTACGATTTCGACGGGAAATATTATACGAGAAGCGTTGAAAAGCGGCTCTGAGATAGGAATTAAAGCTAAATCTTATATAGATGCAGGTAATTTGGTTCCTGATGAAGTTGTTATTGGAATAGTAAAAGACAGAATAAGCCGAGAAGACTGCAAAAATGGCTTTATTCTTGATGGATTTCCAAGGACTTTAGCTCAGGCCGAGGCGCTGGATAATTCTAACGTAAAAATAGATAAAGTTATTGACATTGAAGTTGATGACGAAATCATTTACAAAAGAATGGTCGGGCGTCGTGTTTGCGATGATTGTGGAAAAACATATAACGTTAATTTAGATGCTGCAAAGCCGAAAATTGACGGAAAATGTGACGATTGTTCAGGCACCCTTGTTCAACGTATGGACGACAAATTAGAAACAGTAAAGCAAAGGCTTAAAGTTTATTACGAGCAAACTCATGTTTTAAAATCTTATTACAGCAAGCAAAATAAAGTTGTAGTGATAGATGGTTCTAAATCCCTTGATGAGATAAGACTGGAAATTAATAAAATATTAGAGGCAAAGTAATGATAATTTTAAAGTCGGTTCATGAGATAGATTTAATGAAAGAATCAGGCAAGATTGCCGCAAGAGCTTTGCAGCTGGGAGGAAAAGCAGTTGAGCCCGGAGTAAGCACAGAATATATTGATAATCTTATTTATAAATATATTAAATCTCAGGGCGCTATTCCCTCGTGCTTAGGGTATGGTGATTTCCCAAAGAGCAGCTGCATATCTATTAATGATGAAGTCGTCCATGGCATACCCAGTAAAAAGCGTATTATTAAAAACGGCGATATTGTAAGCATTGATTTAGTGGCATGTTTAAATGGTTTTCATGGTGATAACGCTTGGACTTTCCCGTGCGGTGATATTACCAAAGAAGCCCAGAGCCTTTTAGACGCTACCAGAGAAAGTCTTTTTGAAGGAATTAAATGTGCAAAAATCGGCAATAGAGTCGGAGATATAGGTAATACTGTTGAAAGGTATGTTGAAGCACGTGGTTACTCGGTGGTACGCGATTTTGTCGGTCATGGAGTGGGCACGTCGATGCATGAAGATCCCTCAGTTCCGAATTATGGGAAACCTGGTCATGGTGCAAGGCTTGTTAAAGGAATGACTATTGCAATTGAACCCATGGTAAACGCTGGAAAAAGCGATGTGGTAGTTTTAGACGATGGTTGGACAGCCGTGACGGTAGATAGTAAACTTTCTGCACACTTTGAACACACTGTTGCAATTACTCCGGAAGGTCCGCTTATTCTTACGGATCCATCTTAAAGGAGGGCGGTGTTTAAATGCAGATTGCAAAAGGAACGGTAGTTATTTCAAAGGCCGGTCATGACAAAGGTGATTTTCAGGTTGTAATGAGTTTTGATAAAAATTATGCTTATGTATGCGATGGAAAATTTAGACCGCTTGAAAAACCTAAGAAAAAGAAGATTATTCATTTAAAAATTACAAATACGATTTTAAATGAAAAAAATCTTCAAACTAATAAGTTAATTAGAAGTAGTTTAAAGTTATTTAATCGTTAAAAGTTACGCAAAATTTTTTCAATCTTAAAGTAGAGGTGGTGGAGTGAGCAAATTGATTCTTTTGATCTAAATAAAAAAGTGTCAAGAGTTTCAAGCTCCTTAATTATGTCAAAGGAAGATGTTATTGAATTAGAAGGAAAGGTTGTTGAGGTTCTTCCAAATGCGACTTTTAAAGTAGAGCTTCCTAACGGCAAGGTTATACTTGCGCATATATCAGGAAAACTTAGAATGAACTATATAAGGATCTTGCAAGGGGATACCGTAACTGTGGAAATTTCCCCATATGACTTAACAAGAGGCCGAATTACATGGCGTTCTAAGGGCGAAAAAAGCGCAGATAAAGATTCTGAAACAACTGTAAAACAAAACAATGAAGGGGGCGAAAATAGTGAAAGTTAGACCTTCTGTAAAAAAAATATGTGATAAATGCAAAATAATAAAAAGACGCGGCAGAGTAATGGTGATTTGTGAAAATCCCAAACATAAACAAAGACAAGGATAAAAAATAATTTATTGGAGGTGGCTTAAGAATGGCCCGTATATCAGGCGTTGATTTACCAAGAGATAAAAGAATAGAAATCGGTCTTACTTATATTTTTGGTATAGGAAGAACAACAGCTAAAAAAATAATTGAAAAAACCGGAGTTAACCCGGATACAAGAGTAAGAGATCTTACCGAAGAAGATGTGGCAAAACTCAGAGCTTGCATCGACAAAGAATATAAAGTTGAAGGTGACCTTAGAAGTAATATTGCATTTGATATTAAAAGGCTTATTGAAATAGGCTGTTACAGAGGAGTTCGCCACAGAAAAGGACTCCCCGTAAGAGGCCAAAGATCAAAAACAAATGCAAGAACCAGAAAAGGTCCCAGAAAAACAATGGCAAACAAAAAAGGTTAATAAGTGAAGGAGGAATAATTTAATGGCAGTACAAAGTGGCTCCAAAAAAACTATTCGCAGACGTCGTGATAGAAAAAATATTGAACGCGGAGCAGCACATATTAAATCTACTTTTAATAACACAATTGTTACAATAACAGATATTGAAGGTAATGCAGTATCGTGGGCTAGCGCAGGAGGACTCGGATTTAGAGGTTCTAAAAAATCCACACCTTTTGCAGCACAAACTGCAGCAGATACAGCAGCAAAAGCAGCTATTGAACACGGTATGAAAACCGTAGAAGTTTATGTAAAAGGTCCTGGGTCAGGCCGCGAGGCAGCAATTCGCGCTCTTCAAGCAGCAGGACTTGAAGTTAACATGATAAAAGATGTTACTCCGATTCCACATAATGGTTGTCGTCCGCCAAAAAGAAGACGTGTTTAATTAATAAGGAGGTGTAATTATAGTATGGCAAGATATACAGGAGCTGTGTGCAGACTTTGCCGCAGAGAAGGGCAAAAACTTTTTTTGAAAGGCGAAAGATGTTATTCGGGTAAATGTGCAATTTCAAGACGTTCATATGCACCCGGGCAACACGGTCAAGCAAGGAAAAAATACTCTGAATACGGTCTTCAATTACGTGCAAAACAAAAAGCAAGACGTTACTACGGAGTTTTAGAAAAACAATTTGCTCATTATTTTGATTTAGCTACTAAAATTAAAGAAGGTAAAAAAGGCGAAAACTTACTCGCAATCCTTGAATCACGTTTAGATAACGTTGTTTATCGTTTGGGTTGGGCAAGTTCAAGAGCAGAAGCAAGGCAATTAGTTGTTCATAAACATTTTAATGTAAATGGTCACAAAGCTAACATACCTTCTTTACTCGTAAAAGTTGGCGACGTTATTAGTATTGATGAAAAATCAAGAGATAACGCAAAAATTAAATCTGTTATTGAAGCTAATAGTTCAAGAATCGTTCCAAAATGGCTTGAACTAAATAGCGAAAAATTCGAAGCTAAGAAATTAGCTATGCCGGCAAGAGAAGATATCGATCTTGACGTTGAAGAAACCCTTATCGTTGAATTGTACTCCAAATAATATTGGTACGAATTTTTTAAATGTTGTTTATTTGGATTTTATTTCATTAGTTTTTATAATGTCAAGGAGGATATAATGATTGAAATTGAAAAACCAAAGATTACTCTCCAGGAAGAATCTGAGGATAAAAATTATGGTAAATTTGTGGTAGAACCGCTTGAAAGAGGATTTGGAAATACTCTGGGTAACAGCTTAAGAAGAGTGCTTCTTTCCTCTTTGCCGGGAATTGCACCAAGCAGTGTGAAAATTGACGGCGTTATGCATGAGTTTTCAACTATACCGGGCGTAAAAGAAGACGTTACCGAAATAGTTTTAAACGTAAAAAGCCTTTTGGCAAAAATTCATAACGAGGATTCAAAAGTGGTTGAGATAGATGCTGTTGGCCCATGCGATGTAACTGCCGGAATGATTATACACGACAGCGACGTGGAAATAATTAATCCGGATTGTCATATAGCAACTTTGGGCGACGGCGCAAAACTTCATATGGAAATAACTATTGACAAAGGCAGAGGATATGTATCGCTTGAAAGACACAAAGCAAACAACCCCAATCTTGAAATTGGAGTTTTAGCCGTGGATTCAATCTATACGCCTGTTGTAAAAGTGAATTACAGCGTTGAAAACACACGTGTCGGCCAAATTACCGACTACGACAAACTTTGTTTGGAAGTTTGGACAAACGGCGTGGTTAGTGCGGAAGAAGCAGTTTCATTGGCGGCAAAAATTCTTATTGAGCATCTTAATCTTTTTGTGTGCCTTTCAGAAGTTGCCGAAAATACAAATCTAATGGTTGAAAAAACCAATGATGTTGCTCCTGCAAATTTAGATGTAAGCATCGATGAACTTGAACTTTCCGTAAGGTCGTATAACTGTTTAAAAAGAGCTGGAATTAACACAGTTAAAGATTTAACCAGTAAAACAGAAGACGAAATGATGAAAGTAAGAAATTTGGGCAGAAAATCGCTTGATGAAGTAATTGAAAAATTACGCTCAATGGGATTAGAATTTGCAAAAATATGCGAATAATTGATTATAAAAGGAGGTAAAAACATGTCAGGTAAAAGAAAACTTGGTAGAGCAACCGCTCACAGACTTGCAATGCTAAGAGCGCTCGTAACTTTTCTTTTGGAACACGGAAAAATTGAAACAACCGTAACACGTGCCAAAGAAGTGCGTTCTTTGGCTGAAAAGATGATTACAATCGGAAAAGTTAACAGCCTTCATAATAAACGTATGGCTTTTTCATTTATTACTAAAAAAGATGTTGCCAGAAATCTTTTTGAAAAAATTTCTCCTAAATACGCCGATAAAAATGGTGGTTACACAAGAATAACAAAACTCGGCCCAAGACGTGGAGATGGCGCAGAAATGGCAATTATTGAACTTCTTTAATTAAAAATTAAAACGCCTATGTCCAAGTGGGTTTTGGCATAGGCAAAAAATATTTTAAAAAATATTAAGGATTAAGAAAGGCGGGAAGCAGAGTTTTGTGCTTAAGTTTTAAGCAGTAACTCATTAAAATTATGGATTTAATGTTATTTGTAGCAATTGGCTCATTAATTTCTCTTTGTTTCGCAAGCTTTTTATTTAATAAAGTCCGCAGTAGTTCAGAAGGAACCGATAGAATGAAAAAAATAGCAAGCGCCATAAGAAGAGGCGCTGATGCTTACCTGAAACGCCAGTATAAAGGTGTTGCGGCATTCTTTGGTGTTGTGTTTTTAGTTTTACTTGGACTTTCATTTTTTGGATATTTAAACCATTTTGTTCCGTTTGCATTTTTAACCGGGGGATTTTTCTCAGCGCTTTCGGGATTTATTGGTATGAAAACCGCAACAATGGCAAATGCCAGAACAGCTGCAGCTGCGGAAAAAGGTCTTAACAAAGGCCTTAGAGTGGCTTTTTCAGCCGGCGCAGTTATGGGATTTGTGGTTGTAGGACTTGGACTTTTGGATTTATCCATTTGGTATTTCTTTTTGAGATATTGGTACACTTCCGTTGAAGTTATAAAGAGCGAAAATTTGATGATTCAAAATATTACTTCAAATATGCTTACTTTTGGTATGGGCGCATCATGTATGGCACTTTTTGCAAGAGTTGGCGGCGGAATATTCACTAAAGCAGCAGACGTTGGAGCAGATTTAGTCGGCAAGGTTGAAGCCGGTATTCCGGAAGACGATCCAAGGAACCCTGCAGTTATAGCCGATAATGTTGGAGATAACGTTGGCGACGTAGCCGGAATGGGTGCAGACCTTTATGAATCTTACGTTGGGTCTATTGTTTCCACAAGTGCTTTGGCAGTCAGCGCAGGCCTTGGAATGAAAGGTATGGCTGTGCCGATGCTTTTGGCAGCACTTGGCGTAATTGCTTCAATTTTTGGTACATTTTTTGTTAAAACTAAAGAAAACGCAACTCAAAAAAATCTTTTAAAATCACTTCGTTTAGGTACATATATCAGTGCAGGAGTTATTGCTGTTTCTTCATATTTTGTAATAAAAAATTTACTCCCGCAATATATGGGCGTGTTTTATGCGGTTATTGCCGGCCTTATTTCCGGTGTGCTTATCGGATTTACAACCGAATTTTATACTTCCGATACATATAAACCAACCAAAGCGCTTTCAAAAACTTCCGAAACCGGTTCTGCAACTGTTATTATCGGAGGACTTTCTCTCGGAATGAGTTCCACAGTTTGGCCTGTTATTATAGTCGGAGCAGCTGTTCTTATAAGCTTTTTCGCTTGCGGAGGCACTGTTGATAATATTTTAGGATTTAACCGTGGGCTTTATGGAATTGGCGTTGCAGCAGTGGGAATGCTTTCAACACTTGGAATTACACTTGCCACAGATGCGTATGGTCCGATTGCAGATAATGCGGGCGGAATTGCCGAAATGGCAGAAATGGGCGAAGAAGTTCGCGAAAGAACAGACGCTCTTGATTCCCTAGGAAATACAACCGCAGCGACCGGAAAAGGTTTTGCAATAGGTTCTGCTGCGCTTACGGCATTAGCACTTATCGCAGCATATATTTCAGAAGTTAAACTT
This sequence comes from Clostridia bacterium, assembly GCA_017432165.1. Lineage (GTDB taxonomy): Bacteria > Bacillota > Clostridia > Oscillospirales > Acutalibacteraceae > UMGS1491. The sequence continues at coordinate 34,879 of JAFRJS010000084.1, read as the reverse complement.
TTATCACCAAAAACAGTATTTAATTTAAATATTACAAATCCTCCTGTTTTAGTGGGATTGTTTATTGGTGCGATGATACCATTCCTTTTTGCCGCACTTACTATGGAAGCGGTTGGAAAAGCAGCTCAAAGCATAGTGCTTGAAGTAAGACGCCAGTTTAAATCAATAGCTGGGCTTCTTGAAGGAACAGCCGAACCTGATTACGGTTCTTGTGTAGATCTTTGCACACGTTCTTCTCAAAAACTTATGATTTTACCGGCTATTTTAGCTGTAATAGTTCCAATTGCCGTGGGACTCGTTTTGGGAGTTAACGGTGTAGCTGGATTTTTGGCAGGCACAACAATTACAGGTTTTGTTTTGGCTGTAATGATGTCTAATGCTGGCGGTGCATGGGACAATGCAAAAAAACACATAGAAGCAGGAAATTTTGGTGGAAAAGGTTCAGATTGCCATAAAGCCGCTGTTGTTGGGGATACTGTAGGAGATCCGTTTAAAGATACTTCCGGCCCTGCAATTAATATTTTAATTAAACTTACTTCTATGGTTTCAATAGTTTTTGCAGGACTCACCATAGCATTCCATTTATTATAATTTAAATTGTTTACATTTTTAAAAAAGTATGATATAATTTAATTCTAGTACCCCCTTTCTTGGATTGAGTTCTGAGATTGCTGCAAAAATTGCATTAAGGGTAAATTTAGAGAGGTGTAAAACATGTTATTAAAAGAAGAAAAAACTACTATTATCGGTAACCATTCAAGGCATGAAGGGGATACAGGTTCACCTGAAGTGCAAATTGCTCTTCTTACAAAAAGAATTAATGATCTTACAGAACACTTAAAAATTCACAAAAAAGATCACCATTCTAGAAGAGGGCTTTTAATTATGGTTGGTAAAAGAAGAAACTTGCTTAACTATTTAATTAAAAAAGATATTGAAAGATACAGAGCAATTATTGAAAAATTGGGAATTCGTAAATAATTTTCAAAAATATTTGCTATACAAGTGGTCAAAAATTTGGCTACTTGTTTTTTTATACAAATCATATGATAAAAAAATAAATTTTTTTGAAAAATATAATTATTTTATTTTTTAAATGGTATATAATAGAATGTGGTAAATAATAAAAGGATTAATGAAATTATGGAGGAAGTTAATGTTTGAGAATTACAAGGTATTTAAAACCAAACTTGCAGGAAGAGATTTAGTGGTAGAAACAGGAAAATTTGCGCAGCTTGCAAACGGAACCTGTATGGTAAGATACGGCGAAACATGTGTAAACGTGGCAGTAACCGCTTCAAAAAAGCCAAGAGACGGTATTGATTTTTTCCCGCTTTCTGTGGATTTTGAAGAAAGACTTTATTCGGTTGGCAAAATTCCCGGTTCGTTTTCCAAAAGAGAAGGAAAACCCTCTGAAAAAGCAATTCTTGCTTCAAGGGTTATCGATAGACCAATTAGACCGCTGTTTCCTAAAGATATGAGAAATGACGTGTCTATTGTATGTACGGTTATGTCGGTTGACGAAGATTGTTCGCCTGAGATAGCTGCAATGATTGGCGCTTCTATTGCAATAAGCATTTCTGATGTTCCGTGGGATGGTCCTATTTCCGGAGTTTTTGTAGGGCTTGTTGATGGAGAAATAATCATAAATCCAACTGCCGAAGAAAGAAAAAAATCTGATTTGGCGCTTACCGTTGCTTCAACGGAGAATTTAATCCCGATGATTGAAGCCGGTGCAAACGAAGTTTCCGACGAAAAAATGTATGAAGCTATTTTAAAAGCTCACGAGGCAAACAAAGAAGTAATTAAGTTCATAAAAGAAATAAAAGATCAAATAGGCAAAGAAAAATTCACTTACGAAAGCGCTGAGCCGTCTGAAGAAATGTATGAAGAAATCAAGAAATTTTCCATTGAAGATATTAAAACAGCTCTTTATACAAACGACAAAAATATTCGAGATGAGCGTTTAGATCCGATCTATAAAAAAGTTCATGAAAAATTCGATGAAATTTACCCCGAATGCGAAAAACAAATTGATGAATGCCTTTACAAAACCCAAAAATATGTGGTAAGAAGATGGCTTCTTGACGAGCAAAAACGTGTAGATGGACGTAAAATGGACGAAATGAGGCCTCTTGACGCACAAGTTGGGCTTCTTCCCAGAGTGCATGGTTCAGGAATGTTTACCAGAGGGCAAACGCAAGTTTTAACGGCTCTTACGTTAGGACCGGTGAGCGATGAGCAAATTTTGGACGGTATAGACAGCGAAGAATCAAAACGATATATGCATCATTATAATTTCCCGTCTTATTCAGTTGGAGAAACAAGGCCAAGCAGAGGGCCGGGCAGGCGTGAAATCGGGCATGGTGCGCTGGCCGAAAAAGCACTTGTGCCGGTAATTCCGTCCGTTGAGGAATTCCCGTATGCTTTGCGTTTGGTTTCGGAGGTTCTTTCTTCTAACGGTTCAACTTCGCAGGCTTCCGTTTGCGGTTCAACTCTTGCGTTAATGGACGCAGGTGTGCCGATTAAAGCACCTGTTGCCGGTATTTCTTGTGGGCTTATCACTGAGGGTGATAGGTTTATGACAATGGTTGATATTCAAGGGCTTGAGGACTTTTTTGGAGATATGGATTTTAAAGTTGCAGGTACTCACAAGGGTATTACGGCGATTCAAATGGACCTTAAAATTCACGGGCTTACTAAAGAAATAATTAAAGAAGCACTGGAAAAAACTCACAAAGCAAGAAATTATATACTTGACGAAGTAATGCTTAAAGCAATTCCGGAGCCGAGAAAAGAGCTTTCCAAATATGCTCCGAAGGTGTTAACAACTTCAATTCCGATAGATAAAATAAGAGATGTAATCGGACCCGGCGGAAAAATTGTTCAAAAAATTTCTGCAGATTATGAAGTTAAGATTGATATTGAAGATGACGGAAAAATATTTATTCTTGGGCTGGACACTTATAACTGTCAGCAGGCTTTAAATATTATAAGAAATATAGTAATTGAGCCTGCAGTTGGTGCGGTTTATAAGGGAAAAGTTATCAGAATTATGGATTTTGGTGCATTTATTGAGTTTTTACCCGGAAAAGAAGGGCTTTGTCATATTTCTCAGATTGCTAAAAGGCGTATAAACAAAGTTTCTGATGTTTTGTCCGTTGGCGATGAAGTAACTGTTGTTATAACTGAAATTGATTCAAAAGGCAGAATTAATCTTTCAATGAAGGAATTTAACGATTAATTTAAGGTGTTTGGGGGAAAATATGAGAACAAATATTAAAAAGTATGCTCTAATATTTATTTCACTTATAGTTGTTGCAATAGGTGCGTTTTTTATTAATAAAAATTTTGGGCAAAATAGCGGTGCGAACAGTAGTTTGAATGATAATGTAGATAATGCCGATTACCCGTATAAAATGTCGGTAATTATTCCGGTTTATAATGCGGGAAGATACTTAGATACATGTCTTGACAGCGTAGAAAATCAAACTTTAAAGGAAATAGAAATAATCTGCGTAAATGACGGCTCAAAAGATAATTCTATTGACGTATTAAAAAGACACGCCGCAAACGATAACCGCATAAGGATAATAGACCAAGAAAATGCGGGTGTTTCCGCAGCCAGGAACAATGGTATTCGCAGTGCAAAAGGGGAATATATAACCTTTGTGGATGCTGATGACTACATAGAAAGCTGTACATATAAATCGTGTATGGACGTGATACTTAAAGAAAATCCCGATGTTTTTGTTTATAAATATAGGACGGAGGAAGACGAGGAAGTGCCGCAAAATATAAAAATTTCGCAGTGTAATTCTTATAATCATTCTAATTTTATGGCGGCATATAAAAACAGTCATCCGGCGGTGTGGGATAAAATATTTAAAAGAGAATTATTGCTGGATAATGAAATATTTTTTAAAGAAGATGTTGTTTTTGCAGAAGATCATGTGTTTACTTTAATGGCTTTTGTAAGAGCAAATAAAATAATGGATTGCCCAAATAAGTTTTATTATTACAGAACAGATAATCAAAACTCCATTGTTAATTCCACAAAGATGCAAAAAAAGATGGAATCAACCATTAAAGCAAATAAATATCTGCTTAAAGATTTTCATAATCTTGGTATATATGAGCATGATTTGATGTTTTTAGAGGAATTCATAGAGGTAGAAAAATATATAAACGAAGAAGTTAAAGATGAAGAAATTAAAAACAAACTGGCCAGGGAAATCCTTGATGTTTATTAGATTTTCATTTTAAGTTAAAAAAAACAGGGAGAGCAAAAACATGAGAATAAATAATAAACGATATATTTTAATATTTATTGCGTGTATAATGTTTGTGGTTGGTGCTTTTATTATTAATAAAAAAATCGGTGAAAACAGCGAAGAAGCCGAGGAAATTGATAACGCCGAATACCCGTATAAAATATCGGTGATTATTCCGGTTTATAATACAGAAAAATATCTTGACGAGTGCCTTTGCAGCGTAGAAGATCAGACTTTAAAAGAAATAGAAATCATTTGCGTAAATGACGGCTCAAAAGATAGCTCTCTTGAAATATTAAAAAAGCACGCCGACAAAGACAGCCGCATAAAAATAATAAATCAAAGAAATGCAGGTGTGTCTTCCGCAAGAAATACGGGAATTAAAGCCGCACAAGGAAAATATATTTCGTTTTTTGATTCCGATGACATACTTTTGCCATACTTTCTTGAAAAAGCTTACGAAGATTTGACAAAATATAATGTTAGTGTTGCTGCATTTAAGCTTCAGACTTTTATAGACGGCGAAGAAATAAACGCCGATGACTTTTCTTATGATAATTCTAAAGTTAAAGTCTGCAAAAGGTCAAAAAAGCAAAATCCGTTTTATAACATGGTGGAAAATGCCGGGTTTATAGTAACCAAAGTATATAAAAAATCACTTATTACAGATAATAATATTTGGTTTAAAGAAGGAATAACAAACTACGAAGACCAACTTTTTAATTTGCTTTTGTTTCCGCATGTAACTAAAATGGTGCAAGATGATAATGTTTCTTATCTTTACAGAAAAAATCGTCCGGGGTCGGCCGTAACAGAATTTAACGCAAAAAAAATTCTTACGTCATCAATCGCCGTTTCTCGGGAACTTGTGGATAATTTTGAACTTTTTAATAGCTTTGAAAAAGGTTCATATTGGCTGGTTACTAAAATTTTTGACCTTAATTATAACCATATTATTACCGATGCTCAAGACGAAAATGACAAAAAATATTTTGCCGAAAAAGTTGTAAATTTGATTGAAAATCAGCTTGTTAAAGAGCGTGGAGTGGTGCTGAAAGGGTGGCAAAATGATAACTTAAATGTTTTGAAAAAAATTATGGAAAATTATCCGAGTAAAAATTCGGCAAGAGAGGAGATACAATGGTATCAAAGGAAAATATAAGAAATTTTAGTATAATAGCGCATATAGACCACGGTAAATCCACCCTTGCCGACAGAATTTTGGAGCTTACAAATGCTGTGCCAAAAAGAGAAATGGAAAGCCAGCTTCTTGATAATATGGATTTGGAAAGAGAACGTGGAATCACTATAAAATCACACGCTGCAAGTTTTTATTATACTGCGGATAACGGTAAAGAATACCTTTTTAATTTAATAGATACACCTGGGCATGTGGATTTTAATTACGAAGTGTCGCGTTCGCTTGCCGCATGCGAAGGTGCTGTTTTGGTTGTTGACGCTTCTCAAGGAATAGAAGCGCAGACCCTTGCAAATACTTATCTTGCGCTTGATGCCGGGCTGGAAATAATTCCGGTTATTAATAAAGTTGATCTCCCCAGTGCCGATCCGGAAAGAGTTTGCAAGGAAATTGAAGATGTAATTGGAATTCCTTGTGACGAAGCGCCAAAAGTTTCCGCCAAAACGGGCCTTAACGTGAAAGACGTTTTGGAAGGCATAGTCAAAAATGTTCCGCCACCCAAAGGAGAAGAAAATAAGCCGCTTAAAGCTTTGATTTTTGATTCTTACTATGACGCTTATAAAGGTGTAATAGTTTATGTCAGAGTTATTGACGGCAAAGTTAAGCCGGGCGATAAAATCAAGTTTATGGCCGGTGGAGAATCGTTTGTAGTTACGGAATGCGGTTTTTCAAAAGCCACTCATTTAGAACCGCTGGAAGGTTTAGCAGCAGGAGAAGTGGGATATATTGCGGCATCGATAAAAACAGTGAGTTCTGCCAAAGTTGGCGACACAATTACACTGGAAAATAACCCCGCTGCTGAGCCATTAGAGGGGTACCGAGAAGTAAACCCAATGGTTTTTTGTGGAATTTATCCGCTAGATGGTTCAAAATATGGGGATTTAAAAGATGCGCTGGAAAAATTAAAATTAAGTGATGCGGCACTTTCTTATGAGCCGGAAACATCTTCTGCACTTGGTTTTGGTTTTAGGTGTGGATTTTTGGGGCTTCTTCATATGGAAATAATAGAAGAAAGGCTTGAAAGAGAATATAATTTAGATTTAATTACCACTGCCCCCAGCGTTATTTATAAAATAAAATTAACCGATGGCAGCACGGTATTTATAGATAATCCTACGAATTACCCAAACCCGGGCACAATAGAAGATGCATTGGAACCCATGACTGATGCGCACATATATGCGCCTTCGGGTTATATCGGAGCAATAATGGAACTTTGCCAGGAACGCCGTGGGGTGTATGTTGATATGAAATATATCGATACCGAGCGTGTGGATATTCATTATAAATTGCCGCTAAATGAAATTGTTTATGATTTTTTTGATGCGTTAAAGTCTAACACAAAAGGGTATGCTTCGTTTGATTACGAGTTTTCGGGTTATGAATCTTCTAACCTTGTAAAACTTGATGTTATGATTGGCGGAGATGTTGTGGACGCACTTTCGTTTATTATCCACCGCGATAAAGCATACCAAAGGGCACGAAAAATGACCGAAAAATTAAAAGAAAAAATCCCGCGCCAATTATTTGAAATACCGATTCAAGCGGCAATCGGCGGAAAAATTATTGCCAGAGAAACAGTTAAAGCAATGCGCAAAGATGTTTTGGCAAAATGCTATGGCGGCGATATTACTCGTAAGAAAAAGCTTTTAGAAAAGCAAAAAGAAGGTAAAAAACGCATGCGTCAGCTGGGGAATGTAGAAATTCCGCAAGAAGCGTTTATGTCCGTTTTAAAGCTGGACGAAGATTAATAAAAAATAAAAAAGTAGGTGCATGAATATGGTAAATAATACTCTTGGTGTTTATATTCATGTGCCTTTTTGCAAAAGTAAATGCCCTTACTGTGACTTTTATTCTGTAACTGATATTAGTTTAATAGATAGTTACGTAAATTCAATTTGCAGTCAGATAAATTATTGGGGCAAAAAGATAAAAAAAGATGTGGACACGATTTATTTTGGCGGCGGTACGCCAAGTGTGATCGGCACAGAAAAGATTTTAAAAATACTTTCTTTTATAAAAAATAATTTTAACGTTAAAAAAACCGCGGAAATCACTCTGGAGGTAAACCCCGGCGACTGTTTTTTTCTTGATTTTGAAAAATTAAAAGCCGAGGGCGTTAATAGAATTTCGCTCGGTGCACAGTCTTTAAATGACTCTCAGCTTAAAATTTTGGGGCGTAGGCATGGTGCGAAGGATATAATTAAATCTGTGGATATTATTAAATCCGCAAAGATAGAAAATATTTCTCTTGATTTGATTTTAGGCGTCCCCGAACAAACATATGAGGATATAAAAACCTTTGCCGATTTTTGCAAAGATATGAGTATTCCTCATGTTTCTGCGTATATTTTAAAGGTGGAAAAAGGTACGCCGTATTATTTTAATAAAGAAAAATTAAATTTTTACGGCGATGATAAGTTGGCGGATATTTATCTTTATGCCTGTAAGCTTTTAAATGAGAGTGGGTATAGCCACTATGAGATTTCTAATTTTGCTAAAAGCGGCTTTGAAAGTAAGCACAATTTAAAATACTGGAAATTAAATGAGTATCTGGGCATTGGGCCGGCAGCACACAGTTTGATTGGCGGAAAAAGATTTTACTATGAAAAAGATTTAAAAAAATTTATAAATGACCCCAAAGTGAAAGAGGAAGAAAACTTTGAAGCGGAAAAAGAATTTGTAATGCTGGCTCTTCGCACAAAATGGGGTATTAAAAACGGGGAATATAAAGCCTTTTTTGGCAAAGATATTCCGAAAAAGTATTTTAAAAAAGCGAAAAAATTTGAAAGTTTTGGCCTTGTTACTACGGCTGAAGATGAAATAAAGCTTACCGAAAAAGGTTTTTTGCTTTCAAATTATATTATTTCGGAGATTATGTAAATATATTTAAAAAATGTATTGACAAAAATGAATTAACCATGGTATAATAATAAAGAAATACGGTTGTGAAGATGGCGGCATAGCTCAGTTGGCTAGAGCATTCGGTTCATACCCGAAGTGTCGATGGTTCGAATCCATCTGTCGCTACCAATTATTTTTTAAGTTAAATAAGGCCCGGTGGTCAAGCGGTTAAGACACCGCCCTTTCACGGCGGTAACACGAGTTCGAATCTCGTCCGGGTCACCAAAAAATCCCCCTATCTTATTGATAGGGGGTTGATTTTTTATCATTTTTCTTTATTTGGACTAATCGTTGCTTTCTTCTGTTGGTTTTAGTATTTCTTTACGTTTACTGGCAATTTCCTCGCTGTCTTTTTTGTATTGGGCAGGATTAATTGATGGTTCGTGTGCATCTGTTTCTTCTAGCCATTCTTCTGTGCCTTTTTTGAATTTTTTTCGTTGATTTTGAATTTTTTCATTTAAATCACTATCTACCGATTTTAAGTTTTTCCTTGCTTTTTTTAGCTCATCAGAAGTTATAGTTGAAAATGGTTTATCGCCCATTGATTTACGGCGGTTTTTATCAGAGAGTTTATTTTTAGAAAGTGTTTTTTTGTCGACATCAAGCAAGAGGGCTTCAACTGTTTCGCTGAGTGTATCTGTTTCTTTTTTAATACTTTCAAATTTTTTTAAGTTTTCTTTATATTTTTTTGATTCTGCTTTAAGTATGTCTTTCTTGCTCATGGCTACCATCTGGTTAATCTCTTTGTCAATAGTGTTTCTCATAGTATCTATTATGTTCTTATATTCTTGTATTTGTTTCTTTTGTTCTTCAATGGTTAATTTGGAATTTTTAAGCTCTTTTTTTAATTCTTCTAATTGTTGTGTAAGTTTGATGTATTGAATGAAATGTTGGTCTATTTGATTGTAGTAGTCTTTTATTATGTTGCTGGAGAATTCTAGTTTTTGTTTTATTTTTTCATTGTCTTGTTTTAAATTTCGTATTTCAGCATCTTTATCTTGAGTCTCTTTTACGTAGGTCTCGCCTTGATCATAGATTCTTGTTTTCCAGATATCATCCTTTAATTTGCTTATGCAATAATCTACATCTTTTTCATTTGTTTTCCACGGCTTTATTTTTTTGGCTTGTTTAAATAAACCGTCTTCGAATGTTTTGTTAAGCATATTCTCAAATTCTTCTTGCGTTAGGTCTTTTCCATTTACTTGAATTGTTTCATCATCATCAAATGTATCTTTATTAGATACACCAAAAATAAGTTTTTGAATATCTTTTATGAAGTCTTTTTTAAGATATTCGACTAATTTTGCTCCTTTGCCGTGCTTTAGGGCATTAAATGCGTTGGAATCACTATCTTCGTTGGCGGATTTACTTTTGTTAATAGCCCATTGTGCCATTGTTTTGAGGTCGCCGTCTTGTTTTAAGCAGTAAGCGTAAAGCGCAATAATTATAAGCGCTAAGTTAAAGTCACGCGTGCCGGACCATTTGTATTCTGCCAGAAGTGTCGGGAAGGTATCTTGACCTTGTACGCCGGCTTCCACTAGTTTTTTGGTTGAGCTTGTCGCAAGGGTTAGTACTTTTTTGAGGTCTTTAAGTTTAATCGCTTTTGCCATAATAAATCATTCCTTTCAATAAAATAAGAAAATTAATTAGTATAAAAATTTTATATTAATCGATCAAAACACCACCATGTTTTTTTAGGTAATCTAGAGCATCATCTTTGTTATTTGTTTTGTAATAGTAAGGTTTAAAAATAGGATTTGATGTATGCTCAACAGTATTTTGTGGTGCGTCTTTTAAAATTTCTTTATCTTTTTCGAGGCAAAGAATATCCCTGTAATTATAATTACCAAATTTTGCGGATTTTTCTGCTGTGATATAAAATTTAATATTACTTATCGCATTTGCTATTTTATCGGTTGATTCCTTAAAGCTTTTTAGATTTTCCGGATTGGTTTCATTATTTTTAGCATAGTTTTTAATATTGCCGGCAAATATTTTAAGTTCTTCTAAATATTTTTCAATGTTTGTTTTGGGATCTTCTTGTGGTGTAGGTATAGATGTGTAGTCGGTATATAGATTAATTATTTTTTTAAGTGTAGCCGAGCCCATTTCGCTTAAGTCGTAGCTGTTGCGAATTTTTTCTAAAGAGCTTGAAAGCTCAGCATTTTTTAAAATGCGCTCAGATTTTTCTTTAATTTTTTTAATAACAGTTCCGAAGCTTTTTGATTTTGCGGCCGGTAAGTTATTTATATCATTCAAAACATTCTTAAACACTTGGTTTGCTCGGCTTGCAGTGGCGTTTGCTTTGACTTCTTTTGAAGCTAAATCTTCGAATGCTTTCATGGCTTGCTGTAGTCTGGAATTTAATTCTGCAACGTCGCTATTTCTGAGCTCGTTAATATTTTTGAGTTCATTATTTTTCGATTTTAGCTTTTCTTTAAGTTCAAAAATTACATTTTCATGCTCTTTAATTTTGTTTTCACTGTCATTGCGTGCTTTTTCTAAATTTTCAAGTTCATTCTTTTGTTTTTCAATGGTTGATTTGGAGGTGTTAAGCTCTTTTTTTAGTTTGTTAGAATTTTCTTTGGATGTTTTCAATTTACCTTTTAGTTTAGCTATTTTTTCGCTCTTTTTATTTGATTTTTTTATCTCTTTGTTTGCTTTTTTTGCCATTAAATTTACTTCTTTTGTTGCTTGAGCTGCTAGTTCTTTTTTTTCTTCTGCTAGCTTCTTTTTTTCTTCTTTCAAATTATCAGTATGTTGTTTTTGAACCGGGTCGGTCAGCAAATGAATGCATCTAACGACTTCATTTTCGTTTATTTTCCAAGGTTTTATTTTTTTGGCTCTTTCGAATAAACCATTATCAAAAACTTTTTCGCATGTATTATCATTATAAAAATTAATGTTTTCAGAAATATTGAACTTGTCGTTAGGGTCCGGTTTTACATCCTTAAGATTTAAAATTAGTTTTTGAATTTTTTTATCTCCAAAATGTTTGGTAAGATTTTTAGCAACCGTTACGCCATCCCCTCCTTCCAGAGCTTCAAATGGGGAATTTTTATTTGTCATTCTGGCTTTCATTCCGATTTTTTTCAGCTCTTTATTACTACTCTTTAAACAGTAAACGTAAAGAGCAATAATTATAAGCGCTAAGTTGAAATCTCGTGTTCCGGGCCATTTGTATTTTGCCAGAAGTTCCGGAAATTTCGTTTTGTCTCCGTTTAATCCGCTTTTTACTAAGTTTTTGGTAGAACTTGTCGCAAGGGTTAGCGCTTTGTTTAGTTTTTGTATGTCAATAACGACCATTTCCATAAATATCATTCCTAAAAGTTTTTTTGTTTTAATGCACAGCCCCTATTTAAAAGAAATAGGGGCTGGTTTTATTCTTTTACTATTACGCTATAGTTTTTTAATTTAAGAAAATCTAATACATCGTTATGGCATATTGCTGGGTACGTAAAATCTTGATTGGTTTGTGGTTTACTTACTTTATAACCTTTTTGTATTAAATAGTCATAAAGTTTTTGGGGGATTGGTCTACTTTTGATCTGATATATATCTGCTTCTTTATTATTTTTTCCTTTTTCTATTGCAACTATTTTATTGAGTATATTGCTGGATAAGGTGGCTAGGTCGTAGTTTGAGTCTTTAAATTGTTTTACATATTTTGATAGCTGCGCAAGGAATTGTGAATTAAACTGGATATTATTAATTGGATGGTTGAATTCTTCAAATTTAGCTTGTAGTTCTTTAAGTTTAATTTGCTGTGGGGAGTTGGTAAAATCTTTAAGCATTTTGAGAGGAAGGCTTTTAGCAGTTTTTAGTTTATCACGGGCTTCTTTCAAAACATCAGGAGTTATTTTTTTTTCCGGCCTGAAAGCAGCTAGTCTGTCAGATAGTACTTTAGCCTTCTTACTTTCTTGGTTATATTGGTTTTCTAGTTTTTCATTTTGGCTTTTTAGTTCGTTTATTGTGGCTGCGCGTTCATGAAGTAATTTATCGCCGGTCTCGTCGAGTTCCTTGATTTGTGATTTTAAGCCTTCTTTTTCAAAAAAGTCATCTATACTGCCCAAGTATGCTTTATCTAATTTTTTTTCTAAATCAGCTTCTTTTTCTTTTGTAATTTTTCCTTTTAGTAACTCAACGCAATAAGCTACATCTCTTGCATTTGTTTTCCATTTTGTTATCTTTTTAGCCTGTTTAAATAAACCATTTTTAAACACTTTGTCAATATCTAATATACCTTCATATTCATCTTCATGCATATCAAACGCTGTGCTGCCCTGAAGGATAATTGTTTGAATAGTTTCGTCGCCAAAATCCTTATTAAGGTATTCAGCTAGTTTTGGGCCATTACCATGTCTTAGAGCGCCAAGGGTGCTTTTGGGACCTTCGTCATTGGATTTATCCTTTTTTATAGCTGCTTGCGCAATGTTTTTGAGGTCGCCGCCTTGTTTTAGGCAGTAAGTATAAAGAGCAATAATTATCAGTGCTAAGTTAAAATCGCGTGTGCCGGACCATTTGTATCTTGCCAGAAGTCCCGGAAATTTTTCTTTATCTCCGTTTACGCCGGCCTCCACTAGTTTTTTGGTTGAGCTTGTTGCAAGGGTTAGTACTTTTTTGAGATCTTGAAGTTTAATTGCTTTTGCCATAATAAATCATTCCTTTTCAAAATAAATTTGTGCATAAATATCACAATTCGCTTATATTATAAACTATTATTTTTAAATGTCAATAGTTTTTTTGAACAAAACTACTTTTATAAAATTTTTTTGGCTGTTTTATTGCAAATATTATAAAATGTGGTAAAATATTAATTGTACATGGACGCATAGCTCAGTTGGTTAGAGCGTTCGCTTCACACGCGAGAGGTCATGGGTTCGAGTCCCTTTGTGTCCACCATATTTATTATAATTAGCATCTGAATTAAAAAAATTCAGGTGCTTTTTTATGTTTAAACGGCGTTTATTTAGCAAACAATACTCTTGTCAAACATTTTTGGTGAGGTGTATTTTAATGGAAATTAAGCGCGGAGATATATTTTATGCGGATTTAAGCCCGGTGGTGGGTTCGGAGCAAGGGGGTATTCGGCCTGTGCTTATTGTGCAAAATGATGTTGGGAATAAATACAGCCCAACTGTGATTGCGGCGGCCATAACCAGCCAAGAAACCAAAACAAATTTGCCAACGCATATAAATTTAGCTTCCGGCGGATGTGGGCTTTCAAAAGATTCTGTGGTTTTGCTGGAGCAAGTTAGAACTCTTGACAAAAAACGCCTTAAAGAAAAACGGGGTTCTGCTACAAAATCTTTTATGAATAAAATTAATCACGCACTTTCCATAAGTTTTGGATTAAATGAAAACAATAATCCTACATATTAAATTTTGTAAGATTAATTTTGTAAGATTATTTTAATTAAATAGACAATTTTTTTCAAAAACTATTACAAAAAACAAAAAATAAATGAATATTTAGTCAAAAATTAATGGTTTATGTTAAAAGTTCATGCTATAATACTGTCATATATTTAAAGTATTACAAAAAATGGAATTTGCATCGGTAATTATGGTAAGTTTAATTAATTTATTAAAATTGTTGCATCAAATCTTATTTTAGTAATATTTTAGTAAAACAAGGGAGATGATAAAGATTTTGACAAAAAATGTTTATTAGGGGGAGAATTAAGATTTGTTTAAAAATTCCAAGTATAAAAAGAGTGTTGAAAACAGCAAAGCTGAAAAAAACGACAACACCCTTGAATATTACATTTTAAAAAATCATTCCGGCAGCACAAAATGGTGGGACGAAAAAAATTTAAAAAGTGGGAATGAAAAAAAACATGAATTTTTAAAAAAGAATATTAAACCTTCTTCTGTGATACCTTCTGTTATGAGCAAAGAAAAAAATTTGCCGAATAGTTTTGGGTATTTTGAAACTCCGCTTGGAAGCATGCAAGTTGGGTACAAGAAATTTAAAAAAGACAGCGGCATTGCGTTTTCGATTGTTCCCGATTCAGTAAAAGATGAATTGAATATATCGGAAAAAAAGCCGGATAATCCAAATACTTACTTTGGAGGTGAACAAAAAAGAGGGCAGAAAAAATTTACCGCAAGCAAAATTAGTTTTAAATATGACCCAAAAACCACAAAAGTTGAAAAATTGGTTAAAGATAGCGACGGAATTGCAGACAAAGAAAGTGAACTTCTTTATTCTGACGATAAAGACGACAAAAAATTGGAAAATTTAAAATTAATTAGGGCAAACGACCCTGACAAACAAAAAAAATTAAACAAAGAAAAAGAAAATGTAAGAGATATTAAAAAAGAAAAAAAAGAAGATAACGACAAGCTCTTAAAAGAAATTACAGATTTTGTGAGTAAAATGAAAAAGAATATAATCAAAAAGAAAATTGACCCTGATGAAGCGGTGATTAGAAAAAAAAGAATTGAAGAGCTTTCCGAAAAATCGGATTTAGAGCAGCTTAGCCAGGACAAGCTGAAAAATATTCTTAAAGAGCACATGAAAGAAAAAGAATTTGAAAAAGTAAAAAACCTAAGCAAAAAAGAAATGATAAGATTAATAAAAAGTTTGAAAATTTAATTTTGATTAGCAATAAACTAGGGCTCATTTCCCTTTTTTATATGTTAATATAGTGGGCAAAGCATAACCTAAGTGCTTACGTGAAAAATCACGTAAGGTGTTCTCCCACAACCGCTTTGATTTTTCAAAGCAAAAAAATTTATTTTATTTTTGGAAAGGAGTTGAAAGGTTCTTGCTAAATATTTTAGTAGTGAACCGACACGATTATGGCAGAGTATTTATCTCCTGGAGTCTACGTTGAAGAATTTGACAGCGGCCCGACTCCTATGCAAGGCGTTGGAACAAGCACAGCAGGATTTATTGGTGTTGCTGAAAGGGGGCCTGTGGTAGGATCACCTGTTTTAGTAACCGGTCCGGCAGATTTTACCCGTAAATTTGGTGGGTATTTGCATGAAAATGAATTTGGTCAGTACAGATTCTTAGCTCATGCAGTAAATCACTTTTTTGCAAATGGCGGCTCAAGAGCATTTATTATGCGTGTTGCACCACCGGATGCAAAAATTTCAAAAGCAGTTACCAAAAAAGGCAAAGAGAATGTTTTGGATATTACAGCCAAAGATCCCGGCGCATGGGGTAACTCAGTTGTTATTACTTTTGAAGAAGTAACAAACAACAAAACTCAAATACTTGAAGATTTGGGCGACGGAAAATATCGCTTTAAAAATGCAGTAGGATTTAACCTTGGCGATGTAGCTGTATTAAAAGGCGGAAAAGAAGATCAATTTGGTGTGGTTGCCAATGTAACGGGAGATATTGTAACATTTGCTGCTAAATTCAGCGGAAATGTTGTGGATACCGCCCTTCTTCCAAAAACAACCATAAGCACATGCGCAGTTAATATAACTGTGGATTACAGCGGCGAAGTTGAAAAATATAGTAGTGTTACATTTAATGCTGCGGCTCCTTCGTTTATCGAAAAAGTTATGTCGCAGTCAAGCATATTAAATGTTAAAGCTCAACCTATTGATACAGCTGTATCACCTATGGATGTAATCAGACAAGTATTTGAAGGTAAAGGTGACAAAATCATCGTTACACTTTCCGGAGGAGCTAATGGTACGGCAGCAAGCCTTACAGATGCTGACTTTATAGGTAAAGATGAAGGTCCGGGTTCAAGGACAGGTATACAATCGTTTGTTGATAATACAGACGTAAGTATCATGGCAATCCCTGGTATAGTAAGCCCGAATGTACAGCTTTCTTTGGTGGCACATTGTGAAAATCTTGGCAGCAGATTTGCAGTTTTAGATGTACCGATGACTGCTAAAACAGTTGTTGACATTATGAAACACAGAGATATCGTAGACAGTGATTACTGCGCAATGTATCATCCGTGGTTACAAGTTTTTGACCCGCTTGATAAAAAAGATACCTTTATTCCACCTTCCGGTTCGATAATGGGTATATTTGCAAGAAGCGATAACTCAAGAGGTGTTCACAAAGCACCTGCCAACGAAGTTGTGGCAAATTGCACAGGCTTGTTTGTAAATTACAGCGTTGGCGAGCAAGATTTGCTTAACCCAAAAGGTGTAAACCTTATCAGGAAATTCCCTGGTGCTGGAATCAGAGTATGGGGAGCAAGAACTGCTTCGTCTAAGCCGCTTTGGAAGTATGTAAACGTAAGACGTCTGTTTATATACCTTGAAGAATCCATTAAAGCAAACACAAACTGGGTAGTATTTGAGCCTAACGACGAAAATCTCTGGGCAAGAGTAAGAAGAACCGTAGAACTCTTCTTAGAAAGTGTTTGGAGAAGCGGAGCGCTTGTGGGTGGTTCGCCGGCAGAGGCATTCTTTGTAGATATTGGTCCAAATACTATGAGTAAAGATGATATTGATAACGGACGTATGATATGTGTAATCGGTGTAGCACCGGTTAAACCTGCTGAGTTCGTGATCTTTAAGATAACTCAAAAAACAGGAGAATCAGAATAATTAATATTTTAAAGGAAGGAGAATGATTTAAATGGCAGGAGAAGCTAATGCAACTACAGGAATTCAAGAACTCGGTACCGAAGTATTGGCTACCAGTTCTTCAATGGCTAACGGTTTGCAAGGGCCGATTAGAGGATTTAGATTTACTGCTAACTTCACAGGGCTTGGAACCACATCTTTTAAAAGTGTTTCAGGATTTGGCTCCACAGTAGACGTTACAGACTATAGAGAGGGCGGATTTGGATTTCTTACCAAAAGAAAACTCCCCGGCCTTGTAAACTATGATGAAATTACACTTGAAAAAGGGCTGTATTCAAACCCACTTCTTTACAACTTCTTCAACGATTACCTGGAAGGAAGTAACTTTACACCGGTTGATGCAGTAATTACAGTTTATGATAATGCAGGTGTTCCAACCGCAAGCTGGACTGTTATTAATGCTTGGCCAAGCAGTTACAAATCTTCTGACCTCAGTGCAGAGGATTCATCAATTCTTATTGAAACTCTCACACTGCAACACGAAGGTATCAAAAGAGACGTTGTTGCCAGAACAGGCTGATAAAGTGTGTTTTAAAATTTATAAATTAATTAAAGTTTTATTCTCCTCGCTTAAGTTTTTTAGGCGAGGAGAGGATACTATAATAAGAAAGAGTGATTTTTAATGTCAGTTTCATTTGAAACGCAGGTAAAATTTGAATTACCTAAAGGATATATTGACAAAAACGGCGAAATTCACAAAAAAGGAGTTATGAGGCTTGCAAATGCGGCAGATGAAATAGTTCCTTTAAATGATCCAAGAGTAAAAATGAACCCCGGTTACCTTAGCATACTTTTGCTTGAAAGAGTAATTACAAGTTTAGGAACTTTAAAAAAAGTAGATGCTCATGTGATTGAGAGTTTATTTACTGCCGATATGGCGTATTTGCAAGATTTATATCAAAAAATTAATGCAGTTGAACCGCCTGCAATTAATGTAATTTGTCCGAAATGTGGTCATGAGTTTAGACAAGACCTACCTTTTTTCGGGGAAGCCTAAAAAGTTATCCCACAAAGGTTCTTTATGAAGAGATAGCTTTTTTGGCTTATTATTTTCATTGGTCAAGAGAAGAGATTATGCTTTTACCGCATAAAGAAAGAATAAAATTCTGTACGGAGATTTCTAAGATAAATAAAAAGATGAATGCCGGTGCAAACAAAGAGCGTAAAAATATTTTTGATATAAGTGATGAGTTATAATTTTTAAGTTGAGTGCATGGGGGTGCAGTTGAGGTATGGGAGTTGCTGATTTTGGGTCGGGACTTTTAAGTAAGATTTCCACCGGATTTTCCGGAGCAAATAATATAAGCTCTCGCGGAGGGTACAGCAGAAAACACCCGATTAGGGTTTCTGCGATGAAATACGTTAGCGCGGGGTTTAATTTTATTGTAACTTTAAATGAATTTACTTTTGGATTTAAAAGTGTTTCCGGTATATCTGTGAATAGACAAGTTACTACTATTCCCGAAGGTGGTCTCAATAACCACGGAATAATAGTGGAAGAACCCCTTCAAAGTTCCTTTACACTGAGTTTTAGTAGGGGACTCATGATTAGGTATCCGCAACTTATTGATGCAACTGCTCGTTCTGCAGCTGCAATAATTCCAAACCCCATTGCCAGAAAAACAGCTTTGGTTCTGGCGGCTTCTTCCAGCCCTCAAGAGGCATTGGAAAAAGGCCCTGCATTAGGGTTTATACACGTTTACGACAGAACAAACAAGCGACTTTTGGGGCTTTATTCTTTTTTATCTTTAGGAATTTCGGAGTGGCGTGTTTCTGATTTAGATGCAGAAAATGGCAGTGGCTTATTAATAGAAGATATGACAATTGTTCATACCGGAATCACACGTGAACCCACAGCGCTTCAGCCATTTGCTTTTAGTAGTGCAATAAACCAGGAAAGTGACGTTGACAGGCAAGCCCGAAAAGCATACGAAAGAATAGAAAAAGCAAAAGAAGAAGCAGGGTACTACGACGAAAGCATGGAAGACAGAATTAAAAGGCTTGATGCAGAAAAGAAAAAAATCAATGATAAAATTGAAAAAATGAAAAAATTGGTAGAACAAGAAGCAGAACCGACCGCGGAAGACCTTAAAGACTTTAGTGAAGAAGAACAATATTATATTAAACAAGCAAGACTTTCAAAGAAAATGAGAAAAACCGAAGAAGAAATAAAGGCCGAAAATGAGGCTGCTGAAAGCAGAAGCGAACAGCGTAAAGATCAAGCAAAAGAAAGCAGAGAAACCAAAGAAAATGATATAGATGCAACAGAAGAAAGCAAGAAAGAAGCAAGCAAAGCAGCAAGTGAAAAAGCCGAAAAAATCAAAAAATTAATTGAACAAGAAGAAGAGCCTTCTGAATCAGATCTTGAAGAATTTAGCGAAAGCGAGCAGAATTATATTATGCAAGCAAGATTCTCGAAGAAAACAAGGAAAACTGATGAAGAAATAAAAGCAGAAAGAGACAGAATTAAATCAGAAAGCAAAGCCCGCACAGAGCAAGCAAAACAAAGTAGAGAGGCCGGCGAAAGTGCAAGGCAAGAAGTAGAAGAAAGAAAGAAAGAAGCAAGCAAAGCAGCAAGTGAAAAAGCCGAAAAGATTAAAGAATTAATAAACCAAAAAGGAGAACTTTCTGAAGATGACCTTAAAGACCTTAGCGAAAGCGAGAAAAACTATATTGCTCAAGCAAGATTCTCAAAAGAAACAAAGAAAACTGATGAAGAAATAAAAGCAGAAAAAGATAAGATTAAATCAGATAGCAAAGCTCGCACGGAACAAGCAAAAGAAAAACAAGCCAAAAATGAAGAATACAGAGCGAGTGCTGCTGGTGCAAACAAAGAAAAAGCAGAAAAAAATCAGGAAAATGCTCAAAAAGTGATTGATGCCAGAAAAGAAAAAGAGTAGGTGAGGGATTTATGGAATTAGATATTGCATTTAATGAGGAGCCTTACGATTTTGATTCTTATATGGAAAAGCTTAATAATGAGCTCAAAAAAAAAGAAGCTGAGATTGAAGAAGCAAAAAAGAAAGTTGCCGAGCTTTTAGCCGCTAAAATTTATACAAGAAAAGAGCTAAAGCAAATAAACGAAGAAAAAATTAGGCGAGAAAACGAAAAAAAAGAATACGAAAAAAAGAACATAGATCTTATTACCATGCAGTCTTTAAATATTGCAAAAGATTTGCGAGATAACGTGGAAGGTCTTAGCGAAGAAGAAAAAAAAGAAGTGGAAATCTCGGCAATGACTATTGAAAGAAGCGCTTTTGAAAAGGAAATAAAAGTAAAAAAAGATATAATAAAAGAAAAAGAAACCCAAATGAATAAAATTCTTGCAGATAAAGTTTTTTATGAATCTAAAATTAAAAAGATTAAAAAAGATATGAACGCAGGAAATTCTTCTGAAAGCAAAGTAAAAATAGAAACTCTTAAGAATTATTCTAAAAACAACAGCAAAAAATACTTTGAATTTTTAAAGCAAAACGAAATTTTAAAAGATAGCGTAATAAAAGCGCAAAACCAAATTGGATTTTTAAAAGGAAAATTAAATTTAAATGCACATGAATAAAAGGCGGTAAAAAATGGACAACAAAGAAGCTAAATTGCCGAAAATTAAATCACTTACAAAAGTAAAAGCACCACTTGGAATTGTTGGACTTAAAAACAACAGTAGTTTTTGTGGTGCAGTTTTTAAACAAAATAAAATAGCTTCTATTGTTGATGATAATATTTCACCATTTCAGGAACGCAGCGATTTAATTTACAGTTCGGCACCTTCTTTGGGCTACGATCAAGACGTACTTGCCAGGATAATTGAGCTTTTGTTGCAGCTTCGTGCGGCGCAAAGTGACCAAAACGTTTTTGTGCAGAACAATACCGTTGTAAGGGAGCAAATTTTAAGTCAGCTTAAGAATGAAATTCTTAGAGTAAATAACAGACTTACAAAAAGCCAAATCAAAAATCTGGAGGTTGTTTCTAGTAATTCCTTTGATGCAAAAGCTTTAAACGATATTCTAAAATCACTTATTGAAGACTCAAAAAAAAAATTAGGAAATGAAGAACCCGCTGCTTACGGCAGTAGGGTTACACGCATTTTAAACGACTTTATTATAAGTAAAATAAGTAAAGTCAGTTCCAAAGTTGTAAGCCGAGAAAGCTACGAAAAAAACCTTATAAACAGGATATATAAAGATACTTCTTTTGAAGACGAATTTTTAAAGGGTAAAACTGCTGATTTAAAATCAGGGCGAAAAAAAGCCAAAATTCAGGCAGATGATGCCAAAAAAGGTGAGCAACTTAAAAAAGCGAAAAAAGAAAAAGTAAAAACCAAAAAAGAGCTTGTTCAGCCGGAGGTTTTGGATCTTTCTGAAAAAAACGTTTTAAAAATTTTTAAAGAAGTTTTGCCGATTATAAAAACCAACAGAAAAATCGTTCATACTTCGCTTTTGGAAAATTTGATTCGTTTTGTAAAAAGTAAAGAAGAAAAGCCGATTATTTTAACCACTGTTGAAAGCACAGAAAAAATAAACAGGCATAAAAACATTTACGAAAGCGAAAGCGTGGACATTCCTTTAAAGAGCCGTGAAATTTACACGGAGCTTATTAACCGCAAAACAGTAGATGAATACAGCGGCAAAGAAGAAGTAAAAACCGCCGAAAAAACTGAAGTTACAAAGCGCAGGCATTTTCTGGAAAAAGATTTAGCAGATAAAGTAAATGAAAATAATATACTGCTAAAGGAATTTAAAGAAAAAATAGCCAGGCACAAGAATATTTTAAAGCATACTAAGTTTGAAAATAAGTATATTACTGATGAAGATATAAAAACAGAAAAAATCTTTGAAGGCGTTCAAACAAGCCGTAAAAATTTGGTGCATAAAACGGAAAAAACTTTTAAATCTTACGATGAAAACGTAACTTATGAAAATATTATAAATGATGTTTTTAAAAAGAGTTTTCAAAAGGACATAACAAAAACTCAAAAAGACATAAAAAGAAATGTTGATATCTTAAAAAAAGAAAATTTGCAGGAAAAATTGAATTTTATTACCGAAAAAGGAAAAGTAAAAACAGTTTATAAAGAGGGCGAACCAAAGTTTATTTATGATTTGGAAGTTAAAAATTTAAGTGGCAAAGCTTTTGATATTGAAAATATAGTAAAAAATATTCCGGTTTATAAGAATAAAGATGAATTTGTAAAAAATATATTTGAAAATGTGATTAGAAAAAACATTGCAAGAATATTTTCGCCGAAAACCATTTTAAAATCCACTTTTATAAAAGATAAAAAAGGTATTTTTAAAAATATCGTTACAAGTAATGTGAACAAATATATCGGAGAAAAAGAGTTTGTTTATAAAGACATTTTTGATAATGTTAGGCATATAGAAAAAGAAGTCCCTTCTTATGTTTCTACTCCCACAGAAGATTATATGATATATAAAAAGGGACTGACCCCCGAAAAAGAAACCGAAAAAAAAGGAAAAACCGCCGAAAAACAAAAGAAAATAATAGATAAATTTGAAAAAGATATTAATTTAAAACCGCAAGAGGCAAAAACAAACGAAATAGACGAAAAACAAATAGAAAGAAACATAATGGCAAAAACGCTTAAAAAATCAGAAGTTGAAAAAATGATAAAAGAACATATGAGTAAAATAGATTTGGAGTCTATTTCAAGGGAAATAGTAGAAAGAGTAGAAGATAGATTTATAATGGACAGAGAAAGAAACGGTATATTTTAGTTAAAAGGGAAGGGTAAAGATGAGTGGTTCTTTATTAAAAAAACTAAATAAAGTAGAAATTACGAATCCCACCGTTGAAATATCAGTAAATGGAAAAAAGTTTGAGCAAGAAGGTTCCATGTACTGTAGTTATGTTAGAGTGGATTTAAGTGCGGGCCCGGAAGCTGCTGTTTGCCTTATAGACCTTATTGATCCTTACTACCTTGAGGACGGAGAAATTCATGTTAACGATAAGTTTAAAAAAATAACTCTTGGTTCAAAAATAGAAGTTTCTTTAGGATATTCCGAAGATGTAGGGACTGTTTTTTCCGGGTATGTTTATACCAAAAGTACTGATATTATCGGCGATGTAAAAGGTAACAAAAGTGTGGTAAGAATTAAATGCATGGACAGCAAAATTTTTATGATGCAAAATAAATACACGCTTCAATATAAAAAAGAAACAAGCTATTCAAAAGTTGTAAAATCTGTTTTGGCAAGGTATAAATTACTTGGCTCAAAAGTGAAAATTGCAGGTGAAAAAAAGTTTAATAAAGGATTCCTTTTGCATCAAACGTATGCGAGTGATTATGAATTTTTGGCCGAATTAGCAGAGAAAACGGGTTGCCTTTTTTATTCCGACAGCTCCGGGAAAATCAATTTCACCTCTCCAAAAAATGCTTCGAATAACAAACTCAGCACACTGGAGTTTTGTAATTATGTTTTTGATGTTAAATCCGCTCAGAATATGATGGGTATACCTGCTTCATTAGAAGTAAGTTCTTTGGACAAAAAAGACCCGACAAAATTGATCAAATCTACAGTTAAAGATAGTGAAAAAATTGGCAGCGGAAGTGATGTTTCAAAATCTTCTAAAAATATGCCATCAAAATCTATTATTTCTATAGTAGATAATGATGCACATTCGCTCAGCGAAGCAAAATTTAGAGCGCAAGCTGAGTATAATCTGAGAGAACTTAACCTTATGCAAACGGTGATGAAAATAAAAGGGTGTTACTATTTTGAAATTGGTAAAAAGTTAAAGCTGAAGAATTTTAACGGTATTTCAGATAATGAATATATAATCACACGTGTGGTTCATGAGTATAGCGCAGAAAGAAGATCGTATTACACACAGCTTTCACTAAACGCCAATCGTATAAAATTGGACAAAAGCTTTTAATAAAATAATGTGAGGTAGTTATATGGTAAGGTTTTTAAGAGATTTTAATCGATCTAACCCCTTTAGCTGCGATGGTTTTTCCGGAAACCTGAAAATGGGAGTGGTTATAAGGGAAAAAGATAAAGAAGGGTTAAACAGAGTAAAAGTAAGATTTCCGGATGAAAATATAGAGTCAATGCCTGCAAGCGTTTCGTCTTCTTTTGCCGGTTTTGATAAAAAAGGAAAATCCGGGAGTGTGGTTATTCCGCAAAATGGCGAAGAAGTGATAGTTGGTTTTTTAGATGGTGACATTAACAGGCCTGTAATTTTAGGAAGTTTATATACGCCGATTAATAAACCGCCAATGAATATATATGACAGTAAAAACCAAAATTCAATGATGTTTCAGTTTCAAAATGGACTTAAAATTCAAATTGACACAAAGCCAAAAAGCCAAAAAGTTTCTATTATTACAGAAGGTGGTCATTCGGTAATTCTGGATGATACAAACAAAAAAGAATCTGTGCAAATTTCAAACAAAGGTTCCAACACATTATTTAAAATAGACCTTGCAAAAGGGGAAATAATTTTAAAAGCTAAGTCTAAAATTTCATTTTCCGCAGGAAATAGCACCATGACAATAGATAAATCGGGCGGAGTTAAAGTTCAAAGTGGTCAAGGTAAATTTGACGTAAATGTACAAAGCTCCACAATTAAAGCAAAAAGTAATTTTGTGGCACAAGCAGGCGCAAAAGCAGTGGTTAAAGGAAACGCTAACGCAGTGCTTCAGTCCAGCGGTCAGACTGTGGTAAAAGGTGCAATTGCTCAAATAAATTAAGATGAATGATTAAAGAAACGAGGGAACGTATATGTCAGTTATAAAAGGTTGGAAATTCCCAATTCAAATAAACGAAAGCAATGGGCGAATTCAGACTGTGGAAGACAATGAATGTGTAAAGCAGTCGGTTAAAATGATTTTAAGCACACAACTTTACGAAAGAAAAATAGTTCCGACTTTTGGAACGGACCTTAGAAGATATATGTTTGAAGTAGTAAGCCCAACATTTGTTTCTGATTTAAAAAAGACGATAGCTTCTTCAATAAATAAATGGGAAGAGCATGTTTTGGATATAAATGTTTCTGTGCAGGCTACTCCGGGGCCTATATCTACTGTAAATACCAGCGTTGATTATATTACGGATATTGAGCCGACCCAAGAACGTGTTATCCACAAAGTTGACGCAAATGAACAATAAAAGCGCCTTATTAAAACGAAAGGAAGTGAATTGAGCCGATTAATTTTTATTAACTAAGAATTAGGCTCACGGTTATGAGTAATGTACCTAAACTTGATAACAGAGATTTTGATAAATTACTCCAAGAAGTAAAAACACTTGCCAAGCAGTATACTCCCGAGTGGAATTTTGATGAAAACAGCTCGGATTTTGGCGTGGTGTTTTCCAAGATATTCTGTGCTATGATGGAAAATACCATAAGTAAGTACAACAAAACTTCTTATAATCATTATCTTACTTTTTTAAATATGCTTGGTGTGAACCTTAAACCTGCTGCTCCTGCGAGCGGCATGATAGTTGCCGAGGCTTTGTCTTCAAGTGATGGAGTTTATATAGATAAAGGTACGCAGCTTTATGCAGATTCCGGCAGCGAAGATAATATTACTTACGAAACTGTGGATTCACTTTCTATTATTGATACGGGTATAAAAAGCATATGCTTTACGGACTATGATTCGGATTTTATAGGATATGTTTATAATCAACCCGAAAATGTTGTAGCTAATGACGATGACGAAGAAAACAAAATCAAGCCTTTTAAAATTTTTGATAACGTTTTAAATGAAAATAAGCAGTCTCACGAAATATATTTTTGTGATGATATAGTTTTTAATATGGCCCGCACAGATGTGAAATTTGAGTTTTTAAATAAACTTTCTGCAAATAGAAACAAAGAATTGCCGGAAATCTTTTCTGACCGCAAAAACGCTGTTTGGGAATATTATAACGGAAAAAAATGGGTGCCTGCCGACAAAGTGGAAAAAGTGGGTGGCTTAGTAAGAGTGAAATTTGACGGTATAACCCAAAAAACCGGAGTAATGGGCGAAAGGGGAAGATATTTAAGGTGCAAATTTAAAAAAGTTCCGGAAGGCGGAATACGTGTTACGGATATAAATTATAATTCGGCTTCAAAGAATTTAAGCGCAGATTTTGTTAATATGGATGACACTGAACTTGACAATAAAGAATTTTACCCCTTTGGCGAAGAATATAACATGTATAATATTTTTACAATAGCATGTGAAGAAGCATTTACTAAAGTTGGCGCAACGGTGGAAGTAAATGCAGATTTGCAGTTTGCAAAAGTTAAAACAGATCTGGAAATGCCCGGAAAAATATATAAACATATAATGACAGATGTAGATTTTGCCGATTTAAAACCCGATAATATAAAAATAGAAAAAATTATCTGGGAATATTGGAACGGCGAGGGTTGGGCGCACCTAAAATGTGATGAAGAAGCAAAAAATTTCTTTAAAGTAGAAAAAGAAAATATGGAATCGGAAGATAATGTGTTTCACCGCAGCTTTAAATTTGAATGCCCAAAAGATATACAGCCAATTGGGGTTGGCTCCAAAGAGGCACATTTTATCCGCGCAAAGATATCTAAAATGAATAATCAATATGATTATTATGCAAATTATATTTCCCCGTTTGTTAAAAATATAAGTTTTGATTATAAGTTTGAAAATGTAACCCACGAGGTAAGAGCATTAAAAGTTGTAAGCGATTTGCAAGAAAAAGAAATCGAAATTTCAAACATGGGCATGACGTCGCTTATGGAAAACACCATCTGCAATTGTCCGGCAATGTATATGTGCCTAAAAAGGCCTTTGCCGCCGGGAATGATAAGAATTTTTGTGGATATAGAAGAAGGAATTCACAGGTTTAACCCAACTTTAAAATGGGAATATTTTGCTGATGACGGAAAAGGCGGTGCCAAGTGGAAGCACATAGACACAGTGGACTTAACGGATAATTTTTCGCACAGCGAAATGGTGACCATTATAGGCAAAGATGATTTTAAAGAAACCGAACTTTTTGGCTCCAAAGGATACTATTTGCGAATAATAAACCCCGATAAAAAATATGCGATCGATAAAGATATTGCCAGACGCCCGATTATAAACAACATAAAATTTAATGCCGTAAGAATAGTTCAGATAAACACATGCGACCCGGAATATTTTTCGATTGAAGCTGATGAAGAAGACAAAATTTGTGAAATTTCTTCTCCAAATGTTTCCAAAGTAAGTGTGTGGGTAAATGAATTTGGCAGCATTTCCACAAACGAGCAAGAGGAATTTTTAAAAATGTCCAAAAAAGAAGTTTTGCCGGAATATGATGAATACGGAAAACTGGAAGCGCTTTGGATAAAATGGAAAGAAGTTCCGAATTTAATAGCCCATGGGCCGAACGACAGAGTATATGAAATGGACTATTATAGCGGTAAAGTTCAGTTTGGTAATGGCAGAAACGGAAAAATTCCTACCGAACAGTATAATGAAAGTATAAGAATAGACTACGCAGTCTGCAACGGCACAAGAGGAAATTTGGAACCTGGGGGAATAGAAGGCTTTGTGGAGTCGATAAGAGAAGTTTCTTCCGTGACAAACGAAGGAGCCATTATTGGCGGAGTTGATATGGAAACCGTTGACAATGCCGCAAGCAGAATGTTTGGTCAAGTTTCCGGTGGAAATAGGGTTGTTTCGCTTTCTGATTTTGAAGATACAATTAAATATAACGACAGAAATATTTACCGTGTAAAGTGTTTATCTCACGTTGATGAATACGATACTCCGGCGCTTGGCGTTACATCTATTGCCGTTTTGCCGTGCAAGTTTATGCAGGGCTACGAAAAATTCCAAGGAATTAAAAATCATATTTGGCAGCTCTTGGACGAAAAAGCTCCTGCTACTTTGTCTAATTCCCCACGGCTTAGAATTTTTG
Source organism: Clostridia bacterium (assembly GCA_017432165.1). Lineage (GTDB taxonomy): Bacteria > Bacillota > Clostridia > Oscillospirales > Acutalibacteraceae > UMGS1491. The sequence continues at coordinate 7,028 of JAFRJS010000084.1, read as the reverse complement.
AGGTAAGGTACGTTGAAACTTGCGTTTCCGTTGATATTGTAATAGACGATTTTAACGCCTATCAAGGAGTTTACAGCGAGATAGAATCCAAACTAAAAGAATTTTTAAACCCCATTACAGGGAATTTTTCCAAAAAAGGTTGGGAAATAGGTGAATTCCCCAGAAAAGAATTTATATATAACTATATAAAAGTAATACCAAATATAAAATGGATAAAATCAGTTAATATATTTACCAAGATAATTACTCCCGAAGGCAAAAAAGAGATAGATTTTGAAAACGTTAAAAAGCAGCATTTTGTGGTTCCGATTTATGGAACTCCGGAAATAAATATTACAGTGGATTAAAGGCAGGTGAAAAGGCATGATAGAACTTGAAAACCTTCATAATCGTTCTTTAGATGATATTTTGGACGAATATTTAAATAAAATACCATACTTTAGCACGGAATGGACAGATTATCAAGAAGCAGACCCGGGTATTACTTTGGTGGAGCTTTTTAGCTGGCTAAAGTGGGTGCAGCATGAATATTTAAACAGAGAAGTGCCGGGAGTAAGCACAAAGTTTTTAAGACTTTTGGACGTAAACAGACATAAAAACAGAGGCGCAAAAGCTTTTGTGGAAGTTTCTTATATAAAAGAAAACACGGATCTGCCTGTGCGAACTCAGTGGAAATCGGGGAACATGGTTTTTGAAAATACCGAAAATCAAACCTTGATGAATTCTTCTATACTAAATATTGAGTTTGATAACCCTGAAACGCCGTCGCAAGAGGAATACTACAAGTTTGATGGGAATAATGTTTTTTATGTTTTTGGTAAAAATACTGAACGCAAAGAAACGACTAGCGGGGAAAGACGCTTTATAATTTCGTTTGATGCGCCGATTCCTCAGGATAAAATGTTTAATATTTTCTTTTCGGTTTATAACAGCCACGACCTTAAGCGTAACCCGATTAAAGAAAGCGATAAATTCGTGCCGATGGCAAAAATTAAATGGGAGTACTACGGTACAAAAGACGGAAAAATAGGCTGGCATGAAATAGAGGTAATTAAAGATTTTACCTATGAATTTTTGTTTTCCGGTATTGTTGCAATGAAAATTGACGGTATGGTCGAACCGATGGACGGAGAATATAAAATTCGTGCAACGCTTCTTTACGACGAATATGATTATCCGCCAAGGATTGATAATGTTATCACAAACGTTTTTTCGGTTACTCAAAACGAAACCAAATGTGAAAACATAGTAATAAAAAAGCAAGATATTTTGCCTGATTTTAGTGTGGAAGTGCCCAGAAATCTTGCACTTTACGGCAGAAGTGAAGTTTACCTAAAAAGTGATGGCGGCTGGGTAAGAACTTCCTCCCCGACTTTTAAATCTTTTACAAAAAAAGGCAAACTAACAGTTGACCTTTCTGAAGTTTGGGGCGAGATAAAAAACTTAAAACCCGGTGATGATGCCGTTATGATCGTTTCTTATGACCAAGATTTTAAAGATAGTTCTGTTCTTGGTAGCGGAACGGGCATGACAAACCAAACTTTTAAATTTGAATTTAAAAATGTGCTTTATAATGATTTGGAACTTTTAATTTCAGAAAAAATAAACGGTAAAGAAGTCTTCTTTAAATGGAAACGGGTTGATGATTTTTATTCCTCGGGTAAATACGACAGGCATTTTGTTTATGATGAAGATGAAAAAGTTATAATTTTCGGTGATCACGAGCACGGAATGGCTCCTAGGCCCGGCAACGATAACATCATAATATGTGGGCTTAGGTTTACGTCCGGGTATAAATCAAATATAAAAGAAAATATGATTTCTTCTGTAATTACCAGAAATAATGCACTTATTAATTCTCGCATTTCTCAAATAACACAGGCTGCCGGAGGCAGAGATACGGAAAGCATTGAGCATGCATCGGCAAGAGCCGCCGAGATATTTAGCAATCCATATAGAGCAGTTAGCAAAAAAGATTATGAAAACATCGTAAAAAGCACGCCCGGGCTTATGTTTACCAATGTTAAAATTCTTCCAAATTATATGCCCGGGGAAGATACTTCAAAGCAAAATTGCGTTACCATAGCGGTTAGATGGAACAGAAAAGTGGGTCTTACTCTTCCAAAAAGTTTTGAGCAAAATATTATGAACCATATTAATAAATACAGGCTGATAAACACGCAAGTTAAAGTGATAAGCCCGGAATATATAGGCCTTATAATAAGCGGGAAAATAGTTGTGGATTCATTTTATAGGGAAGAAGATAAAACAATAGAAAAAGAAATAAAAAGATTTATCAAAAATATGAACGAAGACCTTGGACAAACTCTTCATTTTGGAGATGTTTTTGGAATGATTGATAAATTAAAGTATGTTTCAAGGCTGGATAATTTAAGAATTGTCCCCGTGGGAAATTTTATCCAGAAAAATGTTTCCGAAGATATAATAATTCCTCCAAACGGAGTTTATTATGTGGAAAAAATTGATTTTAATTATATTAAAAATTCAGAGATTTATAAAGGTTAGGGGGCGAAAGCAGTGGCTTCAGGAGCAAAATGTTTTGTTTTAAACAGAAAAACGGATTTCTTAAACAGTAGTATATCAAGTAATTTTAAATTTAGCGAAGACAAAATAGTTTCATCGGGGATTGGAGCGCAAAACAGCGTTTACATTGCAGGACCTTTTGACAGCATGGAATCGGAAACCATTTGGCACAGATTAAGAATGGATTTGGAGCAGTCGCCGGGCATGATTTACAAGCTTAGAGTTTATGCAAGCGATACGCCCGAGGTTCAAATACCAATCCCCGGCAAAGACGGGCTTTCCAACGTGGATATTAACGAGTATATATTTGACAAAAATATTAATATCAGCAGGAAAATAGACGTTTTTGATTATATAGGTGCAAAAGTTTTTGATAACTCTTTTGATGTTTTGCTGTATGGTTTAAAAGGCAGGTATTTTTGGTTTTGCTTGGAAGTTGTAAACAGCGAAATGGGTACGATTAAAATAAGTTCCATTAAAATTGAATTTCCCCAGATTTCATTTGCGCAGTATTTACCGGAAGTTTACACGGAAAATCAGCCACCTGACGCTTTTTTTCAAAGATTTATCGGGATATTCCAGTCCATATACACAGACCTTGAAGATAAAATTGATTACACGCCGATAAAATTTGACGTTGATTCCACAAGCAGAGATTTTTTAACTTGGATAGCCGACTGGCTTTCTATTAAGGATATATCTTTGTGGGGAGAAGAAAAGTTAAGAAAGTTAATTAAGGAAGCAGTTAAGATATATAAAATGAAAGGCACTAAGCAGGCAGTTGCAAAAATAGTAAACGAATATATAGGGGTAGAACCAATAATTGTAGAACAGTTTGACGTACGCCATAATATGTATTATGATAAGAATAAACTCGTAATAGAAAATCTTTTTGGGGATAATGGATATGTTTTTACTGTTATGTTGCCAGAAAATTATATTCCCGATTCTGAAAAGTATGTTGAGCTTTTAAGAATCATAAACAGTGTTAAACCAATTGATTCAATTTGCAATCTTGTTAGTTTAAATAACCAAACATATTTAGACCACCATTGTTATATGGGAATAAACTCTTTTATAACTACAAACGAAAATTTGGTGCTTAACAAGAAGCAAAAAGAAGTTAATAATTTGATAATAACCAATTCAAAAATATAAAAAAATAATTATTAAAAGGAAAGAGGAAGAGATATGAACAACAAACAATATTATCTGGCAGAAAGAAACAATTATTTCTTTGGAAAACTTATGACAGTTCGTGATTTTGAAAGCGAACAGATGTACATGAATTCAAAACGTAAATTAAACAATAAAATGATGGGCGGTTCGGGCATAGTTTCGGGGCTGGACGTTATTTTGGTGGACAACAAAACTTTTTCTTTGGAATCAGGCATGGCGCTTGATTATATGGGCAGAGAAATTGTAGTCCCAGAGCCGTATATGAGAAGGCTTAACGTAATAAAAGGTTTTGAAGAAAACAAAAATAAAGGCATAGTTTATCTTTGCCTTGGCTACAAAGAAGAACTTAAGGAAACAACTTTTTCTGTGGCGGGTTCCGGAAAATCAAACGGTGTAAGCGAGGAATTTAACCGCATAGATGAGGGCTTTGAGCTATTCTTAACTTCTCAGCCGCCAAAAAGCAATCTTAAACTTGACCATCTTGTTAATAAAGAAGTTGAAATTTATAACGAAAATGGTATTAAAATAAGCGCAGTTATGAAAAAATACGTAAACCCGCGCCAATGCTTAAAAATTACCATAATGTTTGAAAAAGAAAACATCGAAGCACCCGTTAATTTTAATTTTAATATGCAGGGCGAGTTCTTTAGAGGGGTAAACGGCGAAAAAGAAATCCCCGTATCTTATCAAGAAACCGAAATTTCAACTTATAAAACGTATTCAAAAGATTATTATATTTATTGCGATGCTGCTGCAGATGCTTTTACAGATATAATAATAGACAGAAAGTCATTCCTTTTAAAAGTCGGCAAAGACGAGATAAGACTTTCCGAAGATTTTAAATTGCCGGTGTCCGTAACCACCACACCGATAAAAGATGTTGTGGTAAAAGATTACTATTCTCAGAACTTTATAGAAAGAATAGAAAACGTGGAAGATAAATATATCTACCTTGCAAAATTCCATTTGGTAAGCAATCAGTTGGATTATTTTATCGAAAGCTTTGAAAAACACCCGTTTAAGCAATATCTTTACAGCAATGAACTTTTAAGTTTGCTTCAAGAACTTGATGAAGATTTAGAAAGAACTCCACGTGTTGAAAATAAAACCGCATTACCTGATGAAACCGTTCCGCAAATTTTGGATCTTCCAAAAGTTAAAGCGGATAATGTAGTAACAGGAGTGGAAAGAATAAATCTGGGATTCAGCCCAAAGGTTGGGAAATCATATTATTCTTATGAATTTGTTCATGGCCTTGGAGAAGGCAATGTGGCGGTTGTTACGGCAATAGATAACAAAGCAAATTATTTAACCGACGATAAAGGCCTTTTGGTTTTTGGCGACAAAGGAATATTCTCGAAAGAAGAAATATCAATTTCAGCGCCGAATGTAACAATAGGTGCAATTGTAAACGCCAAAAAAGGCACAGTAAAACTGGGAGTGAAACTAAACGAAAAAACAAACGCCCAAGCAGTGGATGTTCGTTGGTGGGCATTTAAACCTTTTGAAGCAAAAGAAGAAGACGATATCGTAATAGATGAAAACGTGCGTGTTGTAATCACGCCAAATACCACCCGTGTTAAACCGCTTGAGCAAGTAAGGTTCGAGGCTCACATAGACGGCTCGATAAATCAAGAGGTGCGCTGGGCAATGGCGGAAGAAAACACCGGTACAATTGATAATAACGGTCTTTACACTGCGCCATCCAAAGAGGGCGTGTACGAAGTTAAGGCGTACAGCGTGAAATTTGACGGCAAATCAGATTCGGCATACGTTGTGGTAAGCTCCGCCGAATAAAACCAAAAAACACAAAAATAAAAGCTTCACATTTAAGTGAAGCTTTTTATTTTTATGTATAATTCGAGATACACTTAATTTTGATCCTGATCCTGATCCAGATCTAGTCTTTTTTGAAGGCCATAGGTAAACATTGGAGACTGAAAAAACATAGATTTTTTTAGAATATAGTCAAAGTGGCTAAGTAAATGTCTAGTTTTAGAATCAATAGTTTGTTCAAGTTTTTTATATAGTTCTATGTCTTTTTGGTCTGGTTCGTTGCCTTCCTTTTTTAAAGTCTTAATTTTTTCATCTAGTTGGTCTAGCTTTTGCGCATCAGAGCTTTTAAGAATTCTTTTAATTTTTGAAGCAACTTTTGCCAGTTCGGTGCAGCTGCTTTCTGCACTTTTCATAAGCTCAGCAATTTCTTTTAGTCTTGTTACATCAGCTGTTTTCTTTGCAAAAGGTCTTTTAATGGAAATTAGTTTTGGCATTTTAAATCATCCTTTCAGACAAAATATTTTATAACCATTTTTATGATTATATGTATATTATACATATTTGTTTTATTTAAAATCAAGTACATTTTTAAATTAGTTAATTTTTTGAATAATCCTCCAAAAAGTGGTTAATACTTTATTTTGCTTTTAAAAAATTAATTATTGGAGGGCAAAAATATGAAAAATACTAAAGTAAAGGCGTTAATTTGTGGATTTATTTTTTCGGTGCTGTTTTCTTTTACCGGATTTTTTAACAGGTGCGACTGCATAAGCAGTAAAATTTTCAGGCTACATATCATAGCAAATTCAAATAGCAAAGAGGATCAAGATTTAAAACTAAAAGTCCGCGATAGGATCTTAAAAGATTTTGGGGAATATTTTGGAGGGTTAAATGATTTAATCGCAGCAAAAGAATTAACCGGGGAAAACATTGAAAAAATTAAAAAATCCGCAAAAGATGAAATTATTTTGAACGGATATGATTACGATGTAGATGCGTGCGTAACGAGTATGTATTTTAATAATAGAAAATACGGGGATTTCACTATTCCTGCGGGAAAATATGACGCTCTTAGAATTACAATCGGGCAGGCTCAAGGGAAAAACTGGTGGTGCGTTATGTTCCCGCCGATGTGTTTGCCGGCAGCCAGCGCAAAAGATGAACTGGAAGAAGTATTAAATCCGTATGAAATGGACTTGGTGGAAGGCGAGGGCAAATACAAAATTAAATTTAAAGCAGTTGAATTAGCGGTGGAGCTAAAGGAATTTTTTGATAACGTTTTTGAAAATGCGTTTTAATTAATTGTTTAAGTCCACTTGAAATTTAGTTTTTCTTATGTTATACTTAAAGATAAATTAAAACAAAAGAGGAATTAAACAATGATTTTAAAAAAAGGCATAGCAACTATTCTTTCCACGGCAACACTTTTAACGGCGGTTTCTCCCTGCGCATTCGCAGAAGGAAATTCCAAAGAAGAAACAACAAAATCTATGAGCACCACGGGTAAAGTTATTCTTGCCGGTGCGGGT
>JAFRJS010000083.1 GCA_017432165.1 Clostridia bacterium | reverse complement strand
ATGGCACTGTTAAAAATCTCACTGGTTTTCCATATTTTTTATGTGTCTTTCAATGACATTTTTCTCCATCCATTTTATGTTGTTTAATCTGATTCTGTTCATTGCTCCTTCGACAGTTCGGTAAATTCTTTTGATTTTTCCAGGAAATGTCACTTTATAAAATAATTCAACCAAATTATTGGTTTTAGGCAACGATTCATCTTTTGTGAATGCTAATGCTCTTTCAATCTTCTTTATTAAATTTTTTAAAAAATCATGGATAAAATCTGGTAGTTCGTCTTTTTTATCCAATAGTTTATTTATTTTGTTTATTCCTGTTTTATATGATTTTACATCGAATATTTTCTTTATTCTATCTTTGTAGTGGAGTATTTGTGTTTTTTCGTTGTTATATTTGCTTAATTTTTGTGTATATTGTGAGTTTTCTCTTTTTAGGTTTTTTCTGTTGTTTATGTTTTTTTGAGCTTTGTTGTCTTTTTTTGGTGGTCTTCCTTGTTTGTGAGGGTATTTTGCTTTTAATATCTGTATTTTTTGGTTGTTTTCTTCTATTTTGTTTTTATGGCTTTTTATTTTTCTTTCGAGTATGTTGATTCTTTTGTTTATGGGTTTCATGAGGTTTTCCATGATGTGGAATCTGCATAATTGGTGTTTTGCTCCTATTTTATCTATAATTTGGGGATATGCGCGATATCCGTCGGTTATTATGGTATCTAATGAAAATCCGTTTAGTGATGTTATAAAAAAGGATTTAATGTATTCTTTGTTGAATTGATTTCGAGGTATTAGAATGTCATTGATTATTATTCTTGTATGTGCGTCAATTAAGCTTAATCTGACATAAACTTCTTTATTTATTTTAATATATTCCTCATCATAATTATATTTTCCACTAGGTTTTATTTCTAATTTATTTATTGTTTTCCATATTTTTTGTTCTTTTTTTGCTAAATTTATCATACATGCTTCGCGTTCATACAAATATACGCTTTGTCGCGTGATATTTAAGTTATTTTTCTCATTTATTAAATCAGTAGTATTTTCATATGATGCGTAAAAAATTTTACTTTGCATAAAACGGTAATTTTGAATATCAAGAGTGTAACAACAATATTTTTTAATATACAAAGGCATCATAGTAGTTAGATATTTTATACGGTTTTTACTGTAGTAATAGTAAGTTTGCTTATATATTTCGTATTTTTTATTCAATTTTATTTTAGTTCTACCATTCTTTTTCAGATTAATCGAATTATTATCCATTATTTCTCTGTAATCAAATATTGTAATCTCCATATCTTCATTCATGATTTCTATGAATGATTCAACGATTTTAAGAGGTATTTGATTACTTATGTAAAGACTTTTTCCATAACCACAAATGCAAAAATTTTTAAGTTCTTCCACACAACTAATAATTGTGGGCGGTTTTTTTGTTTTCATAATATAAAATTGTCCCACATTTAATTTAAACTTATTCATGCTCTTTAAACTAAAAAATAAACTTGAATTAATCATTATATTTTAATAATCCCATATTTACAAAAGTATGGTCAAAATCACCAATATTCTTTTAGAATTAATTAAATTAATACTAGCATTAATATTTATAACATTGTTATAATTAGATTGAATTAAATGAAAAGAAACTAATCATTTGATGAAAGAAAAAGTAAAGAAATAAACTCAATTTTTAGTATAAAATATACTTAACCAGTGGGATTTTTAACAGTCCCGTT
>JAFRJS010000082.1 GCA_017432165.1 Clostridia bacterium | reverse complement strand
GCTTATTGTTACGGAATTTCCCATAGTAACAGAACTTGAACTGAGTGTCGGCTTGCTGGCTCTTGGTATCGTAGAAAGTGTTTGAGAATAAGACTGCTCACTACTTGTAAGAGGGGTGTTCATATCAATCCAAGCCGAGCAAGTAAGAGTTTTCGTGCCATCATTGTTGTGATAAATATCAAGTGTTTTACTAAAAAGGTTTATTCCTGAATTTGTTATTTTTTGGCTCGGAGAAACTGTCGCAGAATAAGTTGTACCATTGATTTTACAATAGCAAGTTCCTGAGCCATAAGTTGTGTAGCCTGAGTTGTCGCGCCAAAACCTTACATAAACACTAACATTTGAGCAGTTGTTTGAAACATTTTGCGAGTTTTGATTTACTGTGATGTTATACTTAACGTGTGTATTGCTGGTTGAAAATGTGCTTGATGTTCCCATTGCTTTCACCTCTTGCTTATTTTTTAAAAATATGTTATAATTATATTCAGAATTGATAGTGGAGGAAATAACTTTGAAAATATTTAGAAAACTAACAATGATAATTTTGTCCGTTTGTATGTTTGTTCCACATTTAGCTGTTAATGCAGAACAAAATACAAATATTATCGAATCTAGAGAAAGTTTTGCACTTAAGGAAGACGCAGAATATCTGTATAAAAAGATTAATGATTTTCTTTTGGAATATAAAGATGTTTCTCCTGAAAAATTTGATGATATTTGTAAAGAGTACATAACAAAAAACACTACAACGGTAAAGCTGTTGAGTGAAAAGGATTTTGAAGAAAAATCTAAAGATAGTATCGTTTTATATAGAGGAATAACCGAAAAACAATTTGCCGATAATTTAAAAAAAGGTATAATTTATATGCCTTCTAACATTAAAAACGTTCGAGGAATGGGAATTTACACCACTACATCTTTAGAATGTGCCAAACGGTATTCTGATAAAACTGACCCTAAAACAGTTGTAAAAATGTTAATGCCCAAAACAGGTGTAAAAGTTTTGGAAGACGAGTATTTAGAAAAACTAAAGGAAATAATTCGCCGTACACATCCCGAAAACTTTGGAATGTTTTCAGCAAATAATAAAGAAAATTGTATATTTGATTCCGCAGCAGAACTTTTAAATGAAAAGTTTGGTGAAGTATTTCAAAAAATTGAAAGGGAGCAAATAGAGGATCCTGATGAGCAATATCGTCTTTTTAACGAAGTGGGTGAGCAGTTAAAAAAACATCCTATAATGATTAATCGTAAAAGGTATTTTAAGGAAAATAAAGCATCTGTTTTTTATAATTCTGGGCTATTATGCAAGCTCTTAGGATTTGATGTTTTACACAGTACAGACTATTTAAGCGACAACACCGAAATTAAAGAGGAAGAATACTTAATTGTAGAGCCCAAAGTTCTAAGCGTTTTGAATGACTAAATTTATTTTATTTTCTTAAAAGATAAATTTCCGCTTGTTCTTGGGTAAAAAGCAAAATTTCCTAACTGCAAAGAGTTAAGAAATTCTCCGTCGGTAATATAAAGTTTGTTGTCTGTCATATATGCGACTTCTATGCCGTTTTGAAGGAAGGAGATTTTATCATTACTGATTTTAAGCATTAAATTGTTATTTACTTCACCGAGAATTATATCGCCGTCCACAAACCGAATATATCTGATAATATTATTAAATTGTTCCGCAGAATCTGCGTCTAAGTTATTTATAAGCTCCGTTAAATTACTAAACTGATAAGTAAAATCTTCGTTTGTCTGTGTAAACTGAGTTGTGATGTTGCTTTTATATGTTTCAAAGTCTGTAATTTTGGTGTAAAGTTCGGAAACTTGCGACATTATTGCTTGACTGTTTTGCTCAAAAGCCGAACTGTTTTCGATTGTTTCGTTGAAAATTGAATAAAGAGTCTTAGCAACAGTTAAAGAAACTCCTACATAGCCACTTCTCGAGCGAGAAAAAACCGTCACAAGATATGGGTGTAGTCCTTGAAGATTTAAGGAACGTGAAATTCGTGTGCCGCTTGTTTTAGTGGGCTAAGATGACTTTAATATTGTACAAACAGCTAATCATATAATTAAAGTGGAAGGAAGTTAATTGTATGGAGGTGTGTGGTATGCTGATTAATATAAAATATGATAAACAATCTTCAAAAAAAATTTTATTCGGTAGAGAATTTATAGTAACAAATTTAATGCCTAATTTAAAAAAGGAAGAAAAAAAGCAAGCTTTCGATGAAACAAGAAACATGTTGTTTCAAGTTTTTAAAAAATATGTTTAAAGGGCTCCAATTTAAATCGCTTTACGATATAATAATATTGTGGGCGACTATTTTTATATACATCAAAATTACCGGAGGAAAATTAAGATGTATGATGCAATATATGCTCGCCAATCAATAGAAAAGATAGATAGCATATCAGTAGAAAGCCAAATTGATTTTTGCTGTTATGAAACGAGAGGGGGAGAGTATAGAAAGTATGTAGATAAGGGGTATAGTGGTAAAAATACTAATAGACCTGCTTTTGAAAAAATGCTTTCGGATATAGAAAAAGGTATCATAAAACGAGTAATTGTATATAAACTGGATCGTATAAGCCGTTCAATACTAGATTTTTCAAATATGATGGAAGTATTTCAAAAACACAATGTGGAGTTTGTTTCTTCTACTGAAAAATTCGACACCTCTACTCCTATAGGTAGGGCAATGCTCAACATATGCATAGTGTTTGCTCAATTAGAAAGGGAAACAATTCAAAAACGTGTTGCCGACGCTTATTATTCACGTAGTAAAAAAGGATTTTATATGGGTGGAAGAGTGCCCTATGGTTTTGCATTAGAAAATACAACTATAGATGGTATTAAAACATCAAAATATGTACCTATTAAAGAAGAAGTGGAACAAATAAAACTTATGTATTCTATCTATTCTCAGCCTACTAAAACATTGGGAGATATTTTAAGATACTTTAACAAGCACGGTTTAAAACATTTAAGAGGGAAAAGTTGGAACACATCAAGAATAAGTGAACTTCTGAGAAGCCCCATATATGTTAAAGCAGATTCTGAAATATATAAATTTTACAAAAGCCAAGGTTCAAACATAGTAAATGATATCTCTGATTTTATAGGAGAAAATGCTTGTTATTTGTATAAGGGAGAGACAAACAACAGAAAACAGTATTCTTTGGAAAATAAACATTTGGTGTTAGCTCCACATACCGGAATTGTTAGTTCGGCCGAGTGGCTTAAATGTAGAATAAAATGTATAAACAACAGGCAAGTTACAACAACCAACAGAGCTAAAAATTCATGGCTTGTAGGCAAAGTTAAATGTGGTAACTGCGGATATGCACTCGTGGTTAGAAAATCAGATAGGCGGAGAAAAAACGTTGTAAGATATTTTGTGTGTAGTAACAAAACTGCTACCGGACGTTGTAAAGGATGTGGAACTGTTAGGGCTGATAATTTAGAAAGTTTCATGTTTGAAACCATAAAAAATAAACTTACCGAATTTAATGTTTTAACAAACACTTCAAAGCATGTCTCCGATCCCAAGATCAACGAGTATAAGATAAAAATTTCTCAAATAGATAAAGAGATAGATGATCTTCTTAAAAAGGTTTTAACCGCAAACGATACCCTTATGAAGTATATAAATGAACACATTGAAAAATTGGATGAAGAAAGAAACCAAATAAGCAAAAAATTAATGTCTTTATCAAGTGAAAAAACAAATGATAATAATAGTATAGATAAAATTACGGATTACATATCCCATTGGACTGAAACTTGTTTTGAAGACAAAATTTTAGTAGTCGATGCACTTATAAAAGTAATACATATTGCGGATGGAAAAATTGATATAACTTGGAAAATATAAACCTCTATTTTATAAAGGCGATTTTTTTAGACAATTTTTACATTACAAATCGTACGTTTCGGTGAGGGCCTCAGGCTTTGCACAGATAAACTAAACAGCAAAAACTTCTATGAATTTAACCCATCGTTTGATAAAAAATAATAAAAACAAAAATCAAGTATTTACCATACTTGATTTTTTATGTTGCTTTTTGTGGTTACCTCGTAAGGTTATATACACCATATCCAATTGCTGTTACGATGGCCGCTATACTAACAGCACCTGCAATTCCTAGTAATGTGAATTGCGTATTGGTAAATGTTTTTATTGCACGGTCTTTATCTGTAAACAATTTTCCGTATAAATGATCGTTTTCATGACATATAATGCGTGCCTCATCACCGGTGACATCAAATTCAAAAATTTTTCTGTTTTTATCGAAAGCATTCCCTTTAATATGATTTGGTCTTTGAACTATTCCGACTATCCCAGGTACAGATAAGCAGCCTTCTATAGACGTCTGCTTCCCTTCTTTAAAAGCTATTTTTGGATTAATATATTCCTGTATTTTTCCATTGTGTTTAACCAAAAAAACTTTTAAACTTATACCTACTTGCGGTGCTGCAATTCCAACGCCATCATTTTTTTCCATAGTTTCGGCCATATCATTAATTAATGTGTTTAACTCTTTATCAAATTTAGCCACTTTTTCTGTAGGAGTTCTTAGCGCAGGTTCATCAGGATTTATATCTAATATTTTTGCATTAGCATTGATTATATTTGTTGCAATTAGTGAAATCCCCAAAAGCAGTGAAATTAATTTTTTCATATACGATTTTCCTTTCTGAATTTATTAATTTGATTTTATCATAAATTGAACGAAAAATCAAGATATATAATAGTGATTGTTAAGTGTATTATATCGAATAAAAATTTCTATGAATTTAACCCGTCGTTTGATAAAAAATAGGATTCATAAATTATACATAAAATCAAAAGTAAGCATAGGTAGTATTAATATGCTTGCTTTTGTTTTGTGTTTTTGATATAATAATATTACAAATTTAATGGAGAGGCGAAAAAGTGAATAAAAAAGTTTTAAAATTAATGTCATTAATATTAGCGGTATTGTCTTTATCAAGTTCTTTGAATATGTCACTTTATGGGCTTGACAATTCTACCGTCAAATCCGAAGATTCTTCTGTTTCAAGCAAAAGCAATGAAGAAGGCACTTGGGATAAAATTAAAGATCACCTTAAAAATAACGTGGCTTTATATTCAGTTAGTGCTGCCGCAACCATTACAACAACACTTTTATTATTAATGAATAATACATCAAAGCGTCGTTATCATTCTTTATCTGATGAGTATTGGGATTTACGCTGTGATTACACTACTTTATTATCAACGTATGATAATTATTCAACAGTTTCAGTTCCTGTACCATATGTTCCTGCTGACGTTTGGTTTGAAAGATTAGGCGGAACGCAGAATGATATTGATAGTTATGTGCCATACGATTACGATGCTGTACCATATGTGCCTACAAGCAATGAACTTAATACTCGAAAATATAAACAGATATACCAAATTAGTTTTGATGTAAATAGATATCCTCCAGAAGCTTTCATGAGAAACAGCCAGAGTGAGGATTTTAAAATAAAATTTAATCATATTTTAGATAAATTTTATACAGAGCACGATAATATTGATTATACCCAAGGTTGGGATTATATTTTATATATGATATATAGGAAATTTATGTTTACACGTAACACAACCCAGTTACTTCCTCAGCAAGATGAAGCTAAAGTCTATTTTATATATTCTAAATTTATGGAAATGATAGGTGGAAAGTATAATAATAGTGATTGGCAAAAAAATGCAGATGACTTAGCAAAAAGTTTTTTTAATAATAGATTCAGCCATAATAAAGAATTTGAACGCATTATGTTTTCAACATCAGATATGGCTCCTCATAATCGGCAAATGATTTTTTTGCATGGAGTTTTTATGGGAGGAACTCAGCTATTAGGTTTTAGGAAAGCCACATTAATTTGGGATTACATAATACTAAATAATAATTTTGTTTCACCCCAAGGCTTTAATCCGAAAACGCTCGATGAAGTGAACAATATTATGCTTGCATATATAGATTTACATTTTCATGATTTAAAAAAATCACTTTTCCCAAATGGTGTTTATACAAAGCGATTAAGCATATTTTAAACAATTTACTCTGCACGTTAAAACATCTTAAAGAGAAGAATTAAGTGGATACTAAGTACAAATTGGATATGCTATAATTAGAAATAAAAAAGGGCCTTTAATAGCCCTTTTTATTTTTTAAATATTTCCCAGTTAATGCCCAAATTTGTTGCATTTGCTTTTTCCCAAACATTAGGGCTTCCCGGGCGAACTTGCAAAAATACGGTTGTGTCTGTGCCTGTAAGTTCTTCTTTTAATGATTTTAGTGCTGCATATACGGTTTCGTTAGGATTATTAAAAACGCCGTGCCCTACCATGCAAACATGTAGTTTTATATTTTTACCGCTTTTAGCCGACATAATTGCTGCTGCTTGTGCCATGGCTTTATATTGTACCTCTACAAGCTTTATGCATACTTTTTTTCTAAGATTCATAATTTCAGAATTGCTTTCCCAAATTCTTGAACTGCAGGATTGAAATGACGGAGCGGCCGTGAAAAACTGAAGCTGTTTTTTGTTAGTTCCTTCGCATTTTATCCATTGCATTAAAACTTTTATATCTTTTAAGTTATCTTCATTTTCCAAAAAATCACAAAACGATTTCATATCATCCAGATTTTTAATTTCCATTAAGTTTAAATATCCACCTTTATAAAGGTTTGGATATTGTTCGGTTATTGATATGCCATCTTTGGTTTTGCAGTTTTTTAACATATCGTTGATTGCATCGGTGAGTCTGCCTTGCAGATGAGCAGCTTCTCTGTGCTTAGTTCCTGCTACGGATTGAAGCGCACAATATGGTCCTTGTGTTCTGTCATAGTGCCAATATTTTACAGCTGTCGGTAAATTGATGGGGGATTCCAGTGCGTTAAATTGACTTGCCAAGTTTACAATTGATCCGTCTTCACATTCGTCCTTATAATGTAAATTTATTGCGTCAAAATTAGGGTAAATTACAAATTTTACATCTTTATCAGATTTAGTTTTCATGCTATTTTTAGCATTTTCCATATCCCTTATTGTAAAATTTTGTATCGGCAAGTCACCACTTTTAACTTCTTCATCTAAAATATTTTCAAGTTTGGTTGGTAATTCATCTTCGTAGTAACGGTCTGAACTTACTTTTTGAGATATTATAGTGTGATCCGGATTTTTTTGAGCAAGTTTGGTTGTTATTTCAAAAGCTTTTTCTTGAGCTTTGGAAATTTTAGCTTCGGTTAAAAAATTAATTAGAGATGTGACGGCTTCATTTTGAAAAATATCCAAATTTATGCTGCAGTTAGTTTTTGCTGTAACTTCGGTAGAAAATACCAAAGCCAAAATTCCAAGTGTTGCAGAAATGATTTTGTTTTTTATTTTTCTAGGTTTAAATTGCTGCATGTTAATACCTCTTTTTTTAATTTTTTATTTTGTAAAAGAATTTAAAGGCGAAAATGTTATAGTTATACGTGAAGGTTGGTTTTCAAAGAATTTTTCTATATAATCTATTATTTCTTTGTTGCCTTTAGCTTTGGCTTCGTTAATAGGGAAAAAGAAGCCTAATTCTTTAGCGCCATTTTTTTCAACTGCCACTTGAACTCCGTCCATATCCGTTATATTTCCGGATTCAAGTGCTGATTTTACTAAGTTTATGTCTTCGGTTAGTATTCCTGCAATTAAATTTTTAAAATCTTTATGTTTGTTTTCTTTTCTCAGTGTATCCTCTTTTTGCTCCCAAAAGTCCGGAGAAGGTTTTAAAACCCCAATTATTTTTCCGCCGCCTTTCCAATCAATAGGTTTTTTTATATCATAATCTATTCTGTCAACAATACTTTTAAGATCGGTCGATGTTTGCTCGGATTCAAATGTATGCTTATATTCTTGTTTTACAAAACATTCTTTAATAAACCCCATTATTTCTTTGCGGTTTCTTCTTTTAGCTTCAAAGTCCGGTTGAAAATAATCTAAGCTTTTGGAGCCGTCCGTATTCTCGATTACAATCTGAGTGAACCTATTTTGAGTTATATTGCCTGATGCAAGAGCAGCTTTTACCAAATTGACATTATTGTTAAATATCCCCACGATTAGTTTTTCATAGTTTTCGCAAACTTTTATCTCTTTTAATTTTTCTTCATCTGTTTTATTCTCAAGAAACGATACGATGCCAACTATTTTTTCGTCTGCCTCATACTCAATAGGTTTTTTCATTTCGTAATAATCCATCTTATCAATCGACCAATTATCTACAGAACTAAACATTATTTTTTACCTCCTAATGTGTAAGTGTACTTTTTAATCGTTGGCTTGGTACCCAGTGGTTTTCCGGCTTTCTGTTTTAGTAGTTTCTGTAATTATTTCAAAAGTTACAATATTTAAATCTTCCTATATAATATGTTAAATCTTATATTAATATTGTAACAGAAAATTAATAGTTTGTCAAGCCATTTCAAATAAAATATAATTTTTCAAAATTTTAAATACAAAAAATTCTAAAAAATGCCCGAAAGAAATATTTAATCAATACTATATTAAATATTTAAACTCAAATGTATGGAAGTGGGAAGCTTCCAATAAGCAGCTTAAAATAAAAAATACAAAAGTGGACATAGAAGTTACCCCGATAAGTGAAATTTTGACTGGTGTAAAAAATATTGCTTCTATGGATAGAGATAATGAAAATGCTGTGAATGTATGGAAAAATGAAGTTAAATCTAAAGATGGTAAGGTTTTGTTTTCTTCGTTAAGACATGCAAATACGCGCGGAAAAAAGGGGTCAACCAAGCAAATTTTATTGGCTGCAGCTGTGCAGCAGTATGGTTTGGATAAGTTAACAAATGAAGCAAATAAAAATAAAGTTTGGGAAGTTAACCTTGGTAATGTACAGCTTATGAATAATTGGAATAAATTTGCCAAAAAAATTGGAGAGAATAATTTAATATCATCTCAGATGAAAACTTTTAATGAGTTTGTAGATAAAGATATTGCTGTGAAACTCGATAAAAACCATATTATTTATTTAAAATTAAAAGATCCTATGCTTTTTAATTTTGGTATTAATGAAATACATTATAATAAAATATTGCCAATTGATGATATGCGCAGTGAAAATTTAAAATCTTTTGAAAAACTATTTGGTAAAGAGTTACCATCTGAAAAATGCGAAAATATTTTTAATAAAAAAAGTTTGAATGATATTAATGATAGTAGTTGGCTTGGTAAACTCAGTGGGAAAGTAGGAGATTATGTAAAAAATAATTTAATTGATAAAGAAAGTATTGATTATAAAAAAATAAAAAATTTGAGCAAGCAAATACTATTTATTTGGCATGGGACTTATGGCCACGGGAGCGAAAAAAACCCCGGCGCCATACAATCAAGATTATTGGCACTAATGAATTTGATTGGATATCCTGTATCATTTAATTGTAAAAGCGGAAAAGATAGGACGGGAATTTTGGCTGCAGAAGTTAATAATTTAATAACGTCTATGGAAGCTAACGCAGGTGAAGTCCCGGATCCGTATAAAAAACTCGATACAGAAGAAAGATTAAATTTGATTAACGCTTTAGAAGCTAGCAATTCAGAAAAAATTACCCAATATAACACGGGTTACAAAGGAATTAAAATTAGATATAAAAAACTTGAAAAAAGATTTGGTAAAGTTAAGGGAGCTTCCGGTAATGCAAAAGCTTAGTAAATAAAAAACTTTATTTATAATGTAGCTTGTTTACTAAATCTTTAAAGTGATTTCCGCGTTCTTCAAAGTTATTATATAGGTCAAAACTTGCGCATGCAGGGGAAAGAACTACGGTATCGCCGCTCGTTGCTGTTTCATGCGCTTTTTTTACGGCTTCTTCCATATTTTTTACATGAATTATTTTTAAATTTGATGTTTTATATTTTGGCGAATTTACAACGTTATTTTCAATTTTTTCGGCGGCGTTTCCCATCAAAATTAGAGTGGATACTTTTTCTATTATTTTTTTCCCAAGCTCATCAAAAGGCGTTTTTTTGTCGTATCCTCCGGCTATAAGAATTATCTTCTTGTCAAAAAGCGAAAGTGTGCCTTTTATTACTCTTGTAGGACTTGATGCGATCGAATCGTTATAATAAGAAACTCCGTTTACATTTTTTATAAATTCTATTCGGTGATTTACTCCCGAAAAGTTTTGTGCTACAGTTTTTATGCTTTTGATTTTTACCAGGTTTTTTGTTGCGGCAATTGCGGCCAAGTAATTTTCCACGTTGTGATTTCCGGGAATTTTTATATCAGCCGTGTTTATAATTTTTTCATTTTCCCCGTTTGATGAATATATTATGTTGTTGCTTTCATCTATCCATACGCCACTGTTTAATTTTTCTTTTGAGCTAAAGTATATATGTTGACCTCTTACGTCGGCAATTAATTTTTTTGTTTCGCTGTTGTCAAAATTAAGCACAGCCTTAGAAAATGCGTTTTGATGGATTAATATTTGTCTTTTTGCAAAGATGTATTCGTCCATATTTTTGTGTATATCCAGATGATTTGGGGAAATGTTCGTAATAACGGCAATATCAGGGCTTTTACGCATGGAAAGAAGCTGAAAACTCGAAAGCTCCACCACGGCAAAATCTTCTTTTTTTATGCTCTTTATTTCCGGCAGTAATGGTTTACCGATATTTCCCCCCAGGTGTACTTTTTTGCCGCCGGTTTTTAAAATTTCGGATATAATGGTTGAAACTGTGGTTTTTCCGTCACTTCCTGTTATACCTATAATAGTGCAGGGGCAAAGGTCAAAAAATATTTCCATCTCAGAAGTTACAGCAGTACCTTTTTCTCTGGCTTTTTTAATATTTCCCGAAAAAAAGCTTATGCCTGGAGTCCTTATTATTATATCTATGTTTTCATTCCACACGGATTCATCGCCCAAACGCAGGGTTATATATTTATTTTCGGAAATATTTTGTAAAATATCGTTGCTTATATTTTCTTTGCTTTTGCAGTCGTAGGCGATTACGTTTATTTTTTCGTCTGTCAGCATTTTAATAAAGGGCAAGTTGCTTCTGCCAATTCCGCAGAACATTATTTTTTTGTTTTTTATTTTATTAATAAATTCTTGAAAGTTTTCCATTATAATTTTACCCCTGTTTTTTCTTTTTTAGTTTTCTGATAAATAAATTTTACAACGTAAAAAAAAATATGTCTACATATAGTAGACTTTTTTATCATTTATGTGTTTATAAACCTGCTGTGTATATATCCCGAGGAATTGTTCTTTTTTATTATGTACCAATCTTCCCACTGAGATATAATTTCAATTTTTTCTCCAGGTTCCACCGTTTGAATTATTTCCGAGTTGTTGTTGGGTCTTTTAAAAACCGCCGCATCGGTTTTTGAAGATCCTATTTTTTTGTTTCGATAAGCCGCAAAAGGGATCCCAAAAAATTCCGTCAAAGACATTGTAACGACGGCAGGAATGTTTTCAATGTTTTTTAATAGCCATGATAGATTATTTTTACCGCACGAAAAATTAAATCTTATGGTTACAGTCGGAATTCCGGATATATTTTCGTTTCCCCCCGGAATGGTGTTTATTTTTCTGCACGAATTTTTAAAAACATTTTTTAAATTTTCCTCAAGTGTTTGTGCCAGCCTTTTTGAGTCCGGGTTGCCGGGCTTAAAGAGTATATCTATGCTGCCTTGGTAGCTGCAGCAAAGTCTGCTTTCCATTATTATTCCGGCTGATTCGCCCGAATTAGCGGAATTGCTGCAGCATGAACTTTGAAAATCATTATACTTCATGGTGTTTTGCGGCAGCATGTTTTTTATTTCGCTGTATATTACCATTGTATAATAGTTTATCTTTGAATTTTTAATTTCGTTTGGTTTTAATTTCATAAATACGTCAAACACAAAGTATCACTCCAAAATAAAATATTACTTAAAATATAATATGAAGTTTATAAATTAAAGTGTTATAAAATTTATCCGTTTAGTTTTTTAAAAAATACTTCGGAAGGAACATTTGGCGGCCTTAAAAACCTGCCCAATTCAAAAAGGCTTTCGGGGCAATTCTTTTTAATGGTATTAACCTTGCTTTCGCACATAAAAGTAGCTTTAAACCCCAAAGACCTGATTATTTTTTCGGAGCATTCACTTTTTGCACCAAAAGGGTAGAAAAATGCCGTGGGGCGTTTCCCGGTGTTTTTTTCAATTAAATTTTGCGCTTTGTTTAAATCTTCTGAGAGCTTTTCCTCGTAATTTTCCAGCGATTCGCAGCTTCTTTTTTTGCAGCCGATTCTGGGGCTGTGGCAGGAGTGCATGTTGTATGTGTGATTTTGTATTTCAACCAAACCGCTTTCCGACATTTTAGCAATCGGCTCCCAACCCGCATGCGCGTAAACCGGGTTTTCGTCTTTGATTTCGGTGTACCTTTCAGACTCTTTTGCTATTGGCGAAAAAACAAACTTGGCAGAGTATTTTCGAGCAAGCGGAAAAGCATAGAGAAAATTATTGTACGCACCGTCGTCAAATGTAAGAAGTATCGGCTTTTCTGGCAAATCTTTTTCACCTCGGGAAAATGCAATAAGGTCTGAAATTAAAATCGTTTCAAATCCATTATTTTTTATGTATTTCAAATCTTCTTCAAAAGTTTTTTCGGATATAATAAATTTATTTTCTTTGTGGGGATTTTTTAAAATCATATGATACATCAAGATGGGTAATTTTTTTTCTTCCGGGTTTGTGTTTTGATTGCGAGGTGGTGCCACGGAATAAAAATTAGACACAAGAGCACTTGCTACTAAAATAATTAAAGCTGTAAATAGTATTATTTTTACTTTTAGATTATTTTTAATAAATAATTTAATATGCAAGGCAAAATCCCTTCTTTGATTTTTCTATTTTATTTTTTAAAATATATGAATAAATATAAAATAATTATTACTGTAAAGAAAAAAGCTTGACAGACAGAAAAATATGTAGTAAACTAAGAAATATACTGTAAAGCTATTAGCTTTACAGTGAAAAAAGAGGTAATAATATGGATAAAGATATTAACATGGCGCTTCTTTTTGATACTTACGGAAGCATTTTGTCCGATTTTCAGCATGATTGTTTAGATATGCACTATAATCAAGACTTTTCTCTTTCAGAAATATCAGACAACGTAGGAAAAACCAGGCAAGGGGTGTATGACTCCATAAAAAGATCCGAACAGATTTTAAAAAATCTGGAAAAGAAACTGGGGTTTTTGAAAAAGACAAATGATTTAAAAGAAAAAATTGATGAAATCAAAAAATTAATTAGCGAAATGCCTGATATTTCCGGCAATTTACAGACAAAAGAAAAAATAGAAGAAATAAAAAAAACACTAAATAAAATTCAGTTTTAAGGCAGGTGATATTTTTGGCGTTTGAAAATCTATCGGAAAAAATTTCTGCAGCATTTAAAAAATTGCGTTCCAAGGGAAAACTTACGGAATCCGACGTAAAAAATTCCATGAGGGAAGTTCGCTTGGCGCTTTTGGAAGCAGATGTAAACTATAAAGTTGCAAAAGATTTTACAAACAAAGTAATAGAAAGAGCCATCGGCTCAAAAGTAATGGAAAGTTTAACACCTGCGCAAATGGTAATAAAAATTGTAAAAGAAGAACTTACAAGTCTTATGGGCGGAGAAGAAAAAAACAGACTTAATATTTCTTCTAAGCCGCCAACAATTATAATGCTTTGTGGACTTCAAGGTTCGGGTAAAACCACACACGCGGCGAAGCTTGCGCTAATGCTAAAAAAACAAGGAAGAAGGCCACTTCTTGTGGCGTGCGATATTTACCGTCCGGCTGCTATAAAGCAGCTTCAGATTTTAGGATCACAAGTTGGAGTACATGTTTTTGAATTGGGAGATAAACCTCCGGTGGAAATTTCTAAGCAGGCACTTTTATACGCAAAAGATTACGGCCATGATGTTGTAATTATCGATACTGCGGGGAGACTGCAAATAGACGAAAAGCTTATGAACGAGCTAAAAGAATTAAAGCGTGAAATAAATCCGCACGAGATACTCCTTGTTGCAGATACGATGACGGGTCAAGATGCCGTAAACGTTGCCAAAACGTTTAACGAAATGCTGGATATTACGGGAGTAATACTTACAAAACTTGATGGCGACACCAGGGGCGGTGCGGCACTTTCCATAAAAGCCATCACCGGCAAGCCGATAAAATTTGTTGGTACGGGCGAAAAGCCGGAAAATATAGAAGATTTTCACCCTGATAGAATGGCATCAAGAATTTTGGGGATGGGCGATGTTTTGACGCTTATCGAAGATGCCCAGGCAAATTTTGATAAATCTGAAGCCGAAAAAATGGCCAAGAAATTAGAGAAAAACAATTTTGATTTAAACGACCTTAAAGATCAAATGATGCAAATAAGAAAAATGGGGCCAATTAAATCGATTTTAACAAAATTACCGGGTATGAGCAGTAAATTGAAAGATGTTGAGCTTGACGATAAAGTTATAGACAGACTTTATTCAATAATTTTATCTATGACTCCGCTGGAAAGAAAAAAGCCATCTATCATAAATGCACCCAGGAAGAAAAGAATAGCAGCTGGTAGCGGAATGAAAGTTGAAGACGTAAATAAACTTCTTAAACAGTTTGAAGAAATGAAAAAGTTTATGAAAAGATTTGGTGGTAATAAGTTCAAAAGGGGAATACCGGGATTTAGGTTTCCCAAGATGTTTTAAATTGCTTTATATGTTACTATAATATATAAAAATAAATTAAATTTTGGAGGAAAAACAAATGGCAGTAAAAATTAGACTTCGTAGAATGGGAGCACACAAAAAACCTTTTTATCGTATAGTGGTAGCAGATTCACGTTCGCCGCGCGATGGAAGATGTATTGAAGAGATTGGATATTTTAATCCAATGACTTCCCCGGAAGAAATCAAACTCGACCTAGAAAAAGCCGAAAAATGGATTTCTAATGGTGCTCAACCAACCGAAAGAGTAAAAAGCATAATTAAGTCCTTAAAAGAATCAAAATAAAATATAAAGGAGAAAAATTTAATGGAGGACGTTATTGAAAATCTGTTAAACGCCCTTGTTAGAGAGTTAATTCTTAAACCGGACGCTTTAAAAATTGAAAAAGACGAAACCGCAGAAGACAGGCTAGTTGTGTACAGAGTTATTGTAGACGAAAGCGATATGGGAAGAATTATCGGAAAGCAAGGACGCATTGCTAAATCTATTAGAAGCATAGTAAGAGCGGCGGCGGTAAAAAATGATATGAAAATCGCCGTTGAAATAGGCTAAAATATTGGTGCTTGACTTTTTATTTCTAGTTAAGCACATTAATTTTTATTTGTAAATTTAGGAGAAAACATGAAAAAAAGCGAATATCTTTGTATTGGTAAAATAGCCGGCTCAAGGGGAGTAGCGGGGGAAATAAAAATTAACCCCTATACCGATTTTCCTGAGGATTTTTATGAAATAAAAAACATATTTTTGGATATTAGCGAAAGTCCAATTGAGTTTTTTGATGTAAAAGTTCATAAATCGCAAGTACTTATGAAAATAAAAGGAATAAATAATAAAAACGATGCGCTGGCTTTGCAAGGTAGATTTCTTTATGCGCAAAAAAAGGATATTCCCATTGCCGAAAACAGCTATTTTATAGAAGATTTAAAAGATTGTACCGTGGAAGATGCAAAAAGCCGCGAAAAATACGGCGTTTTAAAAGATGTTTTTAATAGAGGTGCAAGCGATATTTACCAAATAATTGGAAAAGATAATAAAGAATATCTCTTGCCGATAATTGAAGGTACGATTGAAAAAATAGATTTGGAAGAAAATAAAATTTTGGTTAATCCATTAAAAGGTGTTTTTGATGAAAATTGATATTATGACTCTTTTTCCCGAGGTTTGCGAGGCGTTTTTGTCAAGCAGTGTAATCGGTAGGGCAAGAAACAAAGGAATTTTAGATATAAAGTGCCATCAAATACGTGATTTTGCGTTTGATAAGCATAAACGTGTGGACGATACGCCATATGGAGGCGGAAAAGGCATGGTTATGATGGCGGAACCTATATTTAAGTGCTTTGAAAATATATGCAAGCTAAGGGGTAGTCGCCCTGTGCTGATCTATATGACGCCAAAAGGCGAAGTGTTTAATCAGAAAATGGCTGTTGATTTAAAAAATAAATACGATAGTATAGCGATTTTATGTGGCCACTATGAGGGTGTGGACCAGCGTGTGATTGATGAAATTGTTGACAAGCAAATTTCCGTTGGAGATTATGTTTTAACGGGCGGAGAAATTCCTGCCGTGGCGGTTGTTGACGCAATTTGTCGAATGGTGCCGAAGGTTCTTTCTGAAAACGTATGTTTTGAGGACGAAAGCCACTATAAAAATCTTTTGGAGTACCCACAGTATACTAAGCCTGCAGTTTGGCACGATAAGAAAGTACCTGATGTTCTTATTTCCGGTCATCATGCGAATATTGAAGAATGGAAACGCAAAAAATCTCTTGAAGAAACAAGAAAATATCGTCCTGATATATTGAAAAAATAATATTAAATATTTATATTGAATAAAAACGGCAAAAAAAATTGGCATATTTACCAATTAGGAACCCTAAAAATACTATTTGATAGTGAGAAACATAAAAATATGTACTTAATATTGACTAAAATCATAATTATGATATAATATTAATATTAGAGTAAATGTTTATATTAGCAATAAATTTTTATTATAAACATTAAAGAAATTAATTATAAAATAAATTCGGGAGGGGAAGCAGTTATGTACGACAAAAGTGTAGTAGTTCAAAATCAGTTAGGGCTTTATGCAAGACCGGCAACGTTTTTTATTCAAAAGGCAAACGAATTTAAATCTACAATTTGGGTAGAAAAAGAAGAAAGAAGAGTAAATGCCAAAAGTCTTCTCGGAATTCTTTCTTTGGCCGTTGTAGGTGGAACAGAAATACGTATTATTGCTGACGGAGAAGATGAGCAAGAAGCAGTTCAGCAACTTGTAAAGCTTGTTGAAACAGGATTATCAGAAAAAAACGAAGAAAACGCTTAGTTTTATATTTAAAAACTAAAAAAAGCACCCGATTTCACTCATCAGGTGCTTAATTTTTTGATTCATTTAAAATATAGTAGGTTTTTATATATGGAATGGAATATGGTAAAGTCACAAGCCGATATAGATTATTTATTAAAAACATTTAATAATTTCCACGATAGCTGCATAGTTTTGGTTAAATACGAAAGTGGAACGTATGTAAATAAATCTAATTTTTCTATACAACCATTAAATACGAAACGAGTTTTATCAGTGGTTTTTCAGTCACAATTCAAAAGCTGCTACTCAGTGGAAATTGTTTTTAATAAATTGGTAAAACTAAATTTGCAGCCTATTGACGAAAATTACGACTGCATAATCAATAGTGCAACTTTAAAAAAAGTTGATAATTCTTTTTTGTGAGAAGATTCCCCTGAGTCCTGTTTAATTGAATGTAAAGAAATAATGTGGCGAAAAATTTAATAAACAAATAAAAAATTCACAGCAATAAAAACTGTGGTTTTTTATTTGCCATATTCTGTTTGGTGCGAGGTTCCATAAGGGGCATGAACAAATCCAGTATTTAAACGGATTACAGCCATTAGTAATATTTACATTTTAGAAAACCTACATAAAATTACAATTCTATAAATCCTTATGCCTTAAAATCCATGATTGATATTTAAATTTTTAAAAATTTTATTTGATGGAGAAGTCAGCTGAATAAGTTTTTGCTCATTAAAGAAACATCTTCAGTTAATCTGGAGAAGAGATATGCTGCTAGTATTCCCGAAGACACTATAAAATTCGAATGTCAAGTATATCAATTATTTTTTAATCAAAATTCCAAAAAACACCACGCTAAAAAATTTGATATATTGATTTTTAAACCTGTATATGATATAATAGAAACAAATAGTTCGAAAGGTGGTGGGAAGATGCGTAAATTTTCTTGCTAGTTATAGACTTAAAAAATTTATAAGTACTAGTGTGCTTATGGTTTTTACGTCTTTTGTTGCAAGAAAGTTTGCGTTTCTTACTTTACCCGATTATATAGTTACACTCTAATTATGTATGTAGGTTGTGAGGATTTACTTTCTTGCAGCCAAAATATTTTTTGGAGTGTGATTTTTGTGTCTTTAATAAATGTTCAGAATTTGACTTTTAGTTACGACGGGAATTATGAAAACATTTTTGAAAATGTATCTTTTGGTATCGATACGAATTGGAAACTTGGTTTCACAGGTAGAAACGGCAGGGGCAAAACTACATTTTTTAAACTTTTAACGGGTAAATATAAGTACAGAGGTAAAATTTCGGCAAGTGTAGATTTTGAGTATTTCCCTTTTGAAATAAAAGATGAATCGGAGTTTGCGATAGATATAATCAAAGAAAAATCGGGCATAGAAGATTATGATTATTGGAAGATAGAAAAAGAATTATCTTTGTTAGATGTAAATGCGGAAGTTTTATATCGCCCGTTTAATACGCTTAGTGGTGGAGAAAAAGTTAAAATCTTGCTTGTGAGTTTATTTTTAAAAGAAAATGCGTTTTTATTAATAGATGAGCCGACAAATCATTTGGATTTAAGTGCAAGAAGGAAAGTAAGCGAATATTTAAATTCAAAAAAGGGATTTATATTAGTTTCGCACGATAGGGAATTTTTAGACGGCTGCATAGACCATATTTTATCAATTAACAAGTCAAATATAGAAATTCAAAAAGGAAATTTTTCATCGTGGCAAGAAAATAAAAAAAGGCAGGATAGTTTCGAAACTTCTCAAAACGAAAAACTTAAAAAAGAAATTTCAAAACTTGAAAAGAGTGCTAAGCAGAGTGCTTCTTGGTCTCAAAAACTCGAAAAAACAAAAAATGGAACTCGTAATTCCGGTCTTAGACCCGACAGAGGTTATATTGGTCATAAGTCGGCAAAAATGATGAAACGTTCTAAAAATTCCGAAGCCAAAAAGCAAAATGCAATAGAAGAAAAATCAGATCTTCTTAAAAATATCGAAAATGCAAGCAACCTTAAAATAAGTTTTTTAAAACATAGAGCAAATAAACTGGTAAGTTTGAAAGATGTTTCACTATTTTACGAAGAAAAAGAAGTTTGTAGAAATGTTAGTTTTGAAGTAAATAGAGGAGATAGAATTTTTCTTTGCGGGAAAAATGGGTGTGGTAAGTCTACTGTTTTAAAATTTATAAACGGCGATAAAAATATAAGTTTCAAAGGTGATTTTGAAAAGGTAAGTGGTTTGAAAATTTCTTATGTTGCGCAAGATACTTCAGCCTTGAGCGGTAATCTTAGGGATTTTTCAAAATCTCAAAATATCGATGAAAGTTTATTTAAAACGATTCTTCGAAAACTGGATTTTTCAAGAAATCAATTTGAAAAAGATATCAAAGAGTTTAGCGGTGGTCAAAAAAAGAAAGTTTTAATAGCTAAAAGTTTATGTGAAAAGGCGCACCTTTATTTATGGGACGAACCGCTTAACTATATTGATATTTTGTCAAGAACTCAGATTGAAGATTTAATTATAAAGTATAGCCCGACAATGATTTTCGTTGAACATGATGCTAGGTTTGCGGGAAACATTGCCACTAAAACCATAAATGTAGGTTTGCAATAATCTATGTCAAAAGACTTTTCGCAGTTGTGGTAAAATCTAGTTATGAAAATAAAGCTGCTTAGGAGATAATTTATGAGAGAATTATATTTAAAAAGAGTGGATATAAACAAAGATGAGATACCACGAAATAACTACATTCACGATTTATCAGTAATCAAAAATTTTAAGAAAATAGAATTCAAAAAACCTATTACAATATTTGTGGGAGAAAATGGGCTTGGGAAATCAACCTTAATTGAAGCGATAGCTACAAAATTGGGATTTAACGCAGAAGGTGGATCAAAACATTTCAATTTTAAAACTCGGCAGACCGAATCTGACTTAAACAAATATATCAAAATTATAAAAGGTCCATACAGAGCAAAAGACGGATATTTTTTAAGGTCTGAATCACTTTATAATGTGGCATCAAATATTGATGACCTTGATGAAGTGAAATGTGATGCACCACCAATATCGCTGGCATATGGTGGGAAGTCACTGCATAATCAATCTCATGGTGAAAGCTTTCTTAGTATATTTTTCAAAAGATTTATGGGAAATGGTCTTTACATACTTGACGAACCCGAAGCAGCACTTTCTCCTGTTTCTCAAATGTCGCTGCTCATAAGGATAAATGAGCTTGTTAATTTAAATTCACAGTTTATAATTGCAACTCACTCGCCAATTCTTTTAGCTGTTCCGAATGCTGAAATACTCGAAATAACTGAGAAAGGCATTTGCTCAAAGAAATATTTTGAAACCGAACATTTTAAAACAATGAAAAACTTTTTTGAAAATACAGAAAAAGCAGTAGATTCACTTATAAGAAATTAGAAATTTATAAGTTAAAAAAACAAATAAGCCGATTATACAATAATCGACTTATTTTGACAATGGTACGGATAACCAATAGGGGCTTGAAAAAACTCAGCAATAATAAGGATGCAAGCCAATTGCAATGTTTATAACAAAATTTTATAAATGCATAATTGTTACATCGTCATAAATTTTTGCAATTTTTTCTGCGAGTAACCTTCGGTGACAATGCTCGGGAGTACTTTCAGCGCAAAGAATACAAATTCGCTTATTTTTGAAAGCATAGAAAAAATCAAGGTTTGCCTCAGTTTCCAAAAATTTGTTATAAATTTTTTCGTATTCATTCCAAGGAGTATTGCCATTCTTATAATTTTCAAAAAGTGAGGGGTTTGGAGCCAACTGCTTTAATGCTATATAGTTACAATTGCAAATTCTTTTAAGGAAATACTGCAAATCCGCACTTTTACTAAATCCTGCCAGTTGAGTAGAATTATAAAGTCTAACATCTGCAACTATTTCAATTCTGTTTTCACTTATAATTCCAAAAAATTTTTCTGCAGATTTTTTTGTGTATCCGATGGTAAATAAATTCAGCATTATTCTCTCCTCATTAAATAATTCTAACCGACTCTATTATAGCATTATATCTTGTAGCAGTCTACATCATATGATTTTGTAGAATTTTTTAAAGGATAAACCGCACAAACGAATTTATAGTAAAGGTCATTACCATATTTCTTATATGGAATTTCAGGTAAGCTTACAGCAATAAAAGATTTAGAAATTTTTCTGTTTCTTAACTTAAACTTTGGGTCGGTTATGCTAAAACTTTTGTAACTGCTATTGTTATAAATAAAATCGCATTTGTACTTTCCTTCTTCGTTTTCATATATGAATAAATCGGTGACTTCAATAAACAAAAAGGAGATGTTTTGACTATTTATCTCTTCTTCTGTAAGCCAGGGAGTAGTATTTAAAAATATAAATTCGGGATTTTGAGTATATTTTTGTAAATCTTCGGTTTGAACATTAGATTTAGTATAGTCAATTATTTTGCCGAGAACATAGTTTTCTTTTTGTTGAACAAGTGGAGCTGGAATGGCATCTACGGTTAAAAAATCCATTTTATTAAAATTGCACCTCTCTTTAGCAAGTGCATGACCTTCGGAATTTTTAACCAGCCTTATGAATTTTCCAAATCTGTTTACACCCACCACACAATATCCGTTATTTTTATCAGATTTTGCAAGAACTAATAATTTTATTTCCATAGTAATTCTCCTTTGTATAGTAAATAAAAACCTATTCCCTACACCGCCGGAAACAACAAAAAATTGCCCTAAAAAGAGCAATTTTTTAAAAACGAATTATTCTGCAAAATTTGACATTATTTTTGACTGGCGGAGAAGGAGGGATTTGAACCCTCGCGCCGATCGCTCGACCTACACCCTTAGCAGGGGCGCCTCTTCAGCCACTTGAGTACTTCTCCATAAAAATATTGTATGGCGGAGAGGGTGGGATTCGAACCCACGGTCCCCTTGCGAGGATCACCGGTTTTCAAGACCGGCTCCTTAAACCACTCGGACACCTCTCCTGAGAATTCACTGGCTTACTAATGAATTCTACCATACAATGAAAATTTAGTCAACTAGATTTTTTAAATTTAAACGATTATTAATTAATCAGTCCATGCGTCGTCATCGTCTTCATCTTGTGTTTGATTTTGCTGTTGTGCACGCTTAAACATAGGGCTGTTTGTAGTGTTTTCAAAGACTTGCTCTACAACACTTTTTCTTTTTGATGTCATGGGGTTTGCTACTTTCTTTAAACTTCCACTTGCATTTTTTAATTGTTCCGCAGTTAGCTTAGCATTGTCTTGTCCTGTTGGTTGTTGTGGTATTGATGGTTGCGGTTTCTTTGGCGGTTCAGATGCAGGTGGTCGTGCTGTTGAATTTGGATTAGGTTTTGGTAAAGGACGTTTTGCTGGTTTTGCCTGTGTTTGTACAGATGCACGTTCTTTTTCTAATTCAAAAGCATTTATTTTTTCTGTTGCAGTTTTTGCTTCTTCTTTTAAAATAGAATCAGATTTGTTTGCACTTATACTTGAGATATACTGGGCTTGCGCTGTACAGGCTTCTTTTGCTGCATTATATAATATGAAATTATTTTGTTCTCTAAACTGGTCGCGTTGAGCTTTTAAATCATTATATATTTTTTTTTGTTCTGCAATATTTGGTTGCGGTACAGGCGGCTGCGGCATTGGCGGTTTCGGTTTTTGTGGTGGCTGAGATGAAGATGTTGCAGTCTTAGGCGGTTGCGGAGCCGGCTCTGCTGGCGGTGCTAACGGTTTAGAAGGTTGTTTTTGTGCGGGTAATTTTACACCTTTTGGTAAATTTTTTGGTATCGGTGCATTAGGCCTGATTCCGTCTTTACGCATTGCATTGAATAAGCCGTCTTTTTCACCATATAGAGAATTTTCAAAATTTTCAAAAACCATTTTTTGAGAAAATGGCATTTTTGTGAAATATTGTATCCAATTTTTTCTATTCTTATCGTCTTTAATATCAATTATTTTATTGGTTATAGTTACTGCATTATCTTTAAAATATTTTTTTAATGCATCAAATTCATTTTGTTCGTCGGACGTGAGTTTCGGATCAAATCTTGATGATAAAAATATATTTGAAATAGAATTAAGTAAAACATCGTGGTTTACTTTTGATATTGGGGGCGCCGAAGGTAGTTTTATTGGTGATTGTGGTGTTTTTGATGCTTCAGCCTTAGGCGGCTGTGGTGCTTGCCCTTTTGGAGGCGTAGATGCTTGCCCGATTTGCACACGTTGGGCTATATGAAATAATTTAGTCAGTACTTGTTCATTATATAAAATAGATTCCACCCATGCTTCATCACTGCGGAATTTGGCTATATATGTGCTTTGAAATGATTTTTTTAGTGTGTTTTTGTCTTTTATTGATAACCATCCGGCTGCAGGAGCGTATGCGGTATTAACGCCTTGCCTGAAATCTTTGGTTAAATAAATATACAGTTCTCTAAATATAATTCCTGTAAGCCCGGAGCGTTTATAAGTCACTTTGTCGTTTTCACCGGGTTTATAGTATTTTCTTAGGCAGGTTGATTTAAAAATAGATTTTATTTTTTCTGTAAATTTTTTTGTGTTTTCTTCATCAACCACTTTAATTAAATTAAAATTATTGATTTCTACAATTATTTTTTGGAGTGCGCTCTCTAGTTCGGTTGATTTGGGTTCTTTAAATTTTGCGGTTGCGGCCTGAGTGAATTTTTTTAGCTTTTTCGTTAAATCTTTCAGTATTGGCATATGCTATCATCCTTTCAAAATAATATAAATTCAAATAATTATTATATAAAACAATCATTTGTATAAATAATATACAAGCCAAAAGTAAATTTCAAGTCTTTTTATTTAAAATATTTATTTTTTAAGTTTGAACCGCAATTTGGAAAGTTAAATATTTTTATTGCGTTTTAAAATTTGCAAGTTTTTGATTACTATTTTTTTAAGCAGTTGTGGTAGTTGTTCTTTGCTTAGTATTCCGTCGCTTACCATTCCAGCAAATAAAGAAAGTACATCTCGGTGAAATGTTGGGTAATCGATTGATTCACTAAATGGTTTACCCATAAAATAATTTATCCAGGATTGCTTAGTTCCATTATTAATGTTGTTAATACTTTGGGCAATAGTATCTGCGCTGCTATTAAAGTATTCTTTTAATTTGTTAAATTCAAGTTGCTCTGTGGATGTGAGTTTTTTATTAAAATTTAATGTATCAATTATATGTGAAATAGAATTACTTAGCGCCCGATGATACCCGATTGTTGGTCGAATATTATCAATAGTTTTTTTGATATCAGTTTTCTTGATATCATTTAATACTTCTGGAAGTTGTGTGGTGCTTAGTATTTTATTTTCTGCCATTCCATCAAATAAAGCATTTATAATTTGGCAAAACATTGTATAATCCATGTTTGTTTCCCCAAATGGTTTGTTCTGAATATATTCTTTCCACTGGGTTCTAGTATTATAGTCTTTATTCAATATATTTTTTGCAATAGTATCTGCATTTTTTTCAAAATAGGCTTTTAATTTGTTTAGTGTAGTTTGCTCATCATTATTTTTAAAATTTAATGAGTTAAGCATGCTTTTTATCTTTTGGGCTATGCTTATGCGTTCTTTTTCTTGTTCGTTTTTACGACGTTGATCTAGCAGGTCCACAGCTTTTTGTTGTTGAAGGCCTATACTTGGCCGTTGTGGTTTTCTATGTTGCGCAATTATTTGCTTTGGCTTCTGTGGCGGTTTAGATGCACTTGTTTTGTTTTTTCTTACATCTTTGCATATATTAAATAATTCATTTAATACATCGTCATGAAATAAAATGGATTTTGCATAATCTGTACTACTATTTACTGTTGTACATATTTTTTCGAAAGTTTGTTTAAGTTGTTCTGAGTTGCTGATGGAAGATTGTAATAACCAATCGAATTTACCTTGGCTGGGTGCAGTATTTTTTCCAAAGTATTCTGTTAGATAAGTATATAATTCTTGAAGTATATAACACACATGAACCCCGTATTTTTTATAAGCACTCGTTTCATTAGATCCTCCGGGTTTATAGTATTTTTTTAAGCAAGTTGATTTAAAAATTTTTTTAATTTTTTCATTAAATTTTTCTTTTTTTTCATTGTCAGGATTTTTAATATTATTAAATTTATCGATTTCTGAATTTATTTTTTTAAGTGCATTTTTTAATTCTTTTGCATCGGATTCTTTGAATTTTTCGGATGCGGCATTCTTGTATTTTCTTAATTCTTTGATCAGCCCTTGTAGTATTGCCATGTGTTATCTTCCTTTCAAAATAAAAAATAATATGAATTTCAATAATTACAATATAAAATTAATTATTTGTGTTAATAATATATAAATACAAAGCGAATGTCAAGCCATTTTATTTAAAGTGTTTATTTTTTTAAGTTTGAACATATTTTGGCTATATATTATAATATTGAGAGGATTAAATAGTTTTATGAGGTTTGTGAAAATGGAAAATAGCATTACACTAAAAGAAAGCGCAAAAAAGCTGCCGTTTAGCCCCGGCGTTTACCTGATGAAAAACGAAAATGATGAAATTATTTATATTGGGAAAGCAAAAAACTTGAAGAATCGTGTGCTTTCGTATTTTATGTCTGATTCAAATCATAGCGAAAAAGTTAAAAAAATGGTGAAAAACGTTCATCATTTTGATTATATAGTTACCGACAGCGAGTTCGAAGCCCTGGTTTTGGAATGCAGCTTAATAAAAAAATATTTGCCAAAATACAATATTTTGCTAAAAGACGACAAAGGCTACAGCTATATAAAAATTACAAACGAAAAATGGCCTCGGGTTTCTTATGTAAAACAAAAAGAAAACGACGGTGCACTTTATATCGGGCCATATACAAATTCATTTTCTGTGAAAAAGACTGTGGAAGAAGCCATTAAAATATTTAAAATTCCAACATGCGGCAGAAATTTTAATAAATTATCCAAAAGGGCGTGCCTTAATTACTATATCGGCAGGTGCAGTGCGCCGTGTATCGGTGCGATTGACAATTACAGCTATAATTTGGTAATAAACGACGTTATAAAATTTTTGAAAAATGGCAGTGCGGAGGTAATTAAATATTTTACGGAAAAAATGAAAAAAGCTTCCGAAAATATGAATTTTGAGCAAGCCGCAGAATACAGGGATAAAATCAAAGCCATACAAAATGTAAATTCCAAACAAAAAGTTGTATCTTATAAAGTTGATGAGCAAGATGTTATTGCTTGTGCAGGCGACGGTAAGCACACTGCGTTTGAAATTTTTAGGTTTTCCGGCGGGGATTTATACGAAAATCAAAGTTATTTGGTTGAGTCGCAGGACGATGAAATTTCAACGCGCACGGAATTTATCAAAAGTTACTACGAAATGAAAGAAAAAGTCCCTAAGCGAATTGTAATAGATGGGGAACTGGAAAATGCCGAACTTATAAAAAAATATTTATCGCAAAAAGTCGGAAAGTCTGTTAATATTTTAATTCCGGAAAAAGGCGACCAATTTCAGCTTGTTAATATGTGCAAAAATAATGCTTATGAGTATTTGCTGCGCAGTAAAGAGTACAAAACAAGGCAAGAGGATATTTTGGAAGACATTAAAAATATCTTGTCTTTAAGTGTTTCCCCTAAGTATATTGAAGCTTACGATATTTCTAATTTAAGAAACTCAAACAACGTCGGAGCTATGGTTGTTTTTAAAGATGCTAAGCCGTTTAAAAAGGCGTATCGTAAATTTAAAATTAAAAACGTTACTATTCAAGATGATTACGGTTCCATGAAAGAAATGCTGGAACGAAGATTTGAAAATTACCTTAATAATGAAAAAGACCCGGCGTTTTCGGTGCTTCCGGACCTTATATTAATAGACGGCGGAAAAAGCCATACTACAGCCGCCAAAGAAATTATTCAAAAATTCAGTTTAAATATTCCCGTTTTTGGAATGGTTAAAGACGGTAAACACCGAACGAGAGCGATTACCACGGAGGGTGCAGAGATAGAAATAAAAAACAATAGCAGAGTTTTTGGCTTTATTACAAAGGTTCAAGACGAAGTGCATAGATTTACAATTAATTATCATCGAAAACTACGCGGAAAGTCGGTAAGAACTT
>JAFRJS010000081.1 GCA_017432165.1 Clostridia bacterium | reverse complement strand
GTAATCGTGGTATTGGGAGCATTCACAGGAGCTTCAATCAACCCTGCACGTACATTCGGACCATACTTGATGGATATGATTCTCGGAGGACAAAACCTTTGGGGATTCTTCCCGATATACCTGATCGGACCTATTGTAGGTGCAATCTGTGCGGCATTTGCATATGCATACCTTGCAAAAGACAGTGGAGTTTGCGAACTCCCGCAACCATTTAAAGATGAATAATTCTTTTGAATTATTCCACTTTTTTTCTTTTTTGAGGCTGACTCATAATTTTTGTGTTTAAATTTTTTTCTTATTTTATTATCCTTTAATTTTATATATTAGGAAGTACAATCTATTATTAGAGTTAATTAACTTTTTGGTTGTGTTTTTTATGGTTTTGAGAGAGGATAAAATTGGTCAGCAATTATTAGTTCCTTTGGACTTAAGAGATTTGATTCCAAAAGATCATCCGTGTTATTTTATTCAAAATGTTGTTGATCAAATGGATTTTTCGAAAGTCGATGCAAATTATTGTTACAAAGCAGGTAAACCTGCTTATTCTCGTAAAATGTTATTAAGGCTTGTTTTAATGGGTGCTTTTGATGGAGGATTATCTGGAAGAGAAGTAGCTGCAAAAACAGCTACAGATGTTAGTTACATGTACTTAGCAGGCATGGAAAAACCAGATTTCCGAACAATCAACAGATTCAAAGTAGATCATGCAGAACTAATAGATGACGCATTTAAAACAACTGTATTAATGGCAAAAGAATTAGATTTAGTAAAACTCAAACACATAGCAATTGATGGAACAAAAATCAAAGCAAAAGCATCAATAAATAATTTAACCAATCAAGAACAAATAGATTTACTCAAAGACATCTTAAAAAAGAGTATTGAACTCGATGAAGAAGAAGATGAAATTCTCGGAGACGAATCAGGAAATTCTGTTCCAAAAGAATTAATTGACAAAAAATCCTTCGAAGAAATCTACAAAAAAGTAACTGAAAGTACAAAAGGCGATAGAAACGAATTCAAACTACGAAGAAGCAGTAGAAAACTTTTAGACCAAGCAAAGAAAGATAAAAAATCTGCCAAAAAAGTTTTGCAGAAAGTCGAAAAAATCGATTCAGAACTAAAAAAGACAACAAACGATGTAATCAGCATAAACGACCCTGAATCACGATGGATGCTAAATAAAAAAAGCAAATGGGAATTTGATTACAATTTACAAATAGGAGTAGACGAATATAAAGGAATAATTGTATCATCATCACTAACACAAAATCCAACAGACGTATTCGAACTAATACCTCAAATAGAACAAATAAAAGAAACATTTGGTGCTTTAGCACCAAATACACAAATTTCAGCCGACAACGGCTACTCAACAAACGAAAACATAGACTATCTAGCAGAAAACCACCTGGATGGCTACATATCAACCAGAAAACTCTCAAGAAAACTCAAAAAAATCAACAAAAAAGATAAACCATTTGGAAAAGACAAATTCACTTTCGATCATGAAAAAAACACATATATCTGCCCAATGGGTCAGATACTTGAAAACCAAAAAAGTTACAAAAACAACTCACGAATAGCATATTGGACAAACAACTGCAAAACATGCCCCAAACATCAGGAATGCTGTGGTAAAAGATTTTCTAGAGTAATAACAGATTATGGAAATCCAAATAAAATAAAAATGCTCAGAAAAATGGAAACAACCTGGGCACAAGAAATCTACAAAAAACGATCAAAAACAGCAGAATGGCCATTTGGAAATATAAAACAAAATCTAAAAGTAACAGAATTCAACACAACTGGACTAAAAAGAACACAAACAGAAGCAAAATTACTCGCAATATCACACAATTTAAAACGAATATACAATGAAACAATACAAAACGAACTCATACACCAAAACAACAAACAAAATACCTGAAAATAATAAAAATTAATGCAAAAAAATTTTTAATAAATAATTAATTTTGAGTCGCCCTCTTTTTTTTTAAAAAATAGTGAAGAGAGTTAACTCTTCTAAAAATTAAATTGTTGTAACTGTACAACCTTCTTTTTCTACAATGACTGTATGTTCCTTTTGACTTACAAAGCAGTCCTGTT
>JAFRJS010000080.1 GCA_017432165.1 Clostridia bacterium | reverse complement strand
TTTTCATAGTTCGATGAAATTTGACATTTTCTGTAATTTTTGATATAATTTATAATATGTTTTTAAATAATTTGCAAAAAATAATTGCCAAAAGGAGAAAAACTAAATGATTTACTTTACAAAAGACGCTCTACGCAAAATAAAGAAAAATTTCTTTTATTTAAAACTTGCAGATGGCAGCAAAGCGATCGTATACAAGCAGGATAAAACTAAAGCGACGGAAGCTCTAAAAAAAGAAAAATACAAATTAAAATTTAGTTTTTATTCTATGCTTGATATGAAAAATATAAAAGACGATATATTCTTACTTGGCGTAGGAAGTAAACAAACTTTAATGGAAAAAATGTTAAAAATTCTTAACAAAGAACCTCTAAATATCATTTACATAAAGATTAGCTCCAATTGGCATATACTATTCCTCTCAGATGATGATACCAAAAAAGATTTTTATAAAAATCCTAATCCGGAATTATATACTTGTCCATGCGTTATTGCAGATGATGCACTTAGTAAAATGCTAAAGCCAAAATTAAAACTTGAACGTGAACTTTCGCAAATTCTAAACGAATTAGAAAAAATAAAGGAGTTGACAAACTATGCCCACTATTCCCAAATTTGCGGTGGATTTAGCAAAACTTGCAAAATCTAAGCCTAAAATTATTCCGAGTAGTTCTACTCAAATAACTAACAAACGCAAACGAGAGACACATGACAAAATCACCAATCAACATACGAAAAGAATTAAAAGTGATACAAAACCTCTTGAAAAAGAAAAAATTATAAAACCGATTAATCAAAATCTTTCCAAAAAATCAAAAGATAATTCAAAATTATTATCGGTCATTAATAGTCTAAAAAGGAAAAAGACAAAAGGAATAAATGAAATTGAAGCTCTAAACTATATCAAAGAGTACCAAATCTTTTTAGATCTTTTCGAAACAGAATCTGAAATACATTTATTGAGTAAACTTAAAAGCATTCTCGATAAAGTACAAACCTCTAAAAAATTTAATATAAATGAAATAAATTCTTTAATACAAGAAATATTGAAACAGTATAAAGGAGTGATCGTTTAATGTGCAAATATTGTGGTAACGATACGTGTTGCGGGAATTGTTGGAGTTCATTAATTTCATGTTTAGAACAATTAGTTTGTTGTTGCGATTGTAATTGTAGTTATCCACATCCCTATTATGATATTCCAATAAGTAATGTTGGAATTGATATTGGAACAAAAAATCCATATGCTTATAAACAAACTGAACCGCTGCTACACATTGATGAATATAAATCCGATAATACTGAGTCGGACAATTCTAGCACACATAGCAGCGATGATCCAGATCGTTTAGTGGTTACTATAAACCCTAATCAATTACCGTCCAAACAAGAACTCATAGTAATAGACACTATGTTCAACTGTTGGTCTTGGGCTAATAATCCTATTAGTAATTTACTGGCAAACAGTTGGCCCGCCGGGCTTCCAAATGAAGGCACACTATATAATATACAAACTTTAATGGAAGCCACGAAAATATATTTAAATGAAATGCTTACTAAAAATAAAATTATAGAATATACTGAAATTACAGGCAAAAATACATGTGTAATAGATTTTATGAAAAACAATAAACTAGAATTAAAACAAAAATTGATTTGGGGGTTACGAGTAAGTAAATATAATAAAGATTTTCACTATATAAGATGGTACCTGGGAGAATGGTCCGAAAAAGAAGGAACAATGCTTGGAATATTTAAAGGAAGCGCTTCTGCGCCTGTATATGATTTTGAACCAGACTCCATGTGGGCAGCAGCTACCACTAACTTAAAAAATCCAAAAAAAGTAAAATTCCCTAGAAATCCAAAAACAGGGAAAGTGCAAAAAGAATCTGTATATGCTTCACCCACAATTTATTATCTTATCACTCTTCCCCTTAATTTAGCTGATATATAAATAACTTTCGAGTTTTTATGCTTAGAGTTTTTATGCTTAGAATTTTAATATATAATTTTATAAGGAGATTTTTAATGAAGTATAAAAAAATTTTAAATATTATGCCGTTATTTATTTTTTTCATTATAGTATTTTCAAATACTATTTGTGCAAAAAATATCGTAGGTAATCAAAAAATTAAAGAAATATTCCCAGATCATGCCATTGCTAAAACAATCACAAAAATACTAGGAAAACAATCACCGGATGAATTAATAAATCAATATGAATTAAACAGTATAACAAACTTTCGTCAGGAAGGTTGGAAAAATGCATCGGATAAAATCTTTGACATTTCAGGTATTCAATACTTGAATAATTTAAATGAATTTATGGTAATTGGTAGCGAAATATCTGACTTATCGCCTTTGTCAGAATTAACCAATTTGCGTAGCTTAAGTATATCATATAATAAAATTATTGACATATCGCCATTACGTAATTTATACAACATAACATATCTAAATTTACCGTATAATTCGATTATTAACTTAAATGCAATATCTAACTTGACAAAAGTAGAATATTTATCTGTTGCAAATAATAAAATCGAGGATATATCGCCTTTGGAACGATTAAAAAACTTAATAGCATTAGATATTAGTCAGAATTTTATTTCAAATTTATCCCCTTTAAGATCATTACAAAATTTATCAGAATTAAATATATCATTCAATCCATTAAACAATCTCGAAATTTTACCACAACTAAAATGTGTAGTAATAAAATGTTACGATAATTGTAATAATAAACAAGCCAATAATAAAAAATCAATTTTAAGGCAATTTTTCGATTGGCTAATTAACAAAAAGGCATAATTATATAAAAATGCTGCTAACAAATCACGTTTATAGCCTTATTCATTTTGGAAATTAATAATGATAATATAGCACTCAAAAAATATTTGATAATATAAACATTTATAGTAAATTTTTTAATATAATAATATTTACTTATATAGGATGAAAAGCAATATGAAAATTAAAAATTTAATAAAAAATATAGCTAATTTAAGCGTTGCTATTTTAGTATTTATTAGCAATATAATTATAACATCAGCCTGTCATTCTGCTGCAATGGACGATGTATATAATCTGATAAACACAACCATATCAGAAAATAAATGTTCTCCACTAGAATTTGTTTTTATATTTTATGGGAATTATTATAACGATAAGCAGACTATTGAAAATCACATAATTGAAATAATTAATAACTTAAACAAGTTAAAAGATACTCTGGATAATAATGAATTCAATAAATTTTTAATCACCTCATTTACTGATGATCATCAAGCAATAGGCAAAAAATTAAATGATCTTCTCGGAATAAGTAAATCGCCAACAGATGAAATTACATATCAATCAAATATGAATACATGCAACAATATACTAGATAATGTGTTTTCGTCAAATAATGATTATAAAAATAAATGTGATCAATTAAATCTTTCACTTAAAAATGATAAAGGAAAAGATATATTAAACAAATTGATCTCTGCCCAAAAAGATGTTTTTACCTATTTAAAAACCATAGATAAAAAACTTGATGAATGCAAAGATGATGCAAAACGGTTTCATGAATTAGAAATGAATGTCCATGAAAGCACATCTAATAACCAATCTATCTGTAAAAGTAGACTAACTTTATTAGGTGAAAATTTATCTAAACTACTAGCAGACATCGAAGAAAACTTAAACCATGCTAAATCAATTGAACCTAATAATTTGGAATTAGCATTAGATTTTTTTGAATGTTATTTAAAAATAAAGCACAGTATTATAAATATTTCCTACATAACCAAGTTTGAATATATTATGAAAAGTTTAGAACGCAAATTAAATTTAAGATCAATATCTCCTAAAAGCGAATTGCTATTAAAAACTTTAAATCAACAAGAGGAAGTTGGAAAATTACAGTTAATAATTTCTTTTTTCAAAGACAAAATTATACAAATAGTCAATGATCCTATTTTGGAATCAATAGACGAAGGAACAACTTTAAATGCACATAAACCTAAAATAATTTTAAGCAATCCTCATCTAGTAGTAGGAATATTCGAAAAATTATCTACGTATTCTTTAAATCAATATCATTTCTTACAAAATAATTCCTCAGCGGGAATGGATAAAGCTTATGATATATGGAAGCGCTTAGGATACACCAATAAAGATGTGGGGATTTTGGAAGCTAGAATTAGGGAATCCTTAATTAAAGAAGTTCTTAATAATCCTACATATATTAAAGTAAATAATATATTAGTAATTATAAGCATAAACGGGATCAATTCCGAAAAATATAAAATTAAAACAGTTTGGACTTACCAAAAAGTTTTTGAAGATACAAAAAAATTGCTATCTTATCCAAGATGTGTTACAATATATATGGAATAAGGAGAGTGGAATGTATGAAAATTCTACGTAATTTGATAATTACTTGTTTAATTTTTATCATGGGTATTGGAGTTAATGCTATGGATGGTGTGTTTACCATAAAAACACAAAATGGTTATAAAAAAGTTTGTGAAGGAAACGCATTAATTTTCAAACAAGGCAAAAAAGAATATCTTGGAACAATTGTTGACATCAACGGTTCTAATACTATGACAATTTATATAGTCCAATATAGAGATCCGGATAGTGATGATGATGAATTTATAGATATTAACTCCCATGAATCTGAAAATATAGTCGTAGATGCAGGGCAATCAATAGATTCTATAATTCATCCTATAATAAAAAACCCAATTAAAATTATACCCTATTCAGATTTTGTAAAATTTTAAATCAAAAATAAGCACTAGTCATAAAAACGGCTAGTGCCATTTTTTATTTACCAAAGCACAGCTAAACTTTTTAGCATAGCTTCTTTTCTCTCTTTTTCGATACCGCAATATTTAAGTGTAACTTTTTCGGAGCTATGATTCAATATTTCTTGAAGTGTCGCCAGTGCTGACATATCACTTTTATGTATTTGCAAGAACCAATAAGCAAAAGTTTTTCTTAAAAAATGTGTAGAACAATGATACGGCAGATTTAGTTCTTTTGCTATATTATTAAATATTTTTCTTGCACTCGATTTATCAAGTGGTCTATTTCTTCCCTTCTGACTTTTAAAAATATATTCGCTTAAGAAAAATCCGCCTTTGTTCTTTATGTATAAACCTACAGCAATCTTTATATTCTCGCTAATCGGCATAGAATGTCGCTTTTTAGTTTTTTGCTCAGTAATATCAATCTCACGTTTCCAAGTTTCATAATCTTCAAAAAAATCCGAAAACTTTAAACTTAATAAATCACTTATGCGATAACCTGTTGTAATTCCGATTATAAATAAACAGTAATTTCTGTATTCTCCCCTACTTAAAAAATATTTCTTAATCTTTTCGATTTCCTCTAAAGTTTTAACAGAATCTGCAGGCTTTGGTTTTGGTTTATCGAAACTTTTAGTTTCTAAATTTGTAAAAACATTTTTCGCCGGAAACATAATAATATTATTGTGTGATTTTTGGTCATTCGTATGTTCTAAATCATAAAATGAAATCTGAGCTTCCACCAGCGATTAACCCCCCACTTATGTATAATTTCGTATACTTATATTATACCATCAATCTGGGTAAAGCCGCATAAAATGTAAGGAAGCATCACATTAGAGATTCAATACGAGAAATAAAAATTTTTAGTGTAATGAGCACAATATAAAAGATTTACACAAAAAAATAGCGAAATCAAATTGACTTCGCTATTTTTGTTAAGAATTCTTCTACTGTTGGGCGATGTGTATAGGTATATGTGTTGGTATGTTCATATGGAAGATAATAGCCATCAATTAGATTTTGTACTTCACTTGTAGTCCAAATTTGATCAATTATGTTTTCTATGTCTCTGTGCAACTTTGAAATTGGGACATCTGTAACTAAAGATGCTTGTCCAAAAATATCCACATCAAAGCGCCAGCCTTTAAGACCTATAAATAATCGAGTCAAAAACAAGCACAAAATTAATCCGCTATATCCTTTATAGTTCTCGTTAATACCTAATTTTTTTAATTTTTGTTTTAAAACAAGTTTTTTGGATTCAAAATTCGATATAAATACGTCAGAATCATACACATCAAGATGAGTAGTTTTAATCATTGATGGATTAAAAATCCAAATAAGTATGCGCATATCTACACTATAGTTCTCTTTAAGACTTAAGAATCTGGTCAAGTGCGCAGTTGTCAAATAAAATCCTATATATGACGGCAGTATTAGCGCCATTGTCCATAATAAAGCATTACGGAATTGTGCAGTTAAAGGTATATTACCAAATATATAATAAGTATAACTTAAATAAACCATTGACAAAAAACAAAAACCGAATGAAATTGGTATCCACTTATATGCCGACATTGCTTTGATGTCTCTCATTTTAATAAACCGAAATTTATACGCTAAGAATATAAAGAATA
This sequence comes from Clostridia bacterium, assembly GCA_017432165.1. GTDB lineage: Bacteria > Bacillota > Clostridia > Oscillospirales > Acutalibacteraceae > UMGS1491. The sequence continues at coordinate 18,685 of JAFRJS010000080.1, read as the reverse complement.
CATCCAAAAACATAATCGCAAATTTATAAAGCTCATATAAAATAAAATCATTATGTACAATATCATAAATGCCTGCTAAAACAAAAGATGTATGAAATAACATATGACTTATATAGTTAAAAGAATATACAGCAAGAATTAAAATTATAGCGGTTGCTAAAGAATACCACATATCTTTAGCATTCTTGTAATTAATTACTGAATTTTTATGAATTTCCCGCTGTTTATACCAAAAATGAAAGAAAACTAAAGGAACAAGCGCTAACTTGTAAAAGTCTAAAATACGGTCAAACTCAAAAACTACAAAGAATACTGTAATAAAAGAATATACAAAAGAGAAAAAAAGCATTTGCTTTTTATTAATAGGAATAAAATTCTGTAAAGTACTTGAATGATTAATACCAGTATTAAGTAACAAATAGATAAAAATGCTTTCCGCAAAGGACCTGCAAGTCATTCGCAAAATAAATGACCACATATAAATAATATCAATCGACAATTAACTCACATCCTTCCACAAGCAATAGCAGTTTAATGACCAGAATAGCCTCTACCTCCGGTAACACGACGAAAACGTTGGAAAGCACCATCGTGGGTAGCATGCAAAGTTTTACCAGTCCCTTTTTTTATCCAAGCATTATCAAAAGCTTTTTTGAATTTCTTATTATTATTGTATAGATATTCAAATTTTGCTGAAAGTTCCATTATAAGTATGTCATTACAAATATTATCCATACACGAAATTGTTTTAGTGTCACTGCGTTCTTTAAGGTTACTGTATTCTTTAAGGTTACTGTATTCTTTAAGGTTACTGTATTCTTTAAGGTTATTGCAAAATTCGCATATAACTGCAGTCACAATAACAGTACGATACACGTAGTTCACAAAAAATTTTGCCGCGGCAGGGACTGTAAGCATTGTAGCAAATTCCCTCCTTGCAATTTCAGTACTACTTTCTGCAACATTAACTGTAGACTCTTTCAAAGCAAAAGCACTTGAAGAAAAGCCAAAAACTAAACCGGCAGCTAGTAATAATGATAGGAACTTTTTAGTCAGCATAACGCTCAACCTTTCTTGTTTTTCTATAGCGCTAACAATACTAACACTACTTTTTACATTTTATACCAAAAATCGAGCATATCCAATACCTTTTTAAAAGTTTTATGCTTACTACTAAAATTATTAAACTATATTTTAGAAAATTATGCAAGGTTTTCATTTTTATCAAAAACGACAAATCTCCCTAAATATTCTCCTGAAAACCGCAGTATAAAGCCAAATAATATGGCTCAGTTTCCTTTTCCCAACTACTAAAATATTGCTACTTTTCCCCTTTATTTCTAGCTCTATGCAAATCTTTTAAAACACCAGTTCTAATCGTATAAACTCTCTGCTTTTTACCTTCAAAATTTCAAAGGCTCTGTGAAAACACCGTAAGCACTAGTATTTTAAATCTTTTTAAGAATAAAAAAATAAAAACTTCAATATTTTAAGCTCGTTTTGGCTCATTATACTGAAACTTTTAGATTCTTGAGAGAAATAACTATTACTTTTTCATACTATATCCATCCACTTAGGATAAAAACTACTACCCCCACGAAAAAGCAATTGTCTGTATAAGATTATAATAAAGAAAAATTTATACCTTAAAAACTAATTCATTTTAAACACATATCGTATAGATACTACAATCCTACCCAACTTAAAATTGATGACAATATAGAATGGTTTCCGTGAAGTGATTTTGTATCTACTTCTTCTTTGGAAACGGTTACTCCGGGAGAACCTATGAAATCACATCCACACTTGACACTTAACGGTACAAAAAGCTTAAGATTAGGACAATTTTGAAAAGCTAAAACAAATTTTAAATCTTTGGGTAAAGTTACATTTTTCAAACTAGGCAAACTATTAAAGCTTCCTACTATCTCTTGTAAATTTTTTGGGAATAAAACTGTTTCTAAATTGTAAAATGTATCATTAGTACCGCAAAATCTGTAACAAGGAGTACGCGTAACACCATCGCTATCTGGTATCATTGTGACATCCGAGAGATCTATTGATTTAACGGATTCCAAAATACAAAGAGATAAATTATTCAAATCATCTGAACTCATTGCTCCTGTAACCTTAATCTGTTCGCGTGTAGAATATTGTACCTCATATTCAGCATGTACATTATTAAACAATCCAAATATCAATAAAACTGAATATGCGAACAATTTTAAAAATTTACATTTCATGACAATAAACTCCTTAAATAAAAATTTAATTCGATTTTTATCTATATTAGCTATAACAGTAACATTGTATCACAAAACGCTCTGCTCGTCAAGTTTGAAAAATATCATAATCAAAATAAGAAATATTACATCCTATAAATTTTATAAGTTGAATTTTTTAAGACTTTCAACAACATTTTTAAACTTAAGCCCCATCTTCTCTTTTAACTTATCCCGTGATATTAATTGATCATTTAAATAAATCTTAGCAACTATCGTTTCATCAAGATATATATTACCATCAATATCAGCATACATTGCAATAATTGTACCATTATCGAATGTTTTTTTAATAGCCTTTGTTAGTATATTTTTATCTTCTACCACTGCCTTTAACTCTTCTCCTGAATCACGATTTCTAAATACAAAAGGTTTAGATTTAAATTCGTCATAAGTGGTAAGTTTTTCCTCTATTTTATCCGCCAAAAAAGATGCATACTCTTGCCTAGTTCCCTTACTGTTTACAGGATCTGTCCTTTGTTCTTTTTTTAAATAATTGTCATCATCTGTTTTAGGGCATTTTATTCCTTCATCCAAATATCCTCCAAACATTCCTGTAATAATAGGCACAATGCGTACTTTACCAATATTATCTAACAAATTTATATACCTTTGTTTGTATTTATCAATCATATTTTCTATGTGTTCTAACATAAAATTGTATCCTTGCTCATACATGCCATGATAAGTTGGTTCATTCCATGCTTTACCCGATGGAATATTCCCTGATTTATCAGTTATTTCAAAAGTCGAAGGTCTGTTCTCGCCTTCAACATTTATATAACTTAAGGCGCGTTCTAAATTTTCATCTGAATAATCAAAAAAATCAACTTCTGCATCAATTATGAGAGGCCCTGCCGACGTAGCCATTATATTATCTTGATGTAAATCAAGAATGGCCATAGCTTTTGAAATCACTTTTAACATTCCTGCACGAAAAAAATATAATTTTGCGTTTTCAGAAGACATTTTATCAACCTTCTTCATAAATGGCTCCGTGTGATTTGCTATATCAATATCCATAGTTACAAAAGCTTTATTATTTCCTTCTCCTGTATTTAACCCTAGTTCTAAACACTTTTCTTCAAATGCGGTACCTATCAAACTATTAATCTGATCAAACATTCCATTCTTACCTATTATTGCAGCATCAGCACGTAGGTCATGGGCTTTATAAACCCCAGTTTTCTTCCCGCTTTTTTTATCAACAAGATATAAAGCATGTTGGCCTTTATTATGAGGGTCTGAGCCGGTCGAACGAATCCAAAATTTTCGATCCGGATTAACCTTATCGTTGTTATAAACATTTTTTACGTAATCTTTCATAAGTTCTAATCTTCTAATAAAAGCTTCTTTGAACAAATTTCTTTGTACATCAGTAACACGAGTATTACTTGGGTTTTTCAATATGGGATTATCTTTAATGACATTTGCATTAGCACTTTCAAGAAGAGATAAAATTCCTTGAGCGTCACAATAATTTTTTAATTCTAAAATTATATCTTTGACAATTATGCATTGGTTTTTGTCTAACCAACTCATTATGGTATGTAAATTGGTGTAATCGCCTAATATTTGCCTATCATTAGAAAATATTTTCGCTGTACTAAGCATATCCATTATTTCGGTAATTCGTTTATTTTCTTGTTCGCTACCTGGCGTTTTGCTTTCATCCAAAGCTCTATAAAGATTATAGTCTGGTGTGTCTTCAAAATTTGCAGGCATTTGTATTTCTTCCAAAACCTCAGTTATACATATCCTAACATAACTTTTAAAATAATCAGACCATTTATTCGGCCAATACCAAGATTTTAAATGCTTTCCTGTGTCAGATTCTTTTTTTCTAAACTCCTTTACAATATCATCTAATTTTAGAGCTATTAATGTGTGCATATTAGGTATTGCAAGATTTCTGGCTTCCTCTAATATTTTTTTACGTAAATCTTCATCGCTAATAGGCGCAAATTGTACTATATTTTTGGTTTCAGTATTAGTAGATTCGTTAGAGATAATTTCAAGAATGTGATCTTCGATATGTTCGGCAAATTCGTCGGCTTTTTGTTCAAGTTTTGGATCGAGATTTACCTGCTGCTCTCCAATTTTGGTTGTAGCAGGTATTTTTTCTTTCTTCTGCTGAATAACATGGCCAAGTTCATGTTTAAGTGTTTCTTCTCCTTCGCCCGGCGCTAGATATATCTCTGCATTCTTAGTAAAAGCCTTTACGCCCAGTTTTTCAGGTTCAGGTGAATCATAGTGTACTTCCGGTACTGAAAGTCCCTTTTCTTTTTTTGCATACTCCAACGCCTCCGATATACCACCCGGAAATCTTTTAATAAGTTCTCCGTATGGCATTTCCGCTATCCAGTCAGGCATTTCGTCGTCAGACGATTGCTCATTTGTTTCCTCTTCAGCATCTTTGACATCGTCTTTTTCGTCAGAATCTTTTTTATCTTTATCTGATCGATAAAATTTCTCATATTGCGCATCTATTGCCGCATATACACGCTTCATATATTCAGAAGGCTCATAATATGGATTTTCAATTATTTCTCCACCTATAAAAAAGAAACTCCTATTTTTAAGATCTGAAATATCTAAACTACTTAGGTCTTGAACTATGTCTCCCGAGTAATCTATTTCCTCAGGCTTTTCTTCTTTTTCCGCATAACAATAAACTTTCCTCACATTATTACCTGCCTAACTTTTGAATTTGTGAAAAATACTATTTTTCTTTAAATATTTCATCTACAAAAGTGTGATACTCATGACCAAAATCATCTTTACGTTTTTTAAGTCCTGTCTTTAAAGCATTCAAAATATGTTTAAAACAAAGCTTGTCACTTTTTTCTTTGCACGCTAAAAATGCCGCTGTAGTAACAGTTTTGCGCACATCCGAACCTGTAACATTAAAGTGTGTTGTTAAATAGTCATAATCAATATCATCTGCCAAAGGTATTTTTCCGTTATTAAGAAATTTCTCCCAAAGACTTTTTATTAATTCATAGTTTTCTGAGTATTCATCCGTTCCTTTTACGCCAAGATAAGGTTTTGAAAAAGATATTTTAAAAGTTATTCGCCTATTAAACGCTTCATCTATATTTTGATCTTTGTTAGTCGTCAAAATTGTTATTCCGTCATGATCTTCAAGTTGCTGGAGTAAAAACGAAACTTCTATATTGGCATTTCTATCGTGTGAATCTTTGATATCAGTTCTTTTCGAAAATAAAGAATCAGCTTCATCAAAAAGTAAAATTACGTTACTTTTACGTGCTTCTTCAAAAATTTCTCTTAAATTCTTTTCAGTTTCACCTATGTACTTTGAAACAACTCTTGCGGTATCAACTTTGTAAAGATCCATTCCAAGTTCGCTTGCAATTACTTGTGCAGCCATGGTTTTTCCGGTACCTGGACTGCCGTAGAATATCATACTAAGGCCATGACCATATGAATGCTTATCACCAAGTCCCCAAGCATCATAAACTTTATATTTATATTTAATACGCTCACAAGCGTTTTGGAGCTCTAGCTTAGTCTTGTTATCTATTACCATATCATCCCACGTGTACTTTTTGGTAATTAACTTCGCTTTTTCTCCAAGAGTACTAATAACTTGGCTGTAAGCACATTTTTGAAATTGTTCTTTTGAGAGTTTCTTTTCGCCATTTTTTAAATATTCTTTTTTAGCAAACCTGATAGTTCCTTCAATCTGTTTTGGAGTAAAAGAAAATTTGCTTGCTATTTCCTCAGGCTTTTCGTCAGTTATATCCTTAATTGTCGGCATAAAATTTTGCCACATTTTAAAGTTTTCTTCACTACTGAGGTCAGATATATTTTCACTGAACCAAAAATATTTTTCTTCGAATTCTTTGTCGTTTATTTTGTTATCTGATAATACAAACACCATACGAAAAAACTGCTTTACTATTTCTATTACCGCAAAAGCATCTCTTTTATTTTCATATCCTTTATCAAAAAACATCTGAAAATTATCTAGACATAAGATATCCTCAGAACTTTCATTTTTACTGACAATATCATAGAAAGTATTACTCCAATCTTTAGAATAATTATCTTTGAGTGCTTTTAAATCAATTGTCATTAATTTTCTTTTAAGTAGACTGGCAGCTCTTTTCACTAAGGTATTCTTGCCAATTCCCGCTTGTCCGTACATATGATAGAAAATTACTTCTTTTGTAAATTTTTCTGCTCGTGTTAACGTATCAGCAATTTCCTTAGCTATATTTTCACGAATGATCAGAGGCTTTTTGCTTAAAGCCTTATTGTCATACATTTTTACACCTGCAGTAGTATCTTTTTCTTTAAACTTTAGTAAGATATTTTGAAAAAAATTATTATTATCCAAAATGCTATTTAACTCTAACTTGGACTGTTTTATACAGCAAATAGTATCTTGAATTTTCTATAAAATTAAAAAAAGCTAACTGTATTCAACTCGACAAAAAACTACTAACATCTACCTAAAAATCAGAAAACATCACATTTCACACATTCGAAACTAAAAAAATTATCACTTGCCATAAATTGATTAAAATACGCTCTGTACATAACCACACAATTGTTAGAATTCATCGCATAAAACCTATATTTCTAGATATAATAAATTCATAAGCTCTGTGAAAACGCCATAAGAACTGATATTTTACAATCTTTTTAAATAACAAAAAAATAATAGCTTCAGTATTTTGAGTTAGTTTTGGCTCATTATACTGAAGCTTTTTAGAATGTTTTTTGGGGATTTTTGGGGAGATTGTTGTGGGGTAACTATTTGTTTTTTCTGCACTGTTTCCGCTCCGCTTGATGTAAACTATCCCCCATGAAAACCGCTTGAATGCTGACTTATGCAATTAGTCGGCATTTATTTTTTTGATTTTTTTGGCTTATTCTCCGCCTTTTTCGGTCGTTGAATCTTCCGCACTTTTTACTATTTTGCCTTCTTCGGCTGTCTGCATTTGTGCTAATAGGTCTTGAAAATTTTCCCCTGTTTCTCTCTCAATCTTCTCTTTAATCGCCTGAATAATAAATCCGTTTTTTGTGCTTCCTTTTTTAGCTATGTGATTAAGTAATATTTCGCCCACTTCTTTACTTAAAATCAAGCTTATACGCATACAATTTGAATCTTGATATTTTTTTGCACTATTTTTTTGTGCTTTACTTACTCCCATTTTTTACCCTCCTAATATCTATGTATTATATATTTTATCAAATGACCTAAGAATTCTCAAGTATTCGTTATTTTGCACAAAATAAATATATGTAATACATATTTGTTCTACTATAAAAAAGCAAGAAAATACTTGAAAATCTATGTAATACATAGTATAATATAGATAGTGAGAAATTCCTACAAATACCATTATAAAAGGAGTTCAAAAGATGAGCTATTTAAAAAACAATCCAATTAAAGAATTTGTAAAGGGGGAAATCATAGAAAGACTTGCAGACTTAAAAGGATATGAAGAAAACCAATATATATGCGATTTGGGTTATACACTTTTTGAATCTGAAAACGTAAACGGAGCATATTTTTGCAATAATTATACCGCTAAAGAATGGGTAAACAAAAATTTTGAGCATATCGGGGAAATAGCGGAAGAAATAAAATTTCAATTTGATTCTGACTATGCAAATAAAATTTTACTTGATGTTTTTGATAATCCCGACCGCTTAATTGTGGTTATAGTCCTTGAAGTATCAAGTTATTTGATTTCAAGATGCCAAACGGCGGAAAAATACTGGAATGAAAAGACTACTTTGACTGATGAAATATTAGACAATTTAATTAAAGAAATAAAAAAACTTTAAACTTGACTAATTAAAGGAGATGATGACTCTATGATTGAAATTAAAAAAGTCGCAAGCTAACGGGAACGAAAGCAAGCGACATGTAACACACCAGACAAGGAAAAGGCGGTTACAATTTAATAATACACTAACCGCCTTAAAAAGTAAAACATTTTAAAATTTTGATTTTTAAGGAGTAAAACACATGTACTATAAAATAAACGAAGAAACCGCAAAAAGAGCCAAAGAAATGAGCAGTTATGACGATTACAAGGAAAACAGCGAAACACAAGGATATAAAAACACAGTTGATGAAATTATCAGTTTTGCAGAGGAGCAGAAAAAGAGGTGCAGAACTGAAGAAGCAAAAGAAAGAATTGATAATTTAGTCGATAAATTTTCAAAAAATTATGCCGACTGGGTCAACAGATACAATGAAATTAAATGTTATTGTCCTTCAATACTTATCACAGGAGCTGGAAATTTTCCGATAAGAAAAAAGCAAAAGCAAATTGATATGCTCGACAATCACATGAAAAAGTATAACGAAATTATGAATATTGAAAGCAAGATAAGGTCAATTGCTAATGGAAGTCACATCATAAAATCAAGCGATGATGAAGCAATTACAAGGCTTGAAGAAAAAATCAAAGCAAAAGAAAAATGTCAGCAAAGAATGAAAGAACAAAATGCATATTATAGGAAACATAAAACAATGGTTGGTTATGCAGATTTAGACGATGAGGAAGCAAAAAGAATTGATAGCCAAATAAAAGGCGATCCCCTATATCATAACACACCAAATCCGCCATTTTATCTAAGCAACAACAACCAAGAAATAAGGCGGTTAAAATTAAGACTTGAACAGCTCAAAAAAGATAAAGAAGAACCGACACAAGAATATAAAACAAAATATTTTGAAGTAGTCGAAAATAAGGAATTAATGCGGTTACAATTAATTTTTGAAGGTATACCAGATCAAAAAACGAGAGACATTCTAAAACAATATGGTTTTCGGTGGAGTCCAAAAAACAGTTGCTGGCAAAGACAATTAACTAATAACGCAAAGTACGCACTTAAAGCAATTATAAAAACACTTGATGAATCCAAAACCGAACCTGAACAAGACAATTAAACCACTATTTAAAAAACAAAGTTAAACGATTTAAGGCGGATTATTTAAGAGTATAGCAAAATAGCCGCCTTAAAAAATAGATTTTGAAATTTGAGGAGTAAAACACAAGAAGAAACACAATCAAAAACTAATTAATGCAAAGGAGAACAAACAAAATGATAAACTATTTTTTAGGAAAAACAGTAGCCACAAAAGAAATACATAGCACCATTTCAAAAAATAAAAAATTTGCAAACGAAATAACAAATTGCCTTCAAAAATATATTACTTGCGACTGGGGGCAAATATCACAAGAAGATAAAGAAATGAACAACAATGCAGTCAAAACAGACGACGGCAGAATTTTTGCAGCTTATGATACGTCCGAAGGTAAAGTTTATATAATTACGGAACATGACAGAAGCGCCACCACAATCTTATTTGCGTACGAATACTGATAAGTAGAAAAAATGGCAAGTTATGAGCTTAAATTCATAAGCTTGCCGAAATAAAAATTTTTTAATGAAAGTTAGTGATAAAAATTGGTAACCACAAAATACATAAAAGACAGCAAAGAACTTGGAGAAAATTTAAAAACTGCAAGAACAAAATCAGGAATTACTCAATATACTGTATCCAAACTAACAAACCTTAACCGTTCAAGCCTGAGCTACTATGAAAACGGAATAAATATACCAACGATATTCACTATCATTAAGCTTATGGGTATTTATAAAATCAGTATTAACGAGGTAATACTGGCAAGAAAGACTAACTAACAGAAAGAAGATTATTAATATGCTAAATTGAGCAATAAACAAAATTTCAATGTTTGTATAGTACATAAAATCTGGAGTTGAAATGAATAGTCTTTACAAGTATCCATTAATTTGATATAATCTAATGGATACTTGTAAAAAGAGGTGATTGTAATGGACTATAAAAAAAAATTGTTAAAACTTACAAACAAAAACGGAGGAATGATAACTTCTTCACAAGCAACTAGTGCTAATATACCTCGAACTTATCTTTCGTTAATGGAACAAAAAGGTGAACTCATCAAAATCAAAAGAGGTATTTATATGTTACCCGATACTTTTGAGGACGAAATGTATGTTTTGGCTTGCAATTATCCGAAAGGAATATTTTCACATGGTACGGCACTTTATATACATGGATTAACTGATAGAGCCCCGATAGTATATGAAATGAGTTTCCCTCAAAAGTATCATTTTAGAAAAAGTGAAGATAACTTGAAAGTTAGATATTTAATGAAAGAGGTTTTTGAGTTTGGTATAGAAAACAAAAAATCACCTTGCAATAACAATATAAGAGTCTATGATATAGAGCACACTCTCTGCGACATTCTAAAAGCCAACTATGATGTGCAAATTATCAATGATGCTATAAAACGCTACATAACTTCCGATAAATGCAATATAAACAAGCTATTAGAATATGCAGAGAAAATAAAAGTAAAAAACAAAATCTCAAATTATTTAAAGGTGCTATTATGAAAGAAATCAAGAATTCAATGAGTTTAAAAGCGTATATCAAAAATAAAGCTAAAGAAAAGCACATATCTTCACAACTCGTAATGCAAAACTATATGCTTGAGCGGTTACTGGAAAGAATATCTTTATCAAAATACAAAAATAATTTTATCTTAAAAGGTGGATTTCTAATCTCAGCAATAGTTGGGATAGATTCACGAACCACAATGGATTTAGATACCACTATAAAGGGAATTGATTTAGATAAAGAAGTTTTAAATAATGTTCTTAATGAAGTGTGCACCATAGATTTAAGCGACAACATTAAATTTGAGGTATTAGGTCTTGAAGATATCAGAGAAAAAGACGATTATCCCGGAATAAGAGTGAAAATAAACGGACTTTATCCACCGCTAAAAGTACCGCTTAGTGTTGATATGACTACGGGAGATAAAATTACTCCAAGAGAAATAAATTATAGTTTCACATCACTATTTGAAGATAAGAAAATAAATGTTCTTGCTTACAATTTAGAAACTATATTAGCTGAAAAAATCGAAACAATACTGTCAAGATCCATAGCAAACACAAGAGCAAGAGATTTTTACGATATTTATATACTTCACAAATTGTACGTTGATAAAATAAATCCCACTGATTTAAAAAATGCTATAACTGCAACACTAGAAAAGAGAAACACATTGTATCTCTTAGACGATTACAAGACAATACTCGAAAAAATATCAAAAGATAGTGGAATTGCTGACTTATGGGATAGATATAAGAAAACGTTTGATTACACAAGCGAAGCGAGTTTGACCGAAAGCTTAGAAATTGTACAAGAACTTATAAGCAAAATACTGTCTACCTAATTGTTTGAACAATACTTTGGGTATAGATATGATACAATAATAAATTATAAAAAACAAAACCGTATAAACTAATTTACTTGCGGTATACAAAGTTGTACGGTTATTTTTTAAGGAGGCATTACTCTGGAAGAAATAAGCGGCGTAGTTGAAAGAGTAACCTACACAGACGAAGAAAAGGGCTTTAGCGTTATAAAAATAAAGGCAAACGGATACAGAAATCTAGTTACTGTTGTCGGTAATATTTCAAATATCAATGTCGGAAGCGTTATTACTGCGAAAGGAAATTTTACCACAAATAAAAAATTTGGGAAACAATTCTCAGTAACTTCTTGGGAAGAAACATTGCCTTCCGATGTTTACGGAATTGAAAAATATCTCGGTAGCGGACTTATCAAAGGCGTAGGCCCAAAGTTTGCAAAACTAATAGTAGAAACTTTCGGAACGGATACGCTTAGCATACTTGAGCATAATCCTGAAAGACTTCTGGAAATCCCAAAACTTGGCAAGAAAAAGGCAGAAAGTATCGCAAAAAGCTATTCTGAACAGCGAGATGTTAAAAATTTAATGATGTTTTTAAGCAGTGCTGGAATTTCCACTTCGCTCGGTCAAAAAATTTTTAAAGTTTACGGAAAAGAAAGCATAGAAAAAATAAAAGAAAATCCATATAGACTCATGGACGAAGTTTATGGAGTAGGATTTAAAACGGCAGATTCGATAGCCGAGAAGCTTGGAATAGATAACGAATCTTTCACAAGATGCCGAGCAGGAATTTTTTATACTCTTGAATATCTTGCGAATTCAGAAGGTCACTGTTATGTTCCATTTGATGAAATGGTGTTAAAATGTTCAAAAATACTCGGTATTGAAGATTCTAAAGTTGTTATAACTTATGATTCTTTGATTAAAAATAATGAACTTATCGTTGAAGATAAAAATAAAGTCTATCTTCCTTCATTTTTCCGTGCAGAAATCGGACTTACCAAAAAAATTAAAGATATTATTTCTTACCCTAATTTTAAAAAAGTGCCCGACGAAAAATTGGAATCAGAAATCAAAAATGCTGAAAAACTAAATAAAATTAAATACGACGATTTTCAAAAAGAAGCAATAAAAACTGTATTTAATTCGAACTTTTCAGTCGTCACAGGTGGCCCCGGAGTTGGTAAAACAACCATCACTAAAGGAATTATTGAAATTTTTAAAAATCTCGGCAAAAAAGTACTTTTGGCTGCTCCTACGGGAAGAGCCGCAAAAAGATTGAGTGAAACTGCCAAAACGGAAGCCAAAACCATCCACAGACTATTAGAAATTAAAAGAGAAGGCGGTTTTGCCAAAAATGCAGAAAACAAGCTTTCGGGAGACGTTTTGATTGTTGATGAGGCTTCAATGATAGATTTAATTCTTATGCACAATCTTCTAAAAGCTGTTCACAGCAATACCAAAATAATTTTAATTGGCGATGTAAATCAGCTTCCGTCTGTAGGGCCCGGAAATGTTTTGAAAGATATAATAAATTCAGGTGCAGTGCCTGTTGTAAAGCTTCAAAAAATATACCGTCAAGCAAAAACAAGCAATATTATTTTAAACTCACACAAAATAAACAGCGGTAAAATCCCCGAACTTAAGGCATCTAAAAATTCAGACTTTTTCTTTATTGAAGAAAATGACGATGAAAAATGTGCTGATTTGATAGTAGATCTCTACTCAAAAAGGCTACCAAAGTATTACAAAGTAAACTCTATTTCTGATATAGAGGTTTTAACTCCAATGAAAAAAGGAATTTTAGGAACAGATAATTTAAACAAAGTTTTACAAGAAAAACTAAACAAGACCGGCGTTTCACTTAAACGCGGCGGAATTACTTACAAACTTAATGACAAAGTTATGCAAATTAAAAATAACTACGATAAAGACGTTTTCAATGGCGATATTGGAAAAATTTGTAGCATTAACGAGGCAAACGAAACCCTTGAAATTAATTTTGATTCACGGATTTTAAAGTACGAAATCGGTGAACTTGAAGAAATAACCCTTGCGTATGCTTGCACGATTCATAAATCGCAAGGTTCTGAATATCCGATTGTCATTATCCCAATGACCACATCTCACTTCATTATGCTAAAAAGAAATTTGCTCTATACAGGTGTTACCAGGGGCAAAAAGGTTTGTATTTTAGTTGGAAACAAATATGCCATTTCCAAAGCTATCAGCAATAACGAGTCTGAAAAAAGATATACTTTGCTAGAACAAAGATTGAGTTTTTAACTTTTCACAAACATCTAAGCAAAAAACATTAGTTTTAAAAAATGCACATAGGTATAGCTTTTCCTATACTTATGTACCATTTTTAGTATGCTAATTTTTTACAAGTATCCATCACTTTAATTCTATTTGTAGGATAATTGTAAAAAAATAGAGTGCCTAAAATTTTTAGGACACCCTACTAAAGAAAGGATATATAAATAGTTATTATACAAAGTAGTTCTCTACATTTATTTAAAATTTATAAGCCCACCCAGCTTAATATGGACGAAAAACTAAAATAACTTTTACGTGATAGTTCTGAATCTAACCGCCTTGAAACGACAACGTTTGGACAACCAAGAAATGCTCGTTCTCCAATTTCCACTGTTGATGGAATTTCCATTTTGAGTTTTGGACAATTTTGAAATGATCTACTTCCAATTTTTTTTAAACCATTAGGTAAATGTATGTTTTCCAAACAAACACAATTACAAAATGTGTAATCACCTATACTTTTAAGTCCATCAGGAAGCTTAATTTCTTTTAAATTATACACATCGATAAAACACCACATTGGTATTTCTGTTTTATCAGTTACATGTACATCAGAAAGATTTAACGTCTCACATTCTCTAGAACACATGCACAGCAATCTTAAATCGTCAGAATTCAAATTTCCTTTTACTATTATATTTTTACAGTTTCCATTAAAAGGACAGCCTAAATCAAATTTCCCAAAATTGTCATTCTGAATTATAACTGTATCGCCATCTTCTTCATATTTTGTGTTTTTAGCACATACGGTTATAAAGCTAAAACAAAAAATAAAAGCTAATAACATAAATAATCTGTTCCTCATAAAATCACTCTTTTCCATTTAAAAAAATCAGACAGCATACTATTTGCTTTTTTCACTATCATTATTGAAAAAAATCATTATTTTGTCAATATAAGTATTCTCTATACTTTTATTTTATATATTAAAATGCTTTTCCAACAAATCACTTTTTATATACTAATTTGATTATTTATAATAATTATGGTACTATGTAAAATATTTTATTTTACTGATTATTATAAAAAAGAGGTATAACCATGAAAAATAAATTTTTTAAAATTTTATTGCCAGTTGCGCTATTCGTCATCTTAGGATTAGTTTTTAATTCTAATTCTATAAATGCTTTATGCAAAATTGAAAATGAAACACTCATAATTCATAATGAAATCCCTGGAAAACTATTAGAAAAATACAAAACATCATATGACGATTATAAACACATTATAGTCAAAGGTCCCATGTCTAAAGATGATTTCATGGATCTATCAATGATATCTTACGAATGCGAATCGGTTAATATTTTTGATGTAGACGTAACAGACATTCCTCCTGCTTTTTTTCGAGGAAACTCAAAATTAAAAAGTTTTATTTTCCCTAAAAATCTAAAACATATTGGTGCGTTTTCATTTTCAAATTGTTATAATTTAGAAAAAGCAGACTTACCAAGTACAATAGAAAGCATAGAGAAGTGTGCATTTGAATATTGCAGAAAATTAAATCTTACTTTATCGAATAACGTACTTCTTGGTAATTACGCTTTTAATGGTTGTCATAATGTTCATTTTTCTGAAACTCAAAATAATAACAACGCTACTACAAATACGCCATCTAAAAATGTGTTTTCATCAGTTATAGATTTTATTTATAGTTGGTTTTAATGAAATCGATTAAAAATTTTTAATTAGATTATTCTTTAAAAACTTTATTCTATTGTTCACAATACCACTTCCCAAAAATATTTACCAGATCTGCATGATAAATTTTATGCTTTTATATGTCTTCCAAAATTTGACTATTAACAAAAATTATGATACTATACAAGTGTGTTAATTTAACAGTTAACAAAATATATTTTACCCATTCCAAGGAGGTATAACCATGAAAAATAAACTTTTTGAAACCTTATTACCAGTCGCATTATTCGTAATCTTAGGATTAGTTTTTAACTCTAATTCTGTAAATGCTTTATGCAAAATTGAAAACGAAACACTTACTATTCATAATAAAACTCCAGGGGAACTATTAGAAGGATATACAACGCCACACGATAAGTATAAAAATATTATAGTTACAGGCGCACTAAGTACTCTAGATTTCATGGATCTATCAGTACTATCTTATAAATGCGAATCGGTTAATATTTTTAATGTAGACGTAGAAAATATCCCACCTGCTCTTTTTCGAGGAAACTCAAAATTAAAAAGCTTTATTTTCCCTAAAAATTTAAAAAGTATTGGCGCATTTTCATTTTCAAATTGTCTCAATTTAGAAACAGCAATTCTGCCCAACACATTAGAGAAAGTAGGAGATTGTGCATTTGAAGATTGTATAAAATTAAATCTTACTTTATCAAGTAATGTACTTCTTGGGGAAGACGCATTTAACGGTTGTAACAATATTCATTTTTCTGAAACTCAAAATAACAATAATAACAATACTACTACAAACACGCCCTCTAAAAACATATTTTCATCAATTATAAGTTTTGTTTATAGCTTCTCTTTAATTAAATAGTTCAATTTGAGATAAACCTGACTCATCAAGTAACATTTTATTATAAAGCTGATCAATTATTCTCAAAAAACTGTTTTTCATAACATCAATGATTATATCTTTATCAACATCAAAATTACCTTGTAAAGTTACTATTTTACCTATCTCAGTGTTATCCAAATATATTTTCCCATCCATAGCAACGTATAATGCAATAATTGTACCATTTCTAAATGTTTCATTTATTGCATTTTTTAATTGTTCTGTTTGTATATCTACTTTTAAACTATTATCCTTTCTAAATATAAATTTTTCTTCGTTAACGTTATCTAATTGCTCATTAATGTATTCCGATAAATCATTTAAATCGTCATTTGTAGTACCCTTAATAATAACTTTTTGTAAAATTCCTGCAAGAAGATCTGTCCCTAAAGGTATAATACGAACTTTATTAACGTTTTCAAGTTGATCCGCATATAGATCAGTAAATATATCTTTATTTTCATACATCTGGTACACCATAAAATTATATCCTTCCTCATATGTCTTATGGTAAATAGAATTTTCGTTACTAAATAACTTCCCCGATCTTTTCTTCTCTTCTTCTACCTCGAAACTAGAATTCGAAATTCTTTTTACGTGTTTATCCCTTTTCAAAGCAAGATTCTCTAAACAGGAATTTGTATATTGAAAAAAATCTATTTCAGCATCAATAATTAAAGGCATATTTTTTAAAATAGGCATTATATTATCTTGATGTAAATCAATAACAGCCATGGCATCTGTAATTACTTTTAACATACCCGCTCGAAAAAAATACTTTTTAGCTTCTTCCTTAGTCATTTTATCTTTTTTTATAATAAATTCTTCTGTATGATTTTTTACACTAATATTCATCGTTGCAAACGGCTTCTCACCTTTAAGAATAGTATCCTTAGTATTTATCATATTATTTAATTTAGCAAGCATACCATTATTCCCAACAACTACATTATCGGCACTTAAATCATGTGGTTTATAAACTTTAGTAACTGCACCTGCTTTTTTTCTGGAATCATTTTTATTTCCTTTGCGGTTTTGTTTATTCACCAAAAACAACGCATGTTGCCCTTCATGGTGCAAGTCAGACCCTGTTGAACGTATCCAATATTTTCCCCAAAACTTCTTCCCATTATATTCCGTTTCCGCAACTTGCTTTATATACAATGTTATTAATTCTAATCTTTTTATAAAATAATCGGCAAGATGAAAAGAAATTTCTTTATCTTTTTCATCAAAATCTATTAACAAATTAATATCATTTTTATTAGCACTTTGAAGAATAGACTTTATTCCCTCTGCGTCACAATATTTTTTTAATCTTAAAATACATTCTTTTAGTCTGCTCACTTGATCATTGTTTAATTTTAAAAACACTTCATGTAAAGTATGAGATCCCTTGTTATTTCTAATAGAATGTTCAAATATTTTTTCCGTACTAAGCATATTAATTATGTCATTAATTCGGTGATTAGATTTCCCACTTTTTTTACATTTTTCTAGTTCTAAATATAAGTTATTTTCTTCGGGATTTTCGTTTTTTATTGCCTTTAATGCCCACACAGAACATGCTTGTGGATAATCATCATACCATAGTTTCCACGCAGACGTAATATATGCAAATCGTGATTCATAATAATTTTTAGCTTTATCCAGAATTTCATTAATTGGGTGTGGAGCAATATTATAATTTACGGCTTGCCTATTTATTGTTTCTCGTAATTCTTCATCAATTGAAACCTTTTTATAAATTGCTGATTCCGGCATATTATTTATTTCTGGCGTAAACATATTTTCTCCTTGACTTTAAATTTAATTTGAAAAATTTACCATTTTCTCCAAATTTATTATATCACATACCGATACAAAATTAAATATAAAACAAGCAATTTTAAAATAGTTTGTTAACTTTTTAGCTTTTAGAATAATACTTTTGCCTCCAGTCAGAATTTTGACCGGAGGATTCTTTTTCTTGGTATTTTGTTTCAAGCTCGGTAAATTTCATTCTATCACCGCAGAAGTTAAGTAAGACGGTTCCTGTACTACCTCTGCGGTTAAGAGCAACGTCAAGACCGATAGTTTTAGAACCTTCATTCTTTGACACGCACCACATAAGCATAAGTTTATTGCAATTTTGCTCTACTTCTCCCGAATCACGTATTTCAGACGGCGAAGGTTTTTGATTTTCTCCCGAAGTACGATTAAGCTGTGAAAGACACAAAATAGGAACATTTAAGTCTGTTGCAAGCTTTTTTAAATCACGACTTATTTTCCCTATTTCTTGATTT
>JAFRJS010000008.1 GCA_017432165.1 Clostridia bacterium | reverse complement strand
TCAAATCCGCGAAGCAATCGCTAACGGTGTTGCTAAAATCAACGTTAACACTGAGTGTCAACTTGCTTTTGCAAAAGCAACTCGCGAATTCGTAGCAGAATTTAACGCTAACGAAGCTGAATACATGAAGAAAAAAATCTTCGACCCACGTAAATTCTTGAAACCTGGTTTCGATGCAATCACTGCTTCAGTTGAAGAACGTATCGACGTTTTCGGTTCAGCAAATAAAGCTTAATTAAATCTGTGAGATATCTTTTGATATCGAACAAACAAAGCATAATTAATTTCTGCGAAGCAATCTTAGATTGTGAGCAAACAAAGCTTAATTAAGTTTTAAAATATAAATAAATCAACGTTTGTCACTTGTGGCAGGCGTTTTTTTATATTTACATTTTCTACTACTTACAACGTAGTAGAAAGAGGCCATGTTAGATGAATTTTAAGGATAGAAAGGTGAAGGTTATATATCTTTTTGCTTACTTCTTCAGGAAAATAATTTTTTTAATAAAAAAATTATGGTATACTTAGAATATGTACAAATTAGATTTTGTATGGGATAATAATAGATTTTATTATGGGGTATCCCCATAAGTAATAAAAATGTTGGAAGGGTTTCGGCCTGAATATCATCTACTAGGCGTATAAGTAGTTGGCAATTTTCGCTTATACGGCATTCGCTACGCTCAGGAGTATTTTATCCATTGAAAGAAACATTATCTAAATTAAAAAATTGTACAACAAGAATTGATTTTCTAAATATTCTTTTTCCCGGTGAGGGAACAAAAAATGAATATTTGAAAGTCATTTTTGGTATACCAGACGAAAAAAAATATTGTAAATTTAAAATCTCTAAGAAATCTGGTGGAAAAAGAGACATATTGGCTCCTCAGGATGATTTAAAGAAAATCCAAAAAAAACTTGGAGATTTTCTTTCCGATTGTTATCAAGAACTTTATGGTGAAAAAAATAATTATGCAAATGCATATTTGAAAGAAAAATCTATTATTACCAATGCAAAAAAGCATAGAAATAAGAGATATGTGTTAAACATAGATTTGGAAAATTTTTTTCCATCTATTACATTTGGACGTGTAAGAAATTATTTTATAAAGAATAAGTATTTTGAATTATCTGAAGAAATCGCAACCCTTATTGCTAAAATTGCTTGCTATAAGGGTATATTACCTCAAGGATCACCTTGTTCTCCGATAATAAGTAACTTTATTTGTCAAATTTTGGACATAAGATTAGGAAAATTAGCGAGAAAAAATAAATGTCATTATTCTCGATATGCAGATGATATCACTTTTTCTACTAATCTTATGATGTTTCCAGAGAATATTGCACATTGGAATGGTGAGAAAATTGTTGTTGGTCAGGAATTAGGAAGTGAAGTAACTAGAGCAGGATTTAATTTTCAACATAGCAAAACACGTATTTATGGAAAAGATAAAAGACAAGAAGTGACAAGTCTCACAGTCAATAGAAAAGTTAATGTTTCGAGAAAATATTTTGATTCTACAAAAGCTATGGCTAGAAAATATTACTTAACTGGAACTTGCGAAATAAATGGTCAAGAGGCAACTTATAAACAGATTCTAGGAAGATTTAATTATATTAATCAATTAGAAAAATACAATAATAAGATATTTTTTAAACAGAATGAAGCTAAAGAACCAGAAAATATTTTTACTCCAGCTAATGAAAAACCATTAGAAACAAATCAAAAAGATAGTGTAATTGCACCGCTACAAATTACTTATAATAGTAAATACCATACTTTTGCAGTCAATGGCAGTAAAGGAAAAGAGCTTGGAAAATATGGATATAAGGTTGGTTATGATTATCTTAGCGCTAGAGAACAAGCATATAGTAAATTTTTATATTATTCAACATTCATAGCAAACCAGAAGCCCATAATTTTAACAGAAGGAAAAACAGATATACTGTATTTGAAAGCAGCAATTAAAAATTTATTTCTTGAATTTCCTAACTTAGTTGAAAAAGTACAAGGTAAGTTTAATTTTAAAATATCTTTTTATAATTATTCAAAATTAAATAGATATTTGCTAAATATTATACCAAGTGGTGGAGGTATATTGAGAGTACTAACCCCTCAATATTTATTTCCTTCCGATTCACTAATTAGTAAACATCCTACTATATTATTGTTAGATAATGAGGAGAAAGAAGGAAAACCACTATCACGATTGTCAGGGAATGGTAAATTAAAAAAAGAAATTGTAAAAAAAGACTTTGCTTCATTGGATAAAACAAAAATTACACTTAAAGGATCTGATGAACTATTTAATAGGGTCAATGACGTTGATAAATTTTTTCTTTTAGCTATCCCTAGAATAGAATCAGATAAAGAATCTGATATAGAAAATTTGTTTACAGAGGATTTTATAAAAGAACAAGAATTTGATAAGAAAAATAAAGGTGCAAAAAATGAATTATCAAAAATTGTTTCTAGAGATTATAAAAAAATAGACTTTACTAATTTTAATCCATTATTAGAAAATTTAGCAAAGATAGTTCAGATAAATGATGGAAAATAATTGCAGTACAGGGTATATTACTAGTAATTTAGTACTTTTTTGAGATTATTAAAATTTTTGAACATAATGTTAGAAAAAATAGATTTTCTTCCTCAGTTTAACAAACATTGAGTATCTTTATTTTGTGAGATGCTAAATTCAGCAAACAAAGCTTAATTAAGTTTTAAAATATAAATAAATCAACGTTTGTCACTTGTGGCAGGCGTTTTTTTATAATGCGCTTATTAGCTATTTTTGATTAGCTAACTAGCGTGTTTAGAAGCGACTGATGGCATAAGTGGTTTAAGTTGCCTAGCTAGATAGGGTGCTAGAGTAGGCTGCACATAAAGCTGATAGCTCTTGAACAAGTCAAATTATTTTTAATTTGACCGAACACTTGAAAAACACGTCATTTTAAGGTAAAATCTCTTTATGGCTTATAAAAAGAAACAAAAAACGACTTTTCAAAAAGTCGTCATGATTATTGTCTGGTTGATGTTGATTCTAACTGTCTTTGCGGCAGTTGCAGCAGCATTAACAGTATTCGTATGACCTCGTCTAAAGGCGAGGTTTTTTTTATTGTGCTTAGCAGTTGCTAGTTCAGTAGGTCTCGTCTTG
>JAFRJS010000007.1 GCA_017432165.1 Clostridia bacterium | reverse complement strand
AACGATATTTACTATGAGTTATCCGGCGCGATTGCGGATTATCACTTTGCGATACAGGCAAACGAAAATCAAGCTGAAAAGATAAACGCTTTTTTGGACAGCGTAACGATATAAGGAAAGCGAGGATTGATAGGCTGAAAATAAATTTGCAAGCAGGGTTTACATGACGAAAAACGCCGTTTCCATTGAAACAGGGAGCAAAAACCGAAAAACAAAATTAAAAAATCGAAAGGGGTAAAAACAAAATGGCAAAAAGGAAATTAAATTGGTTTAAGAACGTGGAAACAATCGAGGAACTTAAAAAGCAATTCAAGAAACTTGTATTTGCTAATCATCCCGACAGGTGCAAAGACGAAAACGCAACAGCTAATATGCAGGAAATAAATTCAGAATATGATTTTCTCTTTAAGAAAGTGAAGGATATTCACGAAGGCATTGACCGCGAAACGAAACAGCGCACAACATATAAAGCAAAAACGCCGACAAGTGAAACGCCTGACGATTTTAGAAATATAGTGTACGCACTAATTAAAATCGAAAATATAATTGTCGAGTTGTGCGGAAGATGGTTATGGATAAGCGGTGAAACGAAACCGTGTAAAGATACTCTAAAGGCTTTAGGCTGCCGTTATAACGGAAATAAAAAGGCTTGGAGTTGGCATTATCCGGAGGACGGAGTATACAAGAAACATAAGCCGAGGTCGATGAACTACATAAGGAATATATACGGCTCAACTGAATTTGATAAGGACGAAACCGCATTGTTGACAGCCTAAAAAGGAATTGATAAAATGAGAATGTAAAGCAATATCTTTTTTGTTGATGATTGTCAATATTGCTTTACAGGGGCAAGGGATTTTATCCCTTGCCTTTTTTTTTATTTCCGCAAGTGAAGGCGAGAGAATAGAAAGTTGTTGACAGCTTGCGAGAAAATTCGTAAAATGAAAAAGCGGTTATATCTCAATAAATTAGAATTACAAGATAAAAATTCCTTATATAAGTTATGTATAACCGCAGGGCGTTTTCGTCTTTTGACGAAAACGCCTTTTTTAATTTCCGCGCAAAAACGAATTGAAAAGTTTTTTTGCCGCAGGGTTTACATCGTCAAAACCGCCGTTTCCATTGTAAGGGGAGGCAATCCGAAAAACAAAAATCAAAAAGGAGCAAAACAAAAAATGAAAAACGAAAACGAAAACGCAAAAACAATATCAAGTATGCTGAACAGTTTTTCTTTTAGCTATAAAGGATTTTGCAATTCTATGGAGCGTGAACACAAAACACTTCAACAGAACTTTACAAGACTTTGCGTTGAATGGCTTTTAACGTGTGCGTCTGATAATTATAACTACGACGGACGGAACGAAGCCTCTCACATACTCGGAAAGAAAATCGAAAACGTGCTGAACGAAACAGCTATACCGTTTATATAAAGGAGAATTGAAAAATGGAAAACAGGGATAACCGCATAAACGAATTGATTGATACTATACTGATTGACGCCGACGATATAGCTTTAGAGATTGTAGAAACGATTTTAAACGGAGCAGTGATTGACTGAGAATTATCCCCTTCACAACAAAAAAGAAAGGAGCTAATAATTATGGCGAGCGAATTTGAAGTATATGACAAACAAACAGCCGCATACGAAAAGCAATTTGATTATGTGGGCAGGGCGTATGAATTTCTTGCAAAAACAGGCACAACAATAAAAATCGGATTT
>JAFRJS010000079.1 GCA_017432165.1 Clostridia bacterium | reverse complement strand
TAAAAATTTGTTTTTTTTTATATTTTTTTATGTTGGTCTGTAGTTCATGTTAAATTTTCTTATTTGAGGTTTCTTTCTTTTTCTTGATTTGGATTTTTTGTCTCTATTTGGCGATTTAAGGCACGAATCGATTAGTTTTTTTAAATATTTTCTCACATTGTCGTGTGTTGGATTATTTATCATTTTTGGTAAATATTTTTTTAATTTTCTGATTAAATGGGCTTGATCGATTTTATATTTTTGTTTCACTCCTTTTTTTCTTTTTTTCGAGTTAATTAAGTTTGTTAAGTAACTTTCTGCGAATTGGAATATATTATAGCAAAGGAATTTTGCATAAATGTCTTGTTCTATTGATAATCTTTTTTTCCCACTATAATTTTCTATATTTAGTCTGTTTTTCATTGTATTGTAGTTTGTTTCGATTCCCCATCTCATTCCATAGAGTTTGTAAATATCTTCATAAGTGAAGGTTTCTGGAGGTAAATTTGTTAAAAAAGTTTCTTTTTCGTTGTTATCTAATGTATATGTTACTATTCTTAATTTTAAGTAATTTTCACCTTTGTATTCTTTTTTTAAATCTGTATCTTTGAATAATGATAATCTTTTTCCTGTGATTTTTATTTTTATTTCAGAATCTTTTTCTGTGATTGATTTTCTTTCTTTTTTATAGGTGTTACTTCTTAATCTGACCAAGAAATAACTATTTAATGATGTTAACTGAGTATATAATGCTAAAGCATTATATCCTCTGTCAAAAAGGAAAATAGTCTTTTCTGGATTGATTACATTTTGTATATTTTTTATATTTTCCTGCATTAATGGCAATTCTCCATTATGATAGTCGCCTATGATTCCATCTAATATAAATCCATTTAAAACATCCATAATGGATGAAAATTTGGCCATTGCTGGTTTTCTGTAGTTTAAACAGTCATCTTTTATATTAAACTCCTCTCTTGTTTCTTCGAAATTTGGTATTTCGAAATCTGATCCGTCTCCTGCAACTACCATCATTCCTTTAAAATTCTTTAAAAGGTTATTATTTGCCTTGTATCTGATTTCTTTTAAATATTGGGTGCTTATATCTTTATAGACTTGTGGATTGATGAATTTTCGTTGCTGGGAGTATGCTTGTCTTGATAAAGAATCTATTTCGGAGTTTATGTCATCTTCTATGAAATCTTCTAAGTCTGCTCTGTTGGATGTGCCTTTTTTTAGGCATGTGAAGGTTACATATTTTTTAAATGAGAATTTACTTTCTCTAACAAATCGGTTTTCGCCAATTACATATTTATCACATGGTTTTGCTATTTTATTAATTGCAGATGCTATTTGGCTAAACATAATCCATCACAACCTGCAATTATTAAAATTACATAATTTTAGACCAATAATGTAATTTTTTAAAAGATCTACATCGAGTTTAGAATTTTCTATTTTTTTGAAAAAAATAGAAAAAATTATTAAGTTGTTTAACCAATATAGAATTGGAGGCATTTGTTTCTTCTTCATAATATATAATATGCCTCCATTTATTATTTAAATGTTTTTATAGTTTTTATATTTAATTTAGAAAATTAATTAATCTTTAAATTTGATTTAAACTGATATACATCAAGTAATCAATATGGAAATTTAAATTTCGTATCTTAATGTAAATTAAATAACTCTTTCATTTAAATTAAGGTTATATGCACTTGTTTTATTAAATTAACTTATCTAATCAATTTAAATTAACTATAATTATAAACTATTTACTATTTTTTACAATATG
>JAFRJS010000078.1 GCA_017432165.1 Clostridia bacterium | reverse complement strand
TTATATATGCTAATGCTGGTAATAAATTTGCAAGTGCTAAAAATGAAAACTGCAGAGATGTGCTTATGGATTTAAACGATATTTTTAAAATTTTAGATCAGTGCGACGGTAATGTGTGCTACATCACTAATGATGAACAAAAAATAAAAAGATATTTTGATAACTTAAGAAAATTTGGCCTTGAAGCCAAAGACGAAAATTTCTGCGAAGCTATGCTTATTCCGCTTTTAACTGCTTTTGATGGCATACATTCCTTAGAAAGATTTAATATAATTGCTGCTGAAAATGCTTGTTATATTGATAATCTTACCGGGAAGAAATATAATGTTAAATTTATGCTTAGTCATAGTAAGGGTGGCCATTTCTATGTTTATTTACAACCTATTGGTGGTGGCGAAGGTTTTGCCATTGGGATAGCAACTCTGCCGGACGAAGATACAATAGGCATATATGACTTAAAGTGGACAGATCGTGATTCGTATTCTTTGATGAAGGTGTTTAAAAATATTAAACAATAGCCATTGCATCGCCAAAGCTGAAAAACCTATAATTTTCTTTTACTGCTACTTTGTAGGCGTTCATGGTGTTGTTATATCCAGCGAATGCGCAAACCAGCATTATAAGAGTGCTTTCGGGTAGATGAAAGTTAGTAATTAAACCGTCCATTACTTTAAATTCATATCCCGGTCTGATGAATATATCCGTATTTCCTTCGTAAAAATCTATTTTACCCAGTTTTTTAAATACAGACTCCATAACTCGGCAACTTGTGGTTCCCACAGAAATCACTTTTTTGCCGAGTTTTTTTGTTTTGTTTATAAGTTCGGCGGTTTCTTTGGGCATAACAAAATACTCCGAGTGCATTTTATGATTTGAAATGTCGTCATCTTTTACGGGTCTAAATGTTCCAAGTCCTACATGTAGTGTAACGAATCCTATATTTATACCTTTTTCTTTGATTTTTTTTAAAAGTTCCGGCGTAAAATGTAGCCCTGCTGTGGGTGCTGCAGCGGAGCCGAGGTCTTTTGCGTACACGGTTTGGTATCTGTTTTTGTCTTTTAATTTTTCTTTTATGTATGGTGGAAGCGGCATTTGCCCGATTGAGTCCAGTTTATCAAAAAAATTCGTTACGGCATCAAATTTTATAATTCTGTTTCCGTCAGGCAGAATTTCTTTAATCTCGGCTTCTAAAAAAACGCTTTCTTTGTCGCCGAATAAAAATTTGAACCCCGGTTTTGCTTTTTTGCCTGGCTTTACTAAGGTTTCCCAAATTCCTGTTTGAATTTGTTTTAAAAGAAGAAATTCCACCACCGCTCCGGTGGATATGTTTTTGCCAAATAGTCTTGCCGGCAGAACTTTTGAATTGTTAAGTATCAGGCAGTCACCGGGGTTTAAAAGATCTATTATATCAAAGAATTTTTTATGCGAGATTTCCCCCGATTTTTTATTTAAAACGAGCAGCCTGGAAGAGTCTCGAGGCTCTACGGGTTTTTGCGCAATTAAATTTTCTGGCAAATCATAATAGAATTGACTTTTTTTGGTTAACATGTTTTCATTTATATTGGTTGGGTTTATCAAAATTTTACTTTCCTCCATGCAAAAATAATTGTAAAATATACTTATAAGTTTATTATATCAGATAAACTTATAAATTCATATATTATCAAAAACAACCTATGCGAAATAAAATATTATTAGTAGGAGTATTTAAGTTTATAAAAGGCGGTGGAAAGAGCTAAAAAATTATTTGCTGATTTTATTTAATTAAAACACATGATTTAAGCTCAAAATTTTATGGAAAAGTATAAAGTTGGAATTTTAGGAGCTACCGGTACGGTAGGGCAAAAGTTTATTACGCTTTTGGAAAATCACCCGTGGTTTGATGTTACAGTTTTGGCGGCGAGCAGCAATTCTTCCGGAAAAAAATTTAAAGATGCCGTAAATAAAAAGTGGGCAGAAGAAAAAACTTTGCCGGCTAAATATGAAAATATAACTGTCTTAGATGTGGAAAAAGACGTGGAAAAAATAGCTGGAGAAGTTGATTTTGTTTTTTGTGCTTTGGGATGTGAAAAAGAAAAAATAAAAAAAATTGAAGAAATGTACGCAAAATTGGAATGCCCGGTAATTTCTAACAACAGCGCAAACAGAATGTCGGGCGACGTTCCCATGATTATTCCTGAAATTAATGCGGATCATTTAGATATAATACCGCATCAAATGTCGCGGCTTGGCACAAAAAAAGGTTTTATAGCGGTTAAATCCAACTGCTCTATTCAGTGCTACGTTCCGGCAATTCACGCAGCGTTTGAAAATGCGGTAAAAGATGTTTTGGTCTGTACATATCAGGCAATTTCCGGTGCGGGTAGAACCTTTAAAACATGGCCGGAAATGGTGGATAATATTATACCATACATATCCGGGGAAGAGGAAAAATCAGAAATTGAGCCGCTTAAAATCTGGGGTAAAATAGAAAACGGAAAAATAAATTTAAACAAAAATATAAATATTACATCGCAATGTGTGCGTGTTCCGGTGTCAAACGGACACACGGCGGCGGTTTTTGTATCTTTTGAAAAAAAGATTTCGCCGTCTGAGTTTATAAAAAAGCTGGAAAATTTTAAAGTCCATGAAAAAAGTAAAGATTTGCCAAGCTCTCCAAAGAAATTTATTCATTATTTTGCCGATGAAGACAGGCCGCAAATAAAGCTTGACAGAAATCTTGAAAAAGGTATGGGCGTTTCCGTTGGGAGGGTCAGAGAAGACAAACAGTATGATATAAAATTTATATGTATGAGCCACAATACGGTAAGGGGTGCGGCAGGAGGAGCAATACTGCTTGCCGAAATGCTTTGCCGTGAGGGATATATTTATAAGTAAAAATTAATTGGAGGTAAATTTTATGAAGAAAACAATTTTTAAAGGCGCAGGGGTTGCACTTGTTACCCCTATGAACAGCAACGGGAGTGTGAACTACGAGGAGCTTGAAAAACTTATTAATTTTCAGGTTGATAATGGAACAGATGCCATAATTACATGTGGTACAACCGGCGAATCTGCAACTTTAAGCGAAGAAGAACACGAAAAAGTGATAGAGTTTACCATAAAAAAGGTAAATGGCAGAGTGCCTGTGATTGCAGGTACCGGCGGAAATAATACAGAAGCGGTTTTGAAAAAATCTTTACACGCCGAAAAATTTGGTGCAGACGGCCTTTTGATAGTAACTCCTTACTATAACAAAACTTCTCAAAGAGGGCTTATTGAACATTATAATTTCATTGCTAATAATGTAAGCACACCGGTAATACTTTACAATGTTCCGTCAAGAACGGGAGTTAATATTAAACCCGAAACGTATTTGGAGCTTTCTAAGCATGAAAATATATGCGCCGTAAAAGAAGCAAACGGGGATATATCTTCTGTGGCAAAAACTATTTCTCTTTGCGGCGATAATTTAGCTGTATATTCCGGAAACGATGACCAAATAGTTCCAATTTTATCTTTGGGTGGAATTGGTGTAATATCGGTTTTTTCAAATATATGTCCAAAAGAATGCCATAATTTAATAAAAAGCTTTTTAAATGGTGACACAAAAATTAGTGCAAAAATGCAAATTAAATATCTTGAACTCATGAACGCAATGTTTTGCGATGTTAACCCTATTCCTGTAAAAGAAGCGCTGAATATGATGGGGTTCAATTGCGGTAAATGCCGTATGCCACTTTATGAACTTAGCGAAGAAAACAGATATAAAGTTAAGTCTACCTTAAAAAAATACGGGCTAATATAAATTAATAAAACGGATGGTGA
>JAFRJS010000077.1 GCA_017432165.1 Clostridia bacterium | reverse complement strand
ATTTATGATATAATTTAGAAAAACAAGTTTAATTTTAGGAGTTTTTATGAATAAAATTGAAAAATGTAATAAAATTATTGCAACTTTTAAAAAAATTTATCCAGACCCACGCTGCACGCTTAATTACGGGAGCGCTTTTGAGCTACTCGTCAGCACACGCCTTGCCGCGCAGTGCACCGACAAGCGAGTGAACATGACCACGCCGAAACTTTTCGCCAAATACCCCGATGTTTGCGCTATGGCTGGGGCAAGTTTGGCGGACGTGGAGGAAGTAATCAAGCCCTGCGGCTTTTTTAAAACCAAAGCGAGGGATATTGTGAACCTTTCTAAAAAAATTTCGGAAAACTTTGGCGGAAACGTCCCCGGAAGCATGGAGGAGCTGACTTCTTTGCCGGGAATTGGCAGAAAAACCGCGAATGTAATTTTAGCGGAGATTTTTCACAAGCCGGCAATCGTAGTGGATACGCATTTTATGCGAATTACCCGCAGACTTGGCTTTCACAACCTAAAAGACGCAACTAAAATTGAATTTTTAATGAAGAAAATCGTCCCCGAAAGCGAATCGGCAAATTTTTCGCACAGACTCGTTGCCCACGGGCGAGAAATTTGCAAGGCTATAAACCCGAAATGCGATTTATGCGGGATTAAAAACTTTTGCGAAAAATATAAAAAAGACAGCCGATAATTAGCTGTCTTCCATTGTAATCGCCGCGCAATAAACCGTTTTTGCTCCGGCGGTCATTAACGTTTTGGCGCATTCTTTAAGAGTATTACCTGTGGTACAAACATCGTCAATTAAAAGAATATTTTTCCCTTTTATATCGTTTTTGCCTATTACATTATATACATTTAAAATGTTTTTCTCCCTTTCGTTTCTTTCAAGATTATGTTGTTCTGCATTATCAGCCGTCTTTTCAATTGTACTTTTTAAAGGTACGTTTATTATTTTGCTTATTTTTTCAGATAAAATTTCGCTTTGGTCGAATTTTCTTTTTATTTTTCTTTCGCTTGAAATCGGTACAAAAGTTACAAAATCTAAATTCGAATAATATTTATTTATCGTTTGCGACATCATGTAAGCAAAAAATGCAGCGTGCGACATTTTTCCTTTAAACTTAAATTTTAAAATCGACTTTCTGATTAAACCTTCATATTTAAAAGGTGACACGCAGTAAACCGGTTTGTTGTTTATTTTAAATAGCTCTTTTTTTAAATTTAAATTCTGGATTTTCCTCATACAGGACTTACAAATTAATGAATTATACGACATTATGCAGTCGCAAACAGGGCATTTGTTCGGAAAAATAAACGACAAAATCATATCTAACATTTTATACACCTTTAATTATTAAAATAATTTATCGCTTTCATTAGTGGTTCATCGTTCTGATAGTCAAGAGCGTGATCGCTGAATAACTTTTCCTTTTCGGCAGAAAGCTTGGCATATTCATTTGGTTCCACACCATTAATAATGGTACCCGATTTTGTAACATAATATGCATCGGGAAACACCAGAACAAAATCTTCGGAAATAATAACCGCTTTTTCGCGAACAGCACTGCCTTTTGTTTTGCAACCTATTACCAAAAAATCTTCTTTATCTTTAAAAGCAGAGGCTAAAACCTCAGCAGGCCCGGAAGTCTTTTCGTTTACAATCACTGCAACTCTAACTCCCAGATCTATATCCGACGAACAAACAACTTCTTTTTCGCCCTTTTTATTTATTGTGCTTACAATTTCTTTGTCATTTATTAAAAACTTCAGCACATTCATAGCCTCTGAGTAATCGCCATATTCGCAATTTCTTACGTCAATTACTAGATTTTTTATTCCGTCAGATATTAATTTATTTAGCTTTTCTTTAAACACACTACTTGATGTGGCACAAAAATTATCTATTCTTATGTATCCTATATTATCAATTTGGCTATCGTTAATGCTTACTTTTCTGTAAAGATGATTTTTGTTATATTCTTCGTAATCTTTGTTTGTAAAAAATTTACAGCTTTGGGAGTCTATACCGTTTGCATAGCCAACACATATTTGCTCCAGAAGTTTATTTTCGTCAATCTCTCCCACAAAATCGTTTCTAATATTATAATCCACATCGCTGAGAAGAGAATACATTTTATGCTTTTCATTATTATATGAAACAATATTATTAAATTTATTCATAGCCATTTTGTAGCCCACCGAATACACAATTGCGGAAAAAATGAACAAAAACGCCAACGCAAAAACAAACGGGACTTTTTTATTTAATATTTTCATATAATCAACACCTCTAGGAAAATAACATTAAACTATTTCGCGCGGATTCCTTCTTACACCATTAACACGATACTCGAAATGCAAGTGCGGACCTGTTGAAATTCCTGTACTACCAACATTTCCTATTGTTTGCCCCTGAGAAACTTGTTGCCCCACGCATACAGCAACACTACTCATATGTGCATATAAAGTAGATATTCCGTTCCCGTGATCTATAATAACGTATGATCCATAGCCTCCGCCAAATCCGGAAGAATTAGCGAATATAACCTTACCCGATGCAGATGCAACTAT
>JAFRJS010000006.1 GCA_017432165.1 Clostridia bacterium | reverse complement strand
GTAGTAACCAACAGCGACAATAATGACGTCTTTTTTGAATTGTTTGCCTTTAAAATGATTCATTACTCTGTCCTCTCTGTCTTTTTTCTCAATTTTACACTAAAATAGATTTTTTGGAAAACTTTGCAACAGAACCATAAATGGTATAATAAGTAGAAATAGAAAATATGAGGTATATTATATAATGAAATTTAAAAGTCAAACAAACCCTAAAATCCATGATGATTTTATTAAAAACAGCCGTCTAGGCAACCTTTTAAACTCTAGTAGTTGGGGGACTATAAAAGACAATTGGGTATCAGATATAGTTAGTGTTGTAGATGATAAAGATGAAATGTTAGCAAGTAGTTTAGTTTTAATTAAAAAATTAGCTTTAGGGAAAACTATAATCTATTGTCCTAAAGGTATTGTAATGGATTATGATAATTTAAAACTAGTCTCTTTCTTTTTCAAAAAACTTAAAGAATATGGCAAAAACAAAAAAGCTATATTCATAAAGTTTGACCCTCTGTTTCTAAACAAAGCTATCAATCCTGACGGAACAGCGTTTCAAGATGAATTTATTCCTGAATATATTATTTTACTTAAAAATTTAGGTGTAAAGTATCAAGGACTTACAAGCAATATGTCTGATACGATCCAACCCCGATACAATGCGGTAGTCGATAAAGAAGATTTTTCTTTTGATAAATTACACAAAAGAACAAAGCAATTTATCAACAAAGCTAAGAGGTCTTATACTGATATTAAGATTGGTGGTATAGAGTTAATATCAGATTTTTCAACTTTAATGAGCTTTACCGAAAATAGAAAAGGGGTCAACTTACGAGATAAAGCATACTACAATAAGTTGCTATCAAGTTATCCTTTAAGTTCGGAGATTACACTAGTATCTATTGACTTAAATAAATTATCTTTTGAAAATCAAAAAATGATTAGTTTAAATGAAAATTTGCTTGTCAAAACACAATCAGAAAAAAAACAAAAAAATTATAAATCTGAGATAGACAGGCTTACAACTGAAAATAATAAACTTGAAAAGCTAAAAAATGAATTTGGTAGCACCCCACCAATAGCAGGCACATTGACTGTTTCCTTTGGAAATCAAACAGAATGTTTGTATGCAGGAATGAATGACAAGTTTTCAAGTTATTACCCCTCGTACCTTGCTTGGTTTACGGCGATTGAAAATTCTTTCAATCAAGGTAAAGAAAGATTTAACATGGGAGGGATCAATAACGATTTGTCAGAAACTGATGGTTTATTAAAATTTAAAAGGAATTTTCTACCAACAATAGAAGAATATGTAGGAGAATTTAATTTACCAGTGAATAAATTTTTATACCCTCTTACAAATTGGCTTTATAAAAAAAGAAAATAAAAAAAGCCCACGCTACAAACTCATATAAAGCGTTTAAAGAGCGTTTGGAGGAAAAGGGTATAAAAAAGTACATGAAAGAGGTAAAAACGTCACATACGAGCTTGTAGAGGGCAATAAGAAGACATTAACTTTAAAGGCATTTATCAACCTTTAAAGTTTTTTTATAAGAATACATCACAAGTGATATGTGATTAATCACAAATCACAAGTGATATGTGATTATAAATGGTATAATAAGTATAAATAGAAAATATGAGGTATAAAATGGATCAAAAAGAAAAGAAACTACTTAATAACCTAAAAATTATTTTAAAAACCAAAAAAGAAGCGATCACAATTTTAAATAATTATTTTAAGGGTGGTGTAGGCAAATCAAAATTATCAAGTATGTTTGCATACATAGCTGATAAATTCAATTTAAAAGTCTTGATGATCGATAAAGATTTACAGGGAACATTGACAAAAGATTTAGCTAAGACATTTAAGTTTAATGATCCTAGAAAAAATTTTTATGAGGGATTGAAAAATGGTAATTTAACAACATCTATTGTACACCTAACAGAAAATTTAGATTTAATACCTGCAACATTTGATCTTATGTTACTACCAAAACTAACTAGATCATGGACTTTTGAAAACGAAAGTAAACTACTTTCTGAATTACTAAAACCAATTAAAAAAAATTATGACTTGATTATTATTGACACAGTACCTACACCAAGTGTTTACACGAATAATGCAATAGTTGCTAGTGATTATGTTATGATTCCTCTACAAGCAGAAGAAGAAAGTACAAATAATATACAAAACTACATATCTTATTTACTTGACTTACAAGAACAATTTAACCCAAATTTGGATATGGTAGGTTTTGTACCTTATCTAGTTAATACAAGTAGTAGTACAATAAAAGCCAATCTTGAAGAATTATATAGTGAACATAAAGAAGATAACCTTGTTTTTAAAAATATTATTAAGAGAAGTAATAGAATTAGTACTTGGTCTAAAAATGGGATCACAGAAAATAAAGGATATGATAAAAAAGTTTTATCTATGTATGAAAAAGTATTTCTTGAAATGATTGAACGTATCATACATTTAGAAGAGGAAAAATAAAAATCACAACTGATGATATACTGAATATAGTAATTAAAAAAAGAAGGAAGTAGTCAATATGGGAAATTTAGGATCACAAAAATCCAAGAGAAATAATACACCTATTAGCGTAAAAAAAAATATTAGTGGCGATAAAACTGTAAGAGTTCGATCTGATTTATGGCATATAATAAAAATTGAGACAGCCCAAAATGGTGGTAGTGTAAAAGAAGTAATGGATATAGCGTTAGAAGAATATATAATAAAATATCTACCTGAAAAACTATAATGTAAAAGTCAGTCTATATGGCTTTTTTTAGTTTAAATTTTAGAAAAGTTCAAAAGAAAAGTTCAAAAAAATTCCTCTTTTTTCAAAATATAAACAAGAAATAGACCACATAATAAAGTATTTTCTTTTTTCAGTTGGATCATTTTGTAGTGGGTAACATGTCCTTTACTGTTTGTTACCTTAACATATCCAGTCAAAAAAACAAGGGTATATAAACGAGTAAACTCGCCCTTGTTTTTTCTTTGTGTATATGTTTCGTTCTCGTCACAGCAAACGACACGAACACACTAGCGAAAATGACCCAACTAAACGAAAAAAGAAAGGGGTACATTATGTAATATATTTCTATATTTTAAAAAAAGAGGAAACAGCTTCACTCCTCAAAAGCCTACCAAAAATGAATTTTAAAAAAGAAAAGAGAGAAAAAATGACTTACATTAAAAACGTAAAAACGCTTGAAGAATTAAAGAAAACTTATAAAAAATTATCTTTAAAGTTACACCCTGATTGTGGTGGTAGTGATAAAGAAATGGCTAAATTAAATAATGAATATGATGAATTATTTAGCAAACTTAAAAATTATCATAAGAATAAAGAGGGAGAAATTTATAAAAAAGAAACATCTGAAACACCTGAAGAGTTCAAAGAAATTATAGATAAATTGTTTGCTTTAAAAATGATAGATATAGAGATAGAAATTATGGTTCTGTTGCGAAGTTTGAAAATCAAACGAGCCCTCTCTGAACTCAGAATATCTTAGGCTGGTATTCCCATTAATACCTTGATTTCAGTAGACACCGAAAAGCCGAAGAGCGTTCCATTTCTTCGGTTCTTTTTATATAGTCCTCGAAGGGTCTCCATGCCCTTAATC
>JAFRJS010000076.1 GCA_017432165.1 Clostridia bacterium | reverse complement strand
TTATATTTGAAAATTTAAATTTGAATATAAAAAAAGGAGAATTTGTAATAATAGTAGGCGGTAATGGTGCGGGAAAATCAACTCTTATGAACTTAATATCGGGCAGCATATTACCTGATACCGGAAAAATTTTCATAGACGAAAAAGATGTTACGAACTTGCCTGAACATAAAAGAGCTAAATTTATCGGTAGGGTTTTCCAAGACCCATTAAAAGGCTCTTGTCCTAATTTGACAGTTGAAGAAAATTTATCTCTTGCAATGCTTCGAAACAAAAAAAGAACATTACATTTTGGAATTAATAAGGGCGACAGAGAAAATTTAAAACATGAACTTGAAAAACTAAATCTCGGACTTGAAAACAGACTTGATGCCAAAATGGGAACCCTTTCAGGAGGTCAAAGGCAAGCAATAACGCTTCTAATGGCTACTCTTGTAAAACCGAAAATTCTACTTTTAGATGAGCATACAGCTGCGCTTGACCCAAAATCAAGCGAAAAAGTTTTAAACCTAACACAAAAAATTATTTCTGATAATTCCATAACCACATTGATGATAACTCATAACCTTAATCATGCCACAAAATTAGGTAACAGGCTAATCGTTTTAGAGAGCGGAAAGATTAAGCATGATGTTTCAGAAGAAGGAAAAAGACTTTTATTAAAAAATATTTTTCGTAATTAAAAAAATTAGCCACTCATTTCGCTTAACTATATCGAATTTGGGTGGCTTTTTCAAAATATAAAAAATTCTTATAAACATTTGTATCAGTTTTATTTTTTCCAAAAAACTCACGTTTATTAAATTCGGTGTAAATTTATGGGGGCTGTCGGTGTTTGAGTGTCTTTCTTAAAAATGTTCGGAGTAGTGGGGGTTGCTTTGTTTTTTGACTTTGCTCATTAATTATCTTTTTTACTTCTTCATACGAAATTTGTCCTTTGTCACACATTGGGTGGTGCATAGAGCAAAGCGTAATTAAATTACTTTCATCAAGCTTTAAATCTTCACTTAAATTAATCGGCATCGCATGGTGAACTTGAAGATTATCGCTGTTGTATTTTCTCTTTGTGCCATATAGCTCCCGAATACAAACCTGACAAAGATAATTATCACGCTCCTTAATATGTTTTCTTTTTTTGCCACTTTGGACTATTTCTAAACTTTACAGTTTCATCTATCTTTTTTCTTTTGATAGGTTTCTTGTTACATCTATAATTTTCGTCGTGTACTCTGCCACAATATTTGCATGACTTTTGAATTTTATTAACATATAAAAACAGAGTGCCTGAATTTTAGACACCCTAAAAGATAGGATATTATTTATTACATACTTAAATTTATTTTTATACTTTTATATTTTATTATGTTTTTTGATTTTCTCTCTTTTTTTCTTCTTTTTCAATACATGTCTTAAAGCTAATAAGGTCTTTGCCCGAGGCTTGATTTATGAGTTCTTCAAAATGTTGTATTACTTCTTCCAGGTGTAAATATCTTAATAGTCCGATTTGATTATTATCAGATTTTATACTACTTGAAGAATATTGTTTTAATTCTAAAGCAACATCAGTTTCATTTTTGCTACTTGTATTGGATAGTCTACTTGCTAATTTTTTATTGTTCTTTTTTTGATGTTTCTTGCGTATCAGTGCCTTTACTTACATTTTTTGCAGTTTTAGAACCTTTTTTTCACTAAATGGGTAAATATCATCTTCATCTTGTCTTCCTTTCCAAAAAACTCACGTTTATTAAATTCGGTGTAAATTTATGGGGGCTGTCGGTGTTTGGGTGTCTTTCTTAAAAATATTCGGAGTAGTGGGGGATAATACAAAAAGCCGTTCTCATACGAACGACCTCTCAATCTTTTATTTTAACCTATCAAATAATGCTACCCTATAATTCTGATAATCATTAATCCAATTATTCCTATCCTGTCCTGGCCCATTTAATATGTTATCAACATCATTATTTATGTATACCTGCTTTGTTCCTGCAACTGGTTTCCAACCACTAAACTGAACTTCAACATATATACGTAATTTTATTGGTACTCCATATCGAGTTGGCGAAATTTCTTCTACTACTACCCTAAAATTCCAATTATTACCACCACGACCATACGAATTACCGCTTTTGAAAGCTTGAGAATTATCACCAGATATATCAACTTTCCCCTTAGCGATGTCTTTAATAAAATCATTTGCAGCTGCTGCCATTTGAGGATGATGCGTTCCACCAAGAACACTTATTTGTTCCACCATAAATATTACCTCCTTTAATTACACAATCAAATCTAGTATAATTGATACACTAGTTGCTACAATATGACCTATGTAGCATTTCCCAGAAAGTATATAAAAATCTTTTTGGTAATCTGCCTTATCAGTTAGCCGCATTAAATTCAATTTTTTAGAAAATTCTAATTTGTACTCCGTCGAATCAACAGCAATAGAAAAACTTAATTCCCTTATATTATCTGAGTTATCCTCAGTATGTATATTGTATACTCTTATTGTTTTTTCCGGTCTAGATGGGTGATGCAATTTTATGTTTAAACCATTTGTTTTTAGAACATCAAAGTTTTTATTTAGCAACACTTTTTTACTACTCCAACCATGTCTAAAAAAAAGCATTTCAAACTCGTCATTCAATCCCCAATCCATTTTCGCACATTTCCACGCTTTAGACACATTTGGTAGTAGTGTTGCTGAAACAGAGTGTGGCAAACACGAATAACGAACTCCATCACCAATAAACTCACCTGCATATATGCCTAGATTACCAAAAATCAGCACTGATAAAACAAAAGAAAACACTTTTTTAATCCATTTTTCCAAAACAAGTCACCTTCTCAACCTAAATGTTTTAAGTTATATTATAAC
This sequence comes from Clostridia bacterium, assembly GCA_017432165.1. Taxonomy (GTDB): domain Bacteria; phylum Bacillota; class Clostridia; order Oscillospirales; family Acutalibacteraceae; genus UMGS1491. Next base: position 10,509 of record JAFRJS010000076.1, on the reverse strand, counting down.
ATAATTTCATCAAAAAAGCAAATCGAAAATTTTACAAAATATTTATTTTTTGTTCATCAATTATCTTTTTTACTTCTTTATACGGGATTTGCCCTTTATCGCACATTGAGTGGTGCATAGAGCAAAGCGTTATCAAATTGTTTTCATCAAGCTTTAAATCTTCGCTTAAGTTAATCGGCACTGCATGGTGAACTTGCAACCCCTCAGAATTATATTTTCGCTTTGTGCCGTATAGCTCCCTAATACAAACCTGACAAAGATAATTATCACGCTCCTTAATATGCTTTCTTTTCTTTTGCCACTTTGGGCTGTTTCTAAACTTTACAGCTTCATCTATCTTTTTTCTTTTGATAGGTCTCTTGATGCATTTATATCCTTCATCGTGTACTCTGCCACAATATTGGCATGATTTATTTATATTTAATCCTCCTTTTAAAAATAAAACAGAGCACCTCTTAAGCTTAGGCACTCTGATAAAATTCAATTTAGTTTTTTCATTTGATAATAAATATTGAAAAATATTTATTGTATTCCCAGATTTTTATTTATAAATTAACTGCTAAAACGGGTTAATACAATAACTTTAGCATTATTTAAAGAATATAAAAGGCAATTATATAATACATCATTCAACGTGTCTCCGTTTAAATTTTCATTGTCTACTGTTTGAATCTGCGGCGGATCATCTATATGTGATATCAAAGCAGGAATGACATTTTTAAAAAATAAGTTCAAGCCAGAATGCTCAGATAAACGATATATACTACCAACCACATCCATAACCGATACCGTTGGATTTTCCAGATCACTTGTATTTGCAATTATGCCGCTACTCAATTTATCAAATATTGTATCTGTAGCTAGCCCGCATGTATCTTTTAAATAAGTATGTAGTTGTAAAAATTTTTGTCTAAGCTCATTTAGTTGTGGAATAACGTTTGCAGTGAAATTATCAACTTCAACTGGTCCCTTGATATTATATGCACAAATTTTAGAATAACCTTTATTTATTTTATCAATATTTGGTATATCAGTGGGTTTATTCTTAAGTTCCAACAGTTCACCCCTATCATTAAAAAGTGATAAGACTTCAGCACTAATATAAACACTAGAATAAGTAGCTGATCCTGATTGTAATTGTAGCTTTTTCTTACCATCACCAGTATCGTTTATATCTAATCTTAATTGGGTACCTAGTACGTTTGATGAAGTATTATGAGCGGCACCTATTACACTAATAGTTAATTGGTTTTTCTGGGAATTAAGAAAATCAACAATTTGTCCGTTAATCCTTTCATTTGTTTGAGCGAATCCATTTCCTCGTGGCGGTTTATTTGCTTCATGCTTAAAAATATACCGCATATTATTTTTCACCTCATATATTTTATAGTCACCATACACTAATATTAACCTACATTCATAGAATTACTTAGTGCAAGAGCTATACATTGTATCAAAGAGATTTTTGAATCCAATTGCATAATTATCTCGTAATTTTCTTTTTTCTTGATTTTAAAAGTATTATCTACCAAATTATATTCATAAAACCTACTGCGCTTTCTAGTTTCGACGTTAACTAAAATACTATTTTTTTGAATACTTGCCGTCCCATAGCTTTTATTTGTTTTCGAATCGAATTCCCACAATGATTTATTAGATTTAGTTCCTTTGCGTAACGACCTAATATCAAAAACAAGACTATTAAGAAAAGAAATTTTATTCGATATAGGGTCAATTGTTGCTTCTAAACAATCAGCCGCAGACCTATTTTGCCAATGTAGTAAATAGGAACCATTAAAGCAGTATAATGGTACTCCATCTAATGATTTTATATTCGTAATTGCTGAGCACTGAGAAAAAGAAAAAAATAGCAAAAAACATCCTATTAAAATTTTTTTAAACTTACCAAAAACATTCATAACTATTTAACCCCCGTAATGTCGTATACTTTTTTATAATATGCAATCCATTTTTCCAATATTTTAACTGTTTCGTCAAAATATTTAAGTTCAAACTTTTCGTGTGATTTTTTAATATCTGATTTTACTTCAACCTTTGTCTCACGAACGCCTAAAATCAAATCAGCCAAATCAACAGACGATGTTTTATTCATTTTTCTTTCAAATTCAGAAACACAATCACTTTCTGCTTCGTTTAAAAGCCCTTCCGGAAAATTTGTATCTGGCAATATAATTTTTTTGAACTTATCTTGCTGATCTTTAGATAAGTAAAGTAAACAATTAAATTTTGGGCTAAGTATACAACTAAGTCTACCTTCCTTTATTAACAATGTTTCAAACAACTTTTTTGCTTTTTGAATGTTATTTGTATAGACCTTATATATACTTGATGGATCTTGTTTTTCGCCCAACAATTGCTTGTAAAAACCTCTATATCCAGAAGGCTTTTGTTCACCTCTTTTCATTGCAACCAAAAAGGTTTCTATTTTTTTCTTTTTAAAGTACTCCTCAGCAAATTTAGCTGCCTTTTTGGTAAATTTTATTTGTCCGCGTTTTAACATAACATTAGCCCCCCTTTCGTTAATTATAATCAATTTATCTAACGAGATATAATATAAGCTATAAATTATTATATCAGAATTTGAAAATTTTGTCAATTTTTGGAGCTGTTATTTATATTTGCACGTTTTTTAAATATATAAAAACAAAGCGCCTAAACCCTAGACGCTCCGTACAAGAAAGGCTATGGGATATTCTCCCACAATACCATTTTACTACACTAAACCGGGACAACTTTAATTTTTTTTCAAATATCTATAAAGTTTTTTACGTATGCTTTCCGGTTTATTGTTTCCGCCTAGCATTCTGGCAATTTGACTCCAGCTCATGTTTTTTTCAAAACGGTATAAAACTGTTTGCCTTATGAACGCATCATCTATGCTCTGAATAAATCTATCAAGACGGTTTAATTCATAAAAACATTTCTTTAAGTTAAGGTCTAAAAGGCTTTTTAAATCTGCAATCTCTGTGGCATAGTTTGCAATCTTATCAGATACCCCGGTTCCATTCGGAAGCCCTGTTACGTTAGCTGTACAGTTTGTTGCTAATATTTCTAATTCTTTCAGCCTCCTTTGCTGCTCTTTAATTTCTTTTTTTAAATAATAAAGCTGTGAAAGCTCCTTTTTTGTCATTTAAATCACCTCAAAATATACTTTCTTTTTTAATTCTTCTCAGGCTCATACCTTCGATCTTCATAACCGCTCCGCTTGTCATTTCTGATATTCTGTCAACTGTTTTTTCAGCAATACCGCTCTTGTTTATGAGTTCGTTTAAGCTGTGGTTACTTGAAAAAATCGTTGCTTTTTTATTGTTGTAGCGTTTATTGATAATATCGAACAATAAGCTTTGAAGCCATGTATCGCCTGAACTTTTACTAAAAATTTCCGTTCCCAAATCATCGAAAAATAAGACTTCAATATTTGCAAATCGATTGGTTAAGTTTTGCTCCGTAAGACTTGATTCTCGGTTAAACGTGGACTTTACCGCCTTTGAAATTTCAAACAAGTTGGTAAAAAGAACAGGCACGCATTTTGAAAGTAGTTCATTCGCCATACAAGCGGTTAAATGCGTTTTTCCAACTCCTTTATCTCCAAAAAGATAAATACCGTAACCATTTTTAATTGTTTCTTCATACAGTTCACAGTATTTCCGGCACCTACCAAAAGCCCTGTCAAAACTTGAATTGATACCTGTTTTCGAGTTTTCAAATGTAGCATTTTTGTACCGCTCGCCAAGTAAGGAAAGACGTTTAAGCTTTTCTATTTTTCGCATTCGTTCCAATTTTTCTTGGCGGATTTTTTCTTCTTCCTGCTGTTTTTGCATACACTTGCACATAACTCGGAATGTTCGTTTAATACCCATAAATTCTGCGGTTCGGATAGTTTTCACTCCACAAAACAGAGCATACCTCTTCGCTATTCGGGATATTCTGTGCAAAGCTTTTTAGTGTTGCTTCCATAATTTAAACCTCCCGAATTTTTGGCGTCTTTTTGCGTCCAGCTTAAAATTGTTGCGTAGTGAGATTTATATTTCTTCCCGCTTGACGCAATATAGCTTGATAGCCGCTCAATGTAGCTTTCTGTTTCTGCTCCAAGCTTTGATTTTAGCTTTTGGAGCTCGTCAGCCGACAAAAGCACATTTTCAAACTCGCCAAATTTTTCTTTAATTATTTCTTTCTTGTTTCTAGTTTTAAGTATGTTCACGTTTTGTGTCATACTTTGTGTCATATCTTGTGTAATTATTTGTGTATCATTTTGTGTACCATATAGGGAAACAACAGAGTTCATTTTATAAATTGTTGATTTGTTTCCACCGCGCTCTTTAAAATCCAAAAGACCAAAGTGTTTTAATTTGTTTCTTGATTTATACAAATCATTCTTAGTGAGCTTTGATTCCGATAGAAGCGTTAGCATTGGAACGTTAAATTCTTTCCAATAAAATCTATTTGCCATGTACATGAGTGCATGCCATAGACAAATGTCTGATTTATTAATTCCGGAATTGTATCTTATCCAATTGTTAAACGCCAGTATCTCTGCTAAATAGTTCACCTTTTTCACCTCAATTTTTTAAAATGGTAAATCATCAAGTAATTCTTCGCTTGCTTTTTCGATTTCTTGTTCCGTGATGATTTCACGAACAATAAATCCTTTATAATATTTTCCGTCCACTTCTTTGGAGTAATATTTTGCCGTGAGCCAAATCTCATCTTTTGGCTTATATTCTTTTGCGATTCTTTTTGCTGTTTCTCCGAATGCGCAGCATTCCGCAAATGTCGGCTTATTCCAGTTACCTGTTATGTCGTCTTTTCCGTTACTTATTTGAAGCAAAAATTTAACGCCGTTTGATTTAATTTCTTTTATCTCGTCATAAATTCTGCCTCTAAAAATTACCGTGTTCACATAGCAATTTCCGCTATATACCATTTTTTCGTCATCATAAATTTTTGTTGTTTTCATATTTGATTTCTCCTCTAATTTTTTTATTTTTACTTCCACTCTCGGAATCTTTGAATATCTCTTTTCAAAACTTAATTTGCAAATTTGTGAATCATCGTGGTAAGCAACTTTATTAAGCCCGTACAAAACGATTTTTATAACGTTGTCAGAATCAGGCTTTTTCGTTGTCCAACCACTATCCGAATATTTCCCACTAAAAAAAGCAAGTATACTGACTTCCAAAGGAACACCTTTTTTAAAAAATATCTTTGAAACAGCCATATAACTTGCTTTGACTAATTTTTCATATTCACTTGTTTGTTTCGGGGTATAGGTAATTTGTTTGCCGAACCTTATGCACATTCGAGGTCGCTGCTTTCCTCTTGGCTTACCTAAAATTTTAAATTTTATTTCCACTTTATTTTAAATTTCTTCCTTTCATTGAGATTTCCTGAAGTCCTGCCAAAATATCAGACCGCTGTTTCACAGTTAAATTTCTAAAGCTCTTTACCTTATACCTATTTAAAATCATAGTGTAAATCTTGTCGCCGTCATCAATTTTTCGGATTATATCTTTTAAAATATTTGCGTCTTTTATGCTGATTTTTTCTGTTTCCACTTCGGGTAAGTCTTCGCCGGAATAAATGTAAAGACCAAGCCCAAACATAGCCAAATTTTTAACCAAACACCGCATAATTGCTTTGTTTACGTCAAATATTGCTGATATTTGACATATTTTTTTGAAGTTGTTAAAGTAAAATCATCTTATAAACAGAAAGGATGATCAAAATGCCACTTACAGACGAAGAAATGAAAAGAATAGATGAAGAGGCGGAAGGAGCACTTATACGTGATCGACAAGCCAAACCTATTCGCAAAGTAAGAAAGGAATATATTCGAGACCCAAAGACAACACTACAAGACTTACTTTACAACGAGATCGAAGGCAAAAGAATACCACGCTCAACCGATATTGTGCAAAAGCCCGATAACCATATAAACTACTTTATAAAAAAATACGCACTTAATGATTGCTATCTCCTTGCACCTTTAATTCATTTGGCTAAAAACGAACCCACATTTATTATGCAAAAGTTAATCGAAACCACTGCAGACAAAAATAAAGTCAAGGTACACCTTTTTGACCCGGAAATAGGTTTTCACGAATTTAGAGGCAAAAGGAAGGGAATTAAACCACCATATAAAAAAGTAGTGGCTGAAGTAACAAAAGACGAAGCGATCAGGTGGAAAAGTGCTCATAAAGCATTTTGGCCCATTGTGATAGAAATTGCATTTGCAAAAGCATTATCAAAAAGCTTGAGCCGTAATTCGCTTAGCGATGACTTTATCAACAGAAACAATGTATTGGATGGAGGTACTGAAGGTTTAGCATATGCCATTTTAACAGGGAGAGCTACCCGCATTTATGCCCTTGATAATGTACCTTCAATTGAGCCATTCGAAGCAGAAACGTATTCTCCGCAAGTTTTAAAATTATATAACAAAATAAATAAATGCTTGCAATCCAAAAAAATGATATGTGCTTCATTTTCCGGACAACCAAAATACGGGATGATGGACATAGGTTTTTTAACGGCTAGTTATAAACGTTACAAGGAAAACATCGCAAATGGATTCAAACAGCTATTGGATAATTACCGAACTAAACCGTCAACTATTCCCGATTACCAAGTAGAATGGTTAAATATTTTTTTTACTGTTATTTGCAATGAAAAACCTAAAGATTTAATGAGAGAAGTAGAAAATTTTAAATTCGACATTTCATCCCCAAAACAACAAAAAGCGCTCTTTGAGGCATATTTAAAAGGGTCAATAAGTGTGAAAAAAATTCCAAAAACTCACAAAACGGGAATTTATAGTCGACATTCTTACTGTATTGTCGGGTGTAAAGAATGTGATGGTTATAAATATGTTATCATAGCTAACCCATATGGCTCTATGACCAAAATAGACTACAATAAAAAAATAGAAAAACTACGTAAAGAAGGAAAGTTACCTCGAGAAGTCAAAACTCCCCAAGAGATCGATAACGCTCACGGCGAATGCGCTATGGAGCTAAATCATTTTTATAAAAAATTTGCAACCATAGACTATGAATATGATCCAGAAGAAGAAGCATACAAAGCAATTAGAAAGATGTTCGGTTAAACATTAAAACTTTAAACAAGAAAAAACGACAGTTCACAAAACTACTCTTTTGTAGTCTGTGCTGCCGTTATTTTATACTTGGTTTAATTCATTGAAATATATATCATACCAAACTATAAATATATAAATAGTCCAGATTTTACGACTCTTATCCAATTTATCATTATAACGATCGTCCAGCAGTTCCATTATTTTTTCACACCCTTTAATTCGTTTTTTAAACTTTCGAGTTCTTTTGCTATTTCCATAAAAATTTTTTCAGCTTTAAACTCAAGCTTTTGTAATTCCGAATAATTGTAAATTCCCCAAATTATGCAGCTAAAACTGACTATTAATAAAACTAATTCCATTTTTATTTTCCTTTCTTGATTTATTTTTTAGGTTTTATTCTTTGGCATACAATTCTAAAGGCGTCTAAAGTCTTTCTTTCTAAATCTCTTATTTCTCTACCTTGATATATCAAAACGCAAATTAAAATAAAAATTATTAATAATAAAAATATTTGCATTCAACTATCCCCTTTATTTACGTACCAATATAATTGATTTAGTTCCACTATAAGTGTTATAATAGAATTAGAAAACTCTTTAGAAAGGTAATAATGTTATGTCAAACTATTGTATATATTTAAGAAAATCAAGAGCAGACGCAGAAGCTGAAGCCAGAGGTGACGGAGAAACATTATTAAGGCATGAAAAAGCTTTAATTGAACTTGCTAAAAAAATGAATCTCAATGTTAAATCCATTTACAGAGAAATTGTTTCGGGTGAAACTATATCTGCACGCCCCATAATGCAACAGCTTCTTTCTGAGGTTGGTCAAGGTTTGTGGGACGGAGTTTTAGTTATGGAAGTAGAACGTCTTGCGAGAGGAAATACCATTGATCAAGGTATTGTTGCTCAAACATTTAAGTTTAGCGACACAAAAATTATTACTCCCATGAAAACCTACGACCCTAATAATGAATTCGACGAAGAATATTTTGAATTTGGACTTTTTATGAGCCGACGTGAATATAAAACCATTAACCGCAGGCTTCAGCGCGGACGAGTTGCATCCGTTAAAGAAGGAAAATACGTTGCAAATCAACCACCATACGGATATAACAGAAAAAAGATAGAAAACGATAAGGGATTCACTCTCGAACCCAATGAAACTGAGGCAAAAGTTGTTAAATTAATATTTGAACTTTATACATTAGGCGAACTACAAGAAGACGGTTCTTATAGTCGATTGGGAACCGGACTTATTGCAAACAAACTTAATAGCCTAAAAATCCCACCTAAAAAGCGTAAGGATTGGGTCCCCTCATCTATTCGTGATATACTTATAAACCCCGTTTACATTGGAAAAGTACGTTGGAATTGGCGACCTGCACACAAAAAAATGATCAATGGTAAAGTTACAATCGAACGCCCCCGTGCTTCCGCTGATGAGTGTGTACTCGCCGATGGACTTCATCCCCCTATAATAGACAAGGAAACTTTTGAACTTGCTCAAAATTTTATAAAAAAGAATCCACCAAGACCTATCGGAGAACGTGGACTCGTTAAAAATCCTCTTGCGGGACTTGTTGTTTGCGGAAAATGTGGAAGAAAAATGGTTCGCAGACCGTATTCGGCAGAAAAAAATCAACCTGATACCATTATGTGTGCAGCAACAACTTGTAACAATGTAAGTAGCGCCCTATATTATGTGGAAGATAGAATATTAGAAGCCTTAAAAGAATGGCTAAGTGAATATAAACTCGAGTGGACGCCCGAAGAAGCTAAAAAATTGCCTGAGCAAATCAGTAGGCAAAAATCCGCTCTTAAAAGAATTGATGAAGAAATTGAAAAAACGAAAAATCAAATGGATAAAATATATGACTTATTGGAACAAGGTGTTTATTCCACCGAAATGTTTTTAGAGCGTTCTTCCGTAAACTCTCAAAAAATAGAACAGTTAAAAAAAGATAAAGCAATTCTTGAAAGCAATTTGAAAACGGAAGTTGCAAGAAACGAAAGCAGAAAAACTATAATTCCGAAAATAGAAAAACTTTTGGAAGTCTATAAAAATTTAAAAACTCCAAAAGCTAAAAATGATATGTTAAAGGAAATTCTTGAAAAAGTTGTTTACACAAAAGATAAAGGTGGACGTTGGCATAATTCTCCCGATAATTTTGAAATAATTCTATACCCGAAGCTCCCAGATAGCTCACTTAAATAAATACAAATTTATAGACTATAACATCCGTGTACAGAAGAACTTGCTCATTTGGAAATGATTGGGGCAATAGTATATCAACTGACTAAAAATTTAACTCCTGAAGAAATTAAAAAAGCGGGATTTGATGATTACTTTGTGGATCATACAACGGGAGTTTATCCAACTTCTGCAAGTGGAACACCTTATACTGCTGCAAGTATGCAAGTTAAAGGCGATCCGATAACCGATTTGCACGAGGATTTGGCAGCAGAGCAAAAAGCAAGGACTACATATGATAACATTCTTAGATTTTGTGATGACCCGGATGTAAAAGATGCTATTCGTTTTTTAAGGGCAAGGGAAGTGGTTCATTACCAGCGCTTCGGTGAAGCGAACCGTGCAGATTGACTACACTAAAAACTAAGTGGAATAGCCCACAGCCACGCAGTTTAATAAATAGTAAATTAAAATAAAAGTATATAAAGATAGTTGATCTGTAAGTGTAATAAACATTTACAGATTTTTTGCTTTTTATATTATTTTTAAACTATTTAAAAACATAATATTCTAATATCAATTATATAAAAAATATAACAAACAATTCGTCTTGCTAAGTTCAAGGCGTTTTTTTATTTTAGGGAAGGAAAATAAAAATGATAATTACAAAGCTGCTGATGTATGTTTCTATAGTGACCTTAATTTTTAATCAGATAGTGATTATTCTGGAAAAGGAAAAAATGGAGAAAAAAATAAAAGTTATTCTAAAAATCCTAAATGGTGACCCACTAGCGAAAAAGGAGGGGAAATATGCCGAAAAATTTAAAGGACAGTTCATATTTTGAGGAACTGGAAGGAGAAAAAAATAAAATTGGAGAAGTTTTAAAGAGCTGGAATTTGTGCGTTTGCGAAAAGGTAATTTTAATTTATTTACTATGTTTTAGCGAAAAGAATACCATCAAAATTTCAAGAAGTAAAATTTCAAAAGACCTTGGGATATCAAATCTAACACTTGGTAGGTACCTTAAGTATCTGACGGGTAAAAAGCTGATATTTAAAAAGCGAGCCCGAAAATGTGGACGGTTTTCAGCAAATGAATATTCGTTTTCAGAAGAAGAAAGGAGTGATTAAATGCCCAAACTTACATTTGAAGAAGAAAAACATCAGTATTTCTTAGACGATAGCCTAATTCCTTCTGT
>JAFRJS010000075.1 GCA_017432165.1 Clostridia bacterium | reverse complement strand
TATATAAGAAAACCCGAAAAGAAGGCACTCTCTTCGGGTTTTCGGTCTGTACTGAAATCAAGGTATTATTGGGAATCCCAGCTTAAATCATAGATACCGTAAGGGATTTTATTCTTTATTTAAAACTTTGCAACAGAACCCCCAAATTTAACATCAAACGCAAAACAAAGCGGGCTATCTTTGTTAAATACCCCTTAAAGTCGATTTTAAGCCCTTTTAAACAACTTTAGAGGAAAACTTGAATAATTCTACTCAGAAAATCTAAAACGTCATACGGACGATTCTGAGACGTTCTGAGACCATATTCCTTTTTAAATAATTATCATGATATAATTACTATGCTGTCCCCTAGATATAACAGCTAGGAGGGAGGTATATTCCATGCAAATCATAGGAGAATTCGTTTTCTTGGTCATGGTAGACGTAGCCGCACACTACATCTGCAAATGGCTTGACCAAGATAAAAAAGACAGTAAGCCTACCCGTTAATCGATAGGAACGTAAAAAAGAGACCACAGCCCGCCAGCTGTGGTCTCTTGGTATATTTTTGCAAATCATAGTGCAACTTTATTATATCATTATTTGGATTTTTTTGTCAAAAAACTCAAAAAACATAGCTTAATCTTGACATATCCTCTTTTTCTTGATAGAATACAATTAACTAAATAACGAAATAGTCCATATAGCGTGCTAATGGGCTATTAGACGTATTAGCTCAAATGTTGCTCGTATTACAAAAAAGAAGTGTTTAATGCCGAATATTGATTTCTGGAATACAAAGCGCAAACTTTGAGAATTAGACCTTTGAAAATTGAATCTGACTCGTTTTTTAAAATCGGGAATGGCGGAAGTGGAACCGCATTAAGCCACAGGGGAGAAGATCTCCACAAACTGCATAGATTTAGTTAGCCAAGACCTTGAAGAAAGAGAGCCACAAAAGTTTAGTCTATGTAGTGATCCTATCTAACAAAGGAACGCATAACGCTTGAGAACTGACTAAAAGGTTCTCATTTTGAAAAGATTATAGGGTATTATATATCAGTCTTTTCAGGTCTCTAAAGGTAATATGTTAACTGACTTATGAAAATAATTCAGTCTTGTTAAACTCAAGTACAAACGGTGGTAGGATCGATACGCAAATTAAAAAAGTTCTTTTTTGGTATAGAAAATTGAAAAAGAGAAATTTTAAGCGGGGGCTTGTCTGTGGAACGAGACCGTAAAAAATGTGGCGAAAAGCGGAGCCGTAAGGCGCAAGCGTATTGAGTGCGGTTTTTACGGTCTTGTTGCGCAGTTACAAGCCCTTTGCCTATGCCCGCAAGGGCATAGGCAAAACAGCTTACCACCCCGAATTGTAATACGGGGTGTAACCATATAACCAACTAAACAAACCCATATTTTATAAGGCTGTAGACCATTCAAATTGGTTGTCTCGTTTGGTAAAAATTATTAGAAAATACACTAAAAACACTAAAATTAATTTTTGATGTTTTTAGTATATTTTGTAGATTACCCTAGGGCACATGCCTGTAACACCATGTGCTATTAGGAATTGAAACACACGTTAATCCCTTGGTACATATAAGCTCGTTGCTATTTACAAAAAGGTTTTTTAAAACGGCACCTAGCTTAGAAAATTTAATTTTGATTTAAGATAGGTCAGGTATAATGAACTTACCTAAAAAATTTTTTTCATAAAAACAAAACTCTTCCAAAGAGAACCACATAAAAAAACCGAAGTTTTGATAGCTTACGGTTTTTTTGTGCTAGTTTTTCATCTTGTCTAAAGATTCTTGCTTAATTCTTTCAAGCTTTTTTTGGCTTTCTGGAGTAGTTTCGTTGGTTCTGTTGCGAAGTTTGAAAATCAAACGAGCCCTCTCTGAACTCAGAATATCTTAGGCTGGTATTCCCATTAATACCTTGATTTCAGTAGACACCGAAAAGCCGAAGAGCGTTCCATTTCTTCGGTTCTTTTTATAT
>JAFRJS010000074.1 GCA_017432165.1 Clostridia bacterium | reverse complement strand
GCAATTATATATATATATATATATATTGTCAAGAAAAAACGTAAAATTTAACTAAAAAATAACACAAAGTTTTATTTGTCGTTCTTTTTATATTTATTTTAAAATAGTATTGATATTTATTTTTAATAGTGTTATAATTAAAAATAATACGTTTTATAATTATAAAATAATTAAATTAGAAAGGAATTTTTATTATGCTACGTAAAACTATGTTATCTAAAATTTTATCTACAGCAATAGCGGCTATTACTGTTATTTCTCCGCTTGCAGTAAGCGCTAACCCCACATCATCTCAAGGGGACGAAAAAAACAATCCTGAAACCACTACAGTTTCAAGCCAAGAAACCATTTCAAATCCAGACTTCATCCCTCCCTCGGTACCCCCAAGAAAAAGAAAGTCTACAGGATCGATAACTTCATCTACAAAAAGAGCAAAATCCTGTTCACCTGTGAAATTACCATATAATGTTATAATTAGTTTTGATAATTCTAATAAATTTAATAACCTTAATGAAAATGCAACACTTGTTCTTGTACATTTCAATTGCAAAGCTACCCAACCAACAGAAGAACAAAAAGATTTAATGGAAAAATTTTGCAAAAAAATAACATACTTATGTGATTATAAACTTTGGGAACCACCGTTTCTTAAACGTGAATACTCCCTCAATGATATCATTAATTCTAAAATAATCATTTTTAAAGAACGTCACGCAGAAAATACTTTTACTTTTATGAAAGAACTTAAAAATATCATTACTTACATATCCAGTGAACTAAATATAAAATTTGATAATATTGAATTAAACAAAGAATAAAGAACGACCCGGGGCGACGACGCCCTGGGTCGTTTTTCTGTTTTTTAATATTCGCTTATTTTCTTAGCGTGAAGAACCACCCTATAATTGTCGTTATCCGCGCAAGTAGAAAGAGTTAAAATACTATCTCCTAACCGCGGAATTATACCGAAGTTTTTTATGCTTCTTGATTTTATCTTATCTATAAATTCCTGAAATTCCGGATTTGTTTTAAAATTTGTTGTAATATAGTAATTTTCTTTTTCTATTTTATAAACAGAAAACACCTGATACCTCAATTTTTCGTTTTCCGTTATAAACGGAATTATAAAATTATCCGTGTTTTCCAGCCAATCTTTTGTAAGAATTTTTTTTAGCGTTCCAAACATGCTACCATCTCTGCGATTATGGCCATATATAACCATGTTTTGGTCTTTACCGTCTAATTTGTTCCTGTAATCCATAAAAACCCAGCCGGCACTGTTTTTGCTTTTGTCAAAACTATGGTTCATATAAAACTCATTATCGGTAGTTTTAACCACAGGATACTCAATATTCGTTCCTTCCAGTTTAAACCAAGCCACTGTGTCGGGGTTTTTCTCTTTCAGGCTTTTAAAATCAACTTCATATTTATTGTTTTCGTTAGTAGACACAGCTTTTTGTACATCATTTGTTACTCCGGCGCTGCTTTGATTTTCTTTTACCCAATTAAATATTTTCACGCCGCTAAATACCATTGCAGAAACAAAAACAAGAAAAAGCAAAAAAATAAAAATCTTTCCTACTATTCCTCTTTTTTTTACCGACCTATTTTTTTCTCCATAGTGTCTACCATACATTTTAATAATTTCCCCTTTAATAAAGCTAATTAAAAGGGCTAACAAATACTCGCCAGCCCTTTGTTGTTTTTTTATTTTATTGCTTTTTGTTTTTTGATTTTTTTATTAATCATAATCACAATAAATATTCCAAGTGCCGAAATTACAAAAATTGCTAACGCCTTCATTATATTATCCGATGTTATCGGGTTTTCAGATGTAGAGGTTTCTCCCTGTTGCTCTTCGACCTTTTCGGGTGTTACTTCATCTTCGGGTATTACTTCATCTTCTTTAGCAACAGTAAGTTTTGTTTCTACAAAAGGTCCTCCGTTATAATCAGCAACTCTTATTAAATATGTTTCTTCTGGAAGATTCATCGAAACCGAATACTCTCTTACTTTAAGCATAAGATCATCGCCATAATCACTTGGGGCCGGGACCTCACCAATAACTTTTGTTTGTACGGTTTCCATTGTTACCAAATCAGTTCCATTTTCTTTGTAAACAGCTATTGCTACAGCCACTGTGGGGACCTCTACACCATCGGTAACTCTACCATGAATTTGAACTTTACCATCGCTTTGTGAGGCTTCCACAGTTATAGACGAACTTCCATCATAAGCTGACACTGCTATGGGAATAATTATCATCAAAAATGAAATAATTAATCCAAATAATATATTTAATTTCTTTTTCACAATTTATCATTCCCTTCTTTTAAACATCATACTTCATTTGTCTGTCGCTCAGGTTATAAAATATACCTTTTCCGGAGCCGCTAAATGTACCGTCGTAGAATTCTTTTCCGCCATCCAATGCGCCTTTATTTACAACAGTAAAGTACACGCCGGCAACACCATCATCTATATCAACCGAATAAAAACTCATTCTAAGATTTTTTCCTCCGTCGCTATCCCTTGTAACCATCTCTCCGGTAAGTGGGTCAATCATATCGATTGCTTGAACTATTGATGTCTCTCTTGAACCATCTTTTTTAACTTTGGTTGCAATAACATCAAAACTTTCATAACTCATTGACCAACCGGCTCCATTCGGATAATAAAAACTTGCTATTACTTTTTTGTTTTCTTGACCAGGAGCAAAATTATCGGATATATTAAATGTTACTCTGGCTATTCTAATATAATACTTTGCGCCACCTTCTGCTGTAACTTCAAAAACAACATGGTCATAATAATTTGACATAAACCAAATCGCCCATTGTTCGTCTTGATTATCAATATTTAAAGCACCTTCGTCAACACCAAGAGCTTTTACTGATGTTATAGCACTGGAATGTTCTCCTGCGCTGAAAAATATACCGCCGTTTAACAAATATGTTTCAAAAACTGCCGGATTTTCAGGCGTTGCACCTGATACATCAACCGTTGATGAATAGAATGTTTGATCCCAAAAATTTGGAAAAAAGTCTACACTATCTTCTGATGTGTCAAATTTAATAGCTTGATACCCTTCTTCGTATATTGTTGCTCTAAAGTTTCTGTCGCCATTAGTACAAATAGAATGTGCTCCATTTTTTGCACCACATGGATCTAATTGAACCCCCATGTCATATTGACCGTTGCCGAAAACATACTCTTTTGTTAAATTTTCTTTTACGGCACCGCCTTCTTCCATATCTGAAGCAAGAACCCAGTTTGCCGGTTCTTGACCAAATGTATAATTAACACCATTGCCGCTTTCGTCGGTTAAATCATTAGCACCAACATAGTTTATGTCGTATGAACCGTCTTCTTTTCTGCCTGTAAAATTTGAAAATTTATGATAGCATACGTTGTTATTACCATCTAACCACGCAAAATATACGTTACCATCAAAACCTTGTTGCGGGTCTTCGTTGCCGCCTGGGTTACTGTTGTTTTGTAAAACAAAAGATCCAATAATATTGGAGATTGAAAGAGAAGTCCTACAATTATTAACATTTTGCCCTGCACCATTAAGCCAAAAAAAGGGATCATATCCTTCCGTTGCAGTAGCTCTAATATCCACATAACCAGTTCCACCATAAATAAAATATCTGGGATTTTCTCCACTAGTATCTGTGTATGAATACAAAGGGGTTGAGTCAAATCTAGAAATTGTTATCACATTGCCATGTTCAAAATTAATAGTTATCGAATCTGCACCATTTGCCTCACTTACAGATACAATATCACAATCAGATCCACCCTCTTTAAATATTTCAACTTCGTTATACTCAGCAGGAATACTTGATGGACGTTCAGCAAAAACGTTAATGGCCGGCATAAACACACTAAAAATTAATGCCAAACCTAAAAAGAATGAAGACAATTTAAATTTTCCTTTCATTAAAAATCTTTCCTTTCGTTAATAATATTTAGATTTTAAAGCAAACCTATAAAACTTTTTGGGCCTTTTCAGCAATATAATATCAAATAACCAAAAAAAATACAATATTTTTTTAAAAAATTTAAAAAACAGGATATACCCATTATTATATACAATTTACGACAAATAATTAATCATTATTGTTAATACTTAATCAAAAATAATAAAATTTAGACAAAATAAAAAATTTAAAGTACCTTTATAAATAAAAATTAAAAAAATATAACTAATACATACAACATTTATAGAAATAACTATTTAAAAAAATTGTCGTTTTTTATAAAACTATAAATATTATATAATTAAAAAAATATTTTTCTGTGTTTTTAAGTTTTAACATAGAATTTATCAAAAAACACTGGACAAACTCGTTTTTTGGTATAAAATGTAAATTAGATAATGTTATCATTTTTAATGTTATCATTGTCAATTTTTTTATTGGAGCTGATGATTATGTTATCAAAAAAAATTTTATCGTTACTATTAATTGGAGGTTTAACTGTAACCGCACCCCTAAGCACTTCCGCCTGGAACGGGGAATCTAAATCAGATGCTTTGTCCGGCACAACAGAAGTTAGTAAAGAAATTATGAACAGTGCTACCACATTACTTATGACACGTGCTTGTGTAATTATGCTTTTAAACACAATACGCACTATTAATTCACCTGAAATACAGAATTTCTGCGTACAACTTGAACAACAAAAACACAACCCCACCACAGATATAAGCAATCTTAAATCAAAATTTGAGCATCTTTATAAAACTGATTTATCATTTAAAAAAGCAGTAGATGAAGCTTGGGTATGGGATTTATACACAGGTAAAAAGCAACACGCTTCTACTCAATGCGGCCGTGGCACCATGGAAGGTTCGCCGTCTGATAAAATTAAAAAATCCGGCCGTGGCACTATGGAAGGTTCGCCGTCTAATAAAATTAAAAAATCCGGCCGTGGCACCATGGAAGGTTCGCCGTCTGATAAAATTAAAAAATCCGGCCGTGGCACCATGGAAGGTTCGCCGTCTGATAAAATTAAAAAATCCGGACGTGGCACCATGGAAGGTTCGCCGTCTAATAAAATTAAAAAATCCGGCCGTGGCACCATGGAAGGTTAGTGCACTTCATCAAATTAAAAGATAATTTCATTATGAAAGGTTGTGAATCAGTTGCCCGTCGATATTATTAGTATATGTTGGAAATTTTTCCGCGTAACTTTTAGATCATTTGCGGAAGGTGCTTTTATTTATTTATTGCTTAGCACTAATATTAATAATTCTAAAGCCCCTCAAAAAGTCACTCCTTTTAATAAAAAGAAAATGTTTATTTTTGCTTCTATTTGTTCTCTTATGGCAATACCACTCTCTGCATTTTTAGACACCGGAGGTATTTACAGGTTAATTTTATCCGTTTTAATTTTCTTTTATTTTTGGCACAAACAACAGAAAAATCATAAAAACCTAATCATTAATTATAACGGCATGCAAGATATGCGATACGCATTAACTACTGCTATAATTTTAGCTCTTGCTGTACATTCTTTCAATTCCATAAGTCATATGCTGCTTCACACAACTTTTGTTTTAACCGGCATTTACGACGCTGTGTGTAGTGTTGGTATTTATTATGAGTTATACAAAACTGCAACTATGCTTATAGATATACTACTTATGTTTGTAGTTTATAAACTAAACTTTATTAGAATGAAAGACATAAAAACTATGTCGGCATACAAATGGGTACCTGCTTCATTTGGTTTTTGCTTTATTTCTATGGTTTATATAGGTTATACTTATTATATATTTGGCGATATACCATTAACCATAAATTACCGTAACACCTTATTGTGGACAATGGCACTTATGTTACCAACATATATTGGTTTTTATTTAACAACAACCAACTTAACCAGATTACTAAGCCTTAAAGAAAACTACGCCGCAGATGAAAATATTTTTATTTGGATTTGTAACCCATCAATAATTGAAACAAATCATCTAGATATATATGACTCCAACATATTTATGGCTAATTTTGAATCCAGAAAACTTGATTTCAAAATGAAATTAAAAAAGTTAGGTATTAATAATGAATACAAAGGATATAGCGAATTAATCTTTTGCTTAATTTTAACAAAACTATTTATGGGTTTAAAAGGCTGGAGTTTTGAAAGAGATGTCTTTTTACAAGCAGCTTTAGTAATCGATATACCACTACCTAAACTACGAAAAGACATAGAAAATATTATAACTCAAGTTTGGCTTACAAATGAAGCAGAAACTTTAATCAACGGATATTATCTCCCGTGTCATAACAGCAATACATACGACCAAAAAAAGCAACCCAACGTTGAGGAATTTTTAATGAACATAGCGAAATCAATTTGATTTCGCTATTTTTCTGCACAAAATATTAGACTGGTACGAGGTTCCATAAGGGGCATGAACAAATCCAGTATTTAAGCGGATTACAGCCATTAGTAATATTTACATTTTAGAAGTTCGACATAAAATTAAAAGCTTATAAACCATCGTATTTCAAATTCTACTGAGTTTTAAAAGATTTTATTTAATTCAAAAGATATTCTTGGCAGATGACTGTATTATTCTCTGGTGTATGGTAAAATTTAATTAGGAAAACACATTTATTTAGGAGATAATTTATGGGAGAATTATATTTAAAAAGTGTAGATATAAACAAAGACGAGATACCACAAGATGACTATATTTATGATTTATCTGTAATTAAAAACTTTAAAAAAATAGAATTTAAAAAGCCGATTACAATATTTGTAGGAGAAAATGGGCTCGGAAAATCAACCTTGATTGAAGCTATAGCTACAAAATTGGGATTTAATGCAGAAGGCGGCTCGAGAAATTTCAACTTTAAAACTCGTCAAACCGAATCTGACCTAAATAAATATATCAAAATTATAAAAGGCCCATATAGAGCAAAAGACGGATATTTTTTAAGGTCGGAATCACTTTATAATGTGGCATCAAATATTGATGACCTTGATGAAGTTAAGTGTGATGCGCCACCAATATCGCTCGCGTATGGCGGGAAGTCGCTACACGACCAATCGCATGGAGAAAGTTTTCTCAGTATATTTTTCAAAAGATTTATGGGAAATGGTCTTTACATACTTGATGAACCTGAGGCGGCACTTTCTCCTGTTTCTCAAATGTCGCTGCTTATAAGGATAAATGAGCTTGCCGGTTTAAATTCGCAGTTTATAATTGCAACACACTCGCCAATTCTTTTGGTTATTCCGAATTCTGAAATACTCGAAATAACTGAAAAAGGTATATTTGAAAGGAAATATTTTGAAACCGAACATTTTAAAACAATGAAAAACTTTTTTGAAAACACAGAAAAAACAGTAGATTCACTTACAAGAAATTAGAAATTTATAAGTTAAAAACAAACAATAAGCCGATTATACAGTAATCGACTTATTTTTACAATGGTGCGGATAACAGGACTTGAACCTGCAAGAACTTGCGTTCACATGGACCTGAACCATGCGCGTCTGCCAATTCCGCCATATCCGCACATAAAAACTTTTTACATATTATATTTTACCATTATATTAAAATTTGTTCAATAAAATAATTATGTTTACCCCTTTTTATCGGTTACTTTTAGATGTTTATTTCTTTTAAAATCTTTTCAACTTTCTTCCACATTGATTTGTGGCCGTTATCTTCTAAAAAATTTTGAACGTAATTTCTAAATAACGGTTCTTTGGATAAAGAAGAATAAAACATCAATCTTCTACCATCTGATGCTATTTTTTTATATGCAAAATTTTTGTACTTTCCAGCTCCTTGTAAAATACTAATTATATTGTATCTCGTAACCTTTTCTATATGCTTTTTAACCCACTTATCAATAAATTCTTGCTCTTTTTCGGTTGGATATTTATTTACGGCAGTATGAACTTTTTTTAGTTCTGAATTAGAATCACAATATATAAATAAACCTTCTCTAAAACCTAAATTAAACGCATAATGTGCAATATACTTTGTTGCACCATGTAAAGAATCAGTCAAAATAATGGCGTTTGATTTTAAACTTTTTGCAGGGTCACGAAATTTTTTTTCTGCAACAGTATATACCACTATTTTACTTTCAGGTATATTTTCAGGCACATTAATATCATCAAAATTATCGTTTTTCTTTTTTATTATTCTGTTAATCGGTCCGGCGTATGGGTCGGCTATAACCAGTTTTTTCAGTTTTAACTTTATTTCATACTTAGAGAAATTTTTTAAAAACCATCTGTATATATTGTTAGCAACAACTCCTCCTCTACTGTGACCTTTAATATCAATAATTATATTCATTTTTTTAATTTGTTCTTTTTCTTCATGTTTTAACGCATTTTCATTTTTTGCCAAAATATTTTCTCTTAAAATACAAATATTAGAAATTAAATCATTTAAAATTTCTTTTGCTTCTTTTGTTATAGATTTTATATTTGGCTTTTTTATATCAAGCAGTGTAGGTCCGGAAAAAGTAAAAATTATACTGCGTTCATCAGATAAAGGTTTCAAGCGATAATAAACTTCTTTATATTTTCCATATTGCACACCTGCGCCGGGTTGTTTTGAAGCAAGATAACATGAACCTAAAAAATCAACTATTATTAATAATGATTTAGCATTAAAATATATAGCATTTTCTAGAAAAGTTTCTACTTGAACATCAACAAATTTTGCTTTCTTATCTGCCATTTTTACCACCTTTAATGTATAATAGTTATATTTATTGCATATAAAATACAACTATAATTATAGTAAATAATAAAAAAATTTCAAGAATTTATTTTAAAAATATAAATTGACAAAAAAGAAAAAAGAATATAAAATTAAAAATGTAATTTTTTTGGGCTTATAGCTCAGTTGGTAGAGCGCCAGGTTCGCAATCTGGAGGCCAGGGGTTCGACCCCCCTTAAGTCCACCAAAAAATGAAAGACAAACCAATGAAAAAAGATAGAATTTTTAAACTTTTAATTATATACAAAGTAATTAAAGGTTACATAAAAATTTATTTTAAAAAGGAGTATGATGGTAATGTATTTCAAAAAATTTTTAGCACTTTTTGCTTGTGCACTTATGGTTTTTAGTAGCATAGATGCCTCTTGCTTTAACGGAAATCCAAATTTTGCACAAGCTACAGCAAAAAACTGGATGAGTTATTTACCAAACTCAGCCTTAGTTACCGGTGTAAGCATTCCGGGCACACACGACAGCGGAACTTCCAGAGTTACCGCATGCACAGAGGGTTATGCCAAATGTCAGTCTAAGTCCATATCGGATCAATTAAATAGTGGCATCAGATATTTAGACTTAAGGATAAACGACAAAGGCTTAATAAACCACGGGGGAGTCGCCTGCTGGAAAAGCTTTTTCAAAAAACTGTACATAGAAGATGTAGAAAGCTACATAAGTAACTTTTTAAAGAAAAACCCCAAAGAAACAGTAATTTTGCAAATTAAATCCGAAGGCGGAGGAAACTGCGCAAGCATTGTTAATAAAACTTTGGCTAAAAACAGCTTGTACTATAAAAGCAAAAAAAATATAGAACAACTTACAATGGGTGATGTAAGAGGAAAATTCATAATATTTAGCAGACAAAGCGGAATAAACAATGCTTACGACTATTACTCATGGGATGACGACGTATCTTTTGATAAATTATGGATAGATTCCAAAGAAGGGTATTTACAAGACAAATACAAAGACACTATTTCAAATAAAAAGAATACCATAAACAAATTTTACACTAAAGTATGGCAAGATAATGACAACATAAAAAAACCTGTAATTAACTTTACAAGCTTTACGCAATTACCAATTACTTTAAATTTCCTTTACCCAAGTGTAAATGATTACATGTCAAGCTTTGTAGACAAAAACAACAATAAAAAATTTGGCTTTGTATTAATGGACAACCCCGGAAATAGCTTAATACAAAAAATTTACAAAACAAATTACAATAGAAATTTTTAAAATAAAAAATTAACCCCCGAGAGTAATTCCCGGGGGATTTTTATTGCCATTTTAAATTTTACAGCGAACATATTTCAACGCATTTAAGTTCTGTGCGACCTTCGTTAAAGTAAAATCTTATGAAGTATTTATTCATTATATATTTGTCGGTTGGCACACTGCTTATATTTTTTATGTTAATAGATAAATTCGAAAATACAGTTCTGTAATAAGCTGCACAAGCATAATTTATTGATGAATATGGTTCGCCCATTACATTTCTGCGCTCCACTGCCGAACTTTTTTTGCTAAGCCCCATAAATTCTTTTTTTGTGCCTAAAATTATCTTCTCGCAAACATACTTTCCTTCTTTATCATCTACTTTAAAAACTATTGAAGAGTCCAAGCTCAAGTAAGTTAAAATAAGATGTCCGTCCGTTTCGGTTCGGTAAGTCTCTTGGCCAAATTCCGTGGTAACTTTGTCTAATCCTGCACCCAAATATCCCACATAATCAATACTGTCGCCTCTAAAGTTACCACTAAACTCTTCTGAACCAAGTTTATCGAATGATTTCCCAACGCCTTGGCGTTTTCCTTTGGAAAAACTGCCTTCATAAACAATAACCGAAGTATTTACATCGTATAATTTACCATTGCCATCGTAAAGGCCGTTTTTAAATTCACCGGAATATTTTATAACCCCGGTATCTAAATCGTACAAATCTCCAACACCTTCAAAGTTTCCGTTTGCAAAACTTCCGGAATACAAAAGGTGCGCATTTGAATATAGTTTCCCGCTGCCAAAATAAACACCGTCTTTAAAATCGCCCTCGTATAAAATTCCTTTTCCGTCTTCTTCATATTCCACACCATTACCGGAGCGAACATCATTGGCGTGGCTTCCGTAGTACATTTTTTCGCCCGTATCCGGGTTATACTCAATGCCTATTCCGGAACGCATACCTGCCGCAAATTCACCGGCATAAATGATTTTCCCTATTGAATTATAAAGTTTTCCTTCGCCCTCATACAAATTATTTGCAAAAGCACCCTCATAAATAAGTGTACCGTCGGTATCGTATGTTCTACCCTCACCGAAGTATTTACCACTTTGGAAACCGCCGGCGTAAATCACACGTCCTTCGCTGTCGTACTGAACACCGTAGCCCTCCGGGCGACCTTGTTTCACGTTTCCTTCATATATTTTTATTCCTTGAGTATCAAAAAGCCTTGCCTTCCCCGAAAAAGTGGAAAGCTTAGAAGACTCTATCCCGATATTTGCCGTCCAAAGTTTGCCGTCCGCCCAAGGGTACATCCAATAAATAAGAATATACCCCAAAGCACCGGTTATTATTATCGACATCACTACAAATCTTTTTGAAAAATACAGCCCAAATATTTTCCAATAATCTTCTTTTCTGCGCGGATTTTGAGTGATTGTTTGAAAAAACTTTTGAACTTTCTGTTGCACGAATTGAGCAGCCTGCGTACCAAAATTTTGTATTCTGGTAATAAATGCACTCATTGACGTAAGCTGGGACTGCAAAGTAGTCGTTATTCTTCCAAATAAATCATTTATAATATTCATAATTTTGCCTCTTAACTAAATCTAATTTTTTTAAATCAAATATCCCGTAAATCCTATATTTTCTTTTCCGTTTTTAATTTTGGTTAAATATTCCTCACATTTTGTAAGGTAATGAACCGCTACTTTGTCGTTTTCGTTTATTCTTAAAACGTCTGTAAATATTTTTCTTGACTTTTCAAAATCGCCGATTAAATATGCTTTTATTCCATCTTCAAAAAGCTTGTTTGTAGATTTATAAAGATCGTATTTATATTTATTTGTTGTGTCTATTATTTCATATATATCTGTGTAGCCTTCGCCGGTAATATTGCCTATTCTGCCGATATATCTGTTGCTAAATGGCAGATTTTCGTCCAAGCGGTCAATTATTCCTTTGGTTGCAACTTGATTTATGCCTATTGCTTTAAGGTAAGTGTCTATATTAAACATCTGCATAATTTCATCACAAACCACCAAAACGCCGCGTCTGTCTTTATTACCCGTTACACCAATAAGCACATTCCCAAAACCAAGCGTAACGTTCATATGCTCTTTTACTTTTGGGTCAATATCTATTTCTTTGAACTGTACGGAAGCATTAAAAGCATTTTGTGCACCGCCGGGGAACAGCATCACACAATCCAAGCCATCAAAAGATTGCACCACACCATTATTGTTTTCTACAACTTTGAACATCTTTTCGTATGTTTCATTTAAAACATCAAAAATTTCTACTTCATTTGCAAATTCGTATGAACCTTTGCAAGAAAGATTAAAAGTTACATAGATAATATTCATATCTAAAATTTTCTGGTCGTAAAGCTTAACTTGGGTGATTTTTTCTTTATCCATAAATTTAAAAATTTCCGAGGGTACATATCGTACGTACTCTTTATTAAGTCTTATTAAATTAGAAGTATATCTTTCTATTTTTTCGGACATCAAATTAAACGCCTGGGCAATATCTGCAAATTCATCTTTGGAAATAATTTTTATTCTGGACTTCCACTCACCACGCGTGGCTTCTTCAATGCCTTTTTCAATCTTTTTAAGAGGATAAAGGCACCATTTTACCACAAAACATATATAAGCAATTATCATAAGGGTAATTATAATAATTACTGCCATAGAGTGACTTAAAATCTGGTAAAATTCATTTTTGCGGTGAAGCTCTTCATCAAGGAAATTTCCGGCAAAACCAACCACAGCGCCGCTGTTGTCTTTTATTGCCACAAAAGAAGCATATATATCGCCATAAACATCACGGAACAGTGCCTCTTGAGAATCTGCTTCTCCGCTCTTATTTGAAAATTTATCCCAAATAGAGTAAAGTTTTTCGCATTCGTCACGTTCCAAAACAGAGTCCACAAGTACACACTGGTCGGTAACCATATCCGGGTCAGTGTATCTAAGTCTATCGTAAGAATCCGATTCCACGCTGTACTTCGTGTTAATTGTTGCGTAAAGTTTATTATACTTTTCCACATAAGTTACAATATAGTCACTACGGTCGCCAATTTTCAGCGCTATTTCGTTGTAGCTGTTTGTAACCGCGTCTTTGATTTTTGAATAATCTTTCGTCATATAATCTCTTACATGGTCAATGCGTGAAAAATCTTCGCCGTTTATGTTGTCCACAACTGTTTTTGCCCCGCGCTCTTGTTCGCTGCGAAGTATTGACACGTATTCATTAACCGCATCGGTTGTATTAATATAAACAAGCGCACCCATGGCAATAATTAAAACGGGCACAAACATTGTTACCAAATGAACCCCAAGGGGAACACGTTTTATATCAAGCCCGGATAAATACTTCACAATGTAAAGAAGCGCCCAAATTGCAGCCATAGAAATAAGCATTATTATAATTCCCCAGGGGAAGATGTTTCCTCTTATATCGGAAATTAAATTATTTTCTATTCCAAAACGCAAGTAATACGGCTTATCGAATGCTTTTGACGGCGCATAAAAATCATTTTCATCAATAAGTTTTACTTTTCTTAAATCGCGAAGTTTTATATTGGCGTTATTTACTACGTAAGAATCAAGATTATAAACTTCTTTAATTGTTGCACTCTTTGTATCGAACTTATAAAATCCGCCGCTGATCATATCCGTAAAATAAACATCGTCGTAAGAGTCAACACTCATACCTGAAATTATAAATCCTGTCGACGAAAAAGCGTTTGAGTAATCTATAAATTTACCACTGTTATCCATAACCCAAAACTGCCCGTTAGGCGTGGAATACATTATCCTACCGGTGGAAAGCACACAAACATCGGTTACCCAGCCCGAAGATGATGCAGTGTATCCGTTTGGCGGGTTAACTTCAAAAGACGAAGATTTTTTAGGGCTCTCATCTTTGAGCGGATAGGCGGTTATAACGTCATAGGAGTTTTCTTTTCCTCCTATAACAGTCATATTTTGGTCAATAAGTTGTACTTTACGAATATAAGGCTCGGTGGGCGGATTTGCATCTTTTGAAAAATCAACTGATACTACTTGTTTTATAAAATTACCGTTTGTATCATACATCAAAACCTGTTCGCTTTTTATTGGGTAAGAATCTTTATCTGGCACAACCGCTTCTAAATTTTTTTGACGTTTAACAATGTAGAAATTTCCCTTTGTGTCGGCTTCAATATTACTGTATGAATACTGCGAAGTACTGGTGGATTTATCAAGGTCTATTTTAAATTCCTGCCTTCCACCGGAATTTATCTTAGTTACCTTATATTGCTCATTATCATCATTTACACCCAAAACATAAACATTTCCCGAAGCGTCCATGTCTGAACCTAAAAATATGCCTAAATTAGGTTTGTTTACAAAGTACTGTATTAAAAAAGAAATAATAAAAATCACAATGCCTATAACGGTATATTTAACTTCTTTTTTTTCAAAAAAATCTTTAATTTCCCTTATTTTTAAATTTTTTTGAGCTTTTGTTTTTGCATTTTTTTTCTTTTTTTCCATTGCTTTATCCCGCCTTTTCGTAAGATTTAAAGTATTTAAACACTATAACTGAAAAAAATTATAAAAAAGAGATTTACTATTTTATTTTTATACTGTATAATATAGTATATTATTATAGAATAATTGAGTCAAGCAGAAAAAAATGTTTTAATTTTGCCAATATTAAATTTTAAGAAGGTGCCAAAGTATGATACCCCTAAAAAAAGAGTCTGACTATACAATTATCGCCACAAAATACCAAAGCGAACAAATAAATATTTACATCGCTTGTAAGGGTGAAAAAAAATTATCCAATAATTTGTATATTTTAAACGAAATACCATATGAATCTAAAAATATTGATCTTTTTAAGACTTTATTTTTTATTTACTCAAGCAAAAATAAACCAAAAGAATTTTGCGATTTTTTTGTACACAAAGATAATTTTTACAGCGTTTTTAAGTATAAAGAAAGTCCGGAAATAACAAAAAAATACGACAAAGAACTTTCTACTTCGCATTTTGACGAACGTTGCAAAGTTTTAGAGCAAATTTTAATGAAAGTGGAGCAGATAAACAAACTACCAAAAAATGTTGCCGCATGCGCCACAGAACTTGAAAATATTTGCGTAGACAGCGACAAAAAAATTATTTTTAATTATAATCTTAAAAACATAAGAAACTACCCTGAAAGCGAAAGCAAATCAATTTATGAGCATATTCACGATATAATATTTACAATTTTGCGCCAGGAATGTGAAGCAGGATTTAACAAACAACTGCATCTTGTACTGGATAAATGCAAAAAAGACGTTTACTCCTCCATACCTGAGATGATAATCGACTTAAAAAAAGCGGAAAAAATTTCCAAAGCAAGTTCTTGGTGGGGATATATTAAATTAAAAATTAAATCAAAAAAACCGATAATATCAAAAGTTTCAAGAACAATACTTACCACCTCCATAGTGGTCGGCTTAATATATTTGGTTTACTCCAAACTAAGCGAAGGGCAAAAAAGAGATATTACCACGGCAGTTTCAATAGGAAATTTAATATATAATGCAAATACATCAGACAGCTCCGAAAAAGCCGTTTCTGCGCAAAATGAGGACAACCAAGCATCAACTAAATCACAAGGCGAAACAACCCTTACAAAAGGTCTGGACATCGCATATGACGATTATATAGTCCAGTATGGCGACACAGTAAGCTCAATTTGCGAATCATATTACAACGATGTAAAATTCGTAACTGCGGTTTCAACATTCAATGGCATATCAATAAACGAAAGTTTAACCCCCGGCTCAATTTTAAAACT
>JAFRJS010000073.1 GCA_017432165.1 Clostridia bacterium | reverse complement strand
TGTTGTAAAAAATAATAAAACACCGAACGGCCCAATTTCCGTCGGTGAAGTGAAAAACAACATAAACCAGAGGGCGAGGACGCCCAGAATGGCAATAATAGAAACAATGCGTTTATGCTTCATATTTCCATTATATCACAACTAGTTTGATCCCCCAAGTGCCTTTTCTGCCCCCTATTTTTGCTGCGAGTTTATATGTGTTATGGGGGAAGCGGGAGGTTATCTGGCTCAATGAACACAACTATTAGCCACAACCTTTATCCCGCTATTCCCTTGACCGCTTCACGCGAGGTGAAGCACAGTTTTTGTTACCGTTTCCTTTCGTTCTATTTTATTTTTATTCTGGCAGAAGGTACAAACGAAAGATTTGGTAAATTTTTACTTCGGTCTTTTCTTGATTTTTTTCATAATGTCCTTTTTGATGTTTTATTTTTGTTTTAGTCATCTCGACTACTTTTATATTAGCATAAGTAGCTTAAAAAATCAAGAGTTTTGTACAACTTTTTTATTGTAATTTTTACATCATTGCCCCTGTTTTACCCCTGTTCTAATTTTTTGTTCATTTTGTTGTATTTTTTACAATACGATGTGTTTTTTGGTCGTCGCAAAATGGTCTTTTTGATGTGTTTTTTACAACAAAAAACACCACTTTCGTGGTATTTTGCCTAAAATACGGGTGTGGTGGAGCTGCCGGATACTGCCTCCGGGTCCGAGTCATCACGGGGATACAATTCTACATACATAGTTTCCTGTTTCGTTTTGGCGGATACCTCAAGCTGCAAGAAACCAAACTTGGGGATGCCGTGGCTTTTGTTTTTGTGCTATGGTGCGCCGCGCCTTAGCCTTATCACCCATTTTATGATAATCAAACGCCCTATGGGGACTCAGACGTTGACCAGCCTGTTAAAAACTAGGCATAAGCTGGCATGTATGCAACATGCGCAGTTTTCGTGTTTTCTACACTTATCAATACTTACGGTATTTAATCGGTATGCCTTGCATCTGTTAATGATCCGTCTAAGCTTTGTCAGCCCCAACTGTTTTAATTATATCATAGTTATGCCTTAAAAACAAGAAGAAAGCCGGTAACTGCGAGGAAAACCGGCTTTCTTAAGTAGAGTGTGGAGTTATTTTGGCTATATTTTTGTTTTGACCTTCTGTATAATTTTTTTATTCAGAAGCTATCTCTATTATAGCGCCTAAAAATGCTAATGTCAATACATTTTTCATACTTTTTTTGTTCAATTTTGCGAAGTTTTCCACAAGCTTTATCTGGTGCTATCTGTAAAAGTTTTTCTAGCAAAAAACATGATTTTAGGAGTTTATTTTAAGCATTTTCACCCCTGTTAGACAGGTAGGGGGTTGAATTATTTTTGCATTCGTGGTAGGGTGCAGGCATGACTAGCAAAATATTTTCAGCAATACCATATGGCTTCGGTGGTAAGATGGTCGAGGTCGAGGGGGACATGAACTGGGGGCTGCCAGCATTCAATATCGTCGGGATGGCGAATAAAACCATCAACGAGGCAAAAGAGCGGGTGCGGAGTGCAATTGTTAATTCCGGCTTCTCGTTTCCGGATAAAAAGGTGACGATTAGCTTGGCGCCGGCAGATCTAGAAAAGGACGGATCATATCTAGATTTGCCGATTGCACT
>JAFRJS010000072.1 GCA_017432165.1 Clostridia bacterium | reverse complement strand
TACCCCCTCTGCACAAGCGGTGGCAAACGCTACCAAAAATATACCGATTTTGGTAACGGGAATAACAAATCCCAAAGAAGCGGGGCTGGTGGAAAGTAACGATATTCCGAATACAAACGTTACAGGTACATCGGATTTATCACCCGTAAAAGAAACGATAAATCTTATCACAAAGTTAAAGCCTGAAAACAAAAAAGTAGGTGTTTTATATTCGAGCTTAGACACAAGCCCAATGTATCAAGCGAAACTCGCAGAAAAAGAAATAAAAAATTTAGGGTTAGAACCGATTATGGCAACTGTTTCGCAAATGAGCGAGGTTCAGCCTATAACGGAAAACTTAATCTCACAAGTGGACGTGATTTACGTTCCTATCGATAAAATAACATCTTCCGCAATGACGCTCATTTCTGATATAGCACTTAAAAACAACAAATTTATGGTATGCAGCGAAAATCTTATAAATAAAGGAGCGGCTGCTTGTTACGGGATTGACTACTACGAACTCGGAAAACTTACGGCAAAACAGGCGGCTATCATACTTGAAAAAAAGAATACCCCTCAAAATATGCCAATCGAATACTCGGATAATATCAAATTATTTTTAAACAAAAATGTACTTGAAAAATTAAATATCAAAATACCTGACGATTTACTGAAAATCGCAGAAATTACAGGAGAGTGATTTAAAATGCAAATATTAATATCAACATTTTCGCAAGGGCTGGTGTGGTCTGTACTTGCACTTGGAGTTTTTATAACATTTAAAATACTAAATTTTGCCGATATGACTGCAGAAGGAAGTTTAACTCTTGGCGGAAGCGTCTGTGCATTACTTATAACAAATGGTGTGAACCCGCTTTTAAGTCTAATAATATCAGCATTGCTAACATCTTTGGCAGGGCTCATAACAGGGCTTCTTCACACAAAATTAAAAATTCAGCCAATCTTATCGGGAATTCTAACGATGATAGCTTTATACTCAATTAATATAAGAATTATGGGAAAAGCAAACCTTTCTCTACTCGGCAAAAACACCATTTTTTCAGATTTTGAAAACGCCTTACCAATTTTAAAGGAAAACCCTACATTTTCAGCTTTTGCAATAGGCATTACAATATGTTTAATCTTAATTTTAACATTAAATATATTTTTCAAAACTCAAATTGGTTTAGCTATTCGTGCAACAGGCGACAACGAGCAAATGATGCGTGCTCAGGGTGGAAATACCAATCTTAAAAAGATAATCGCATTAATGATAAGCAGTTTGCTTTGCGGTTTAGCCGGAGGATTGATTGCACAAAGTCAAGGATACTCAGACGTTAATATGGGAACGGGTACAATCGCAATCGCACTTGCATCAATCGTTATCGGAGAAAGTTTTATGACGTTTTTTAAAATGAAAAACAAGATTTTAGGTGCATTAATATGTGCGGTTTTAGGTTCTGTTTGTTACAGGATAATAGTTTTCATCGTGCTAAATTTTGGAATGAACCCAAGTGATTTGAAATTATTTACGGCTTTCGTAACCGCTATTTTGTTGGGATTACCAAATATTAAAAAAATTAAGGAGGCAAAGAAAAATGCTTAAATTTCAAAATATTTCTAAAAAATTCGGTTCCGGCTCTGCTGATGAAAAAGTTATATTTGAAAATTTAAATTTGAATATAAAAAAAGGAGAATTTGTAATAATAGTAGGCGGTAATGGTGCGGGAAAATCAACTCTTATGAACTTAATATCGGGCAGCATATTACCTGATACCGGAAAAATTTTCATAGACG
>JAFRJS010000071.1 GCA_017432165.1 Clostridia bacterium | reverse complement strand
TACCCCCTCTGCACAAGCGGTGGCAAACGCTACCAAAAATATACCGATTTTGGTAACGGGAATAACAAATCCCAAAGAAGCGGGGCTGGTGGAAAGTAACGATATTCCGAATACAAACGTTACAGGTACATCGGATTTATCGCCAGTAAAAGAAACGATAAGGCTGATTACAAAGTTAAAACCTGATGCCAAAAAAGTAGGCGTTTTATATTCAAGCTTAGATACAAGTCCCATGTATCAAGCGAAAATTGCGGAGAAAGAAGTAAAAAATTTAGGGTTAGAACCGATTTTAGCAACAGTTTCACAAATGAGTGAAGTAGAGCCCGTAACAGAAAATTTAATACCACAAGTAGACGTGATTTATGTTCCCATCGATAAGATAACATCTTCCGCAATGACGCTCATTTCCAATATAGCACTTAAAAACAAAAAATTTGTGATATGCAGCGAAAATCTTATAAACAAAGGTGCAGCGGCCTGTTACGGAATTGACTACTACGAACTCGGAAAACTCACAGCAAAACAGGCAGCCATAATACTTGAAAAAAAGAATACTCCTCAAAATATGCCAATCGAATACTCGGATAATATCAAATTATTTTTAAACAAAAATGTACTTGAAAAATTAAATATCAAAATACCTGACGATTTAACAAAAATCGCAGAAATTACAGGAGAGTGATTTAAAATGCAAATATTAATATCAACATTTTCGCAAGGACTAATTTGGTCCGTACTTGCACTTGGAGTGTTCATAACTTTTAGAATACTAAACTTTGCAGACATGACTGCCGAAGGAAGTTTAGCTTTAGGTGGTAGCATATGTGCATTACTTATAACAAACGGCGTGAACCCGCTTTTAAGTCTAATAATATCAGCATTGCTAACATCTTTGGCAGGGCTCATAACAGGGCTTCTTCACACAAAATTAAAAATACAGCCTATTCTATCGGGAATTCTAACGATGATAGCTTTATACTCAATTAATATAAGAATTATGGGCAAAGCAAACCTTTCGCTACTCGGCAAAAATACAATTTTTTCGGATTTCGAAAAAGCATTACCGATTTTAAAAGAAAACTCCATATTTTCGGCTTTTTTAATAGGACTTGTAATTTGTATAATTTTGGTTTTTATACTAACCATATTTTTTAAGACTCAAATTGGTCTTGGAATTCGTGCAACGGGAGATAACGAACAGATGATGCGTGCTCAAGGCGGAAATACCAATTTTAAAAAAATAATCGCATTAATGATAAGCAGTTTGCTCTGCGGTTTAGCCGGAGGATTGATTGCACAAAGTCAAGGATACTCAGACGTTAATATGGGGACAGGTACAATCGCAATCGCACTTGCATCAATCGTTATCGGAGAAAGTTTTATGACGTTTTTTAAAATGAAAAATAAAATTTTAAGTGCATTAATATGTGCTGTTTTAGGTTCTATTTGTTACAGAATAATAATTTTTATCGTGCTTAATTTCGGAATGAATCCAAGCGATTTAAAACTATTCACAGCTTTTGTAACTGCTATTTTACTGGGCTTACCAAATATTAAAAAAATTAAGGAGGCAAAGAAAAATGCTTAAACTTCAAAATATTTCTAAAAAATTTGCAAGTAATTCCGCTGATGAAAAAATTATATTTGAAAATTTAAATTTGAATATAAAAAAAGGAGAATTTGTAATAATAGTAGGCGGTAATGGTGCGGGAAAATCAACTCTTATGAACTTAATATCGGGCAGCATATTACCTGATACCGGAAAAATTTTCATAGACG
>JAFRJS010000070.1 GCA_017432165.1 Clostridia bacterium | reverse complement strand
TTTGACCCCATTCAATCCTCTTAATTCCTTTAACTCGTCATAAAGCGGATAGACGTTCTTTTGCAAACCTGCCATAAGTGCCGTGTCCGTCATTTCAAGAGGGGATAAGAGAAAGTTTTCAATCAATAATCGTGTGTACTTGCTTTCCATTGCCTGTTTTAATAAGTCAGCTTCATTTCTTGATTTTTCCTCTTTGTCGGATTGATAATCTTTATCTTCTAACTTGTAGCTGTTATCATCTGCTCGACGTTTTTTCGTGATATGAAAGACAATAGAATCAATGCTTCGTCCTTTTTTTATCTTGTCATATGTCACGTTAAAAGAGGTGTTTTCGTTAATTTCTTCTATTGGTTCTTTTAAAACTCTATGTTCTAATCTATCAAAGCGGGGGTATTCATCAACTGTATCCGTCAATTCTCGTAATTCTCGGATTGAAATTGAAGGATTGCGGTAGGCTTCCACTTGTTCTTCTCTCCGTCCACCCTTATAACTATAATGCTCGTATTGGTTATAATTCATGGATAACCAACGGTACAAGATAATAGAGTATTTGCTATTCAGCTCTGCAATATCAGACAAAGCATGTTGCGTGAAATTTTGTTTTAGATTAATTAAGTAGGGCATGATTTCACGATGGAATTCAATTTTTACGTCATCATGATAATCTGTCCACTCGACATATGGAATGGGAACAATACTCCTAAATTTAAAGCCTTTACCTACTTCTTCTTTAATTTGAAAAAAGGCTTGTTTTTGCATATTCTCTACTGCTTGTTTAAAACGACTATGTTTGTCATTATCAGATACTTTAAAAAAGGCAAACAATTCTTCTTTTGAGAGATAAACCGTATGATCTTTGGGTGGTTCTTCGGTATTAATACAAGATACGGCTAATTCAAACATTTTCAGTGGCGTTTTATCCATTTTCGCAATACTGGTAATTAAAGAATTATGTTCCACTACTTTTCGTTTTGACAATTCGTTCAAGGTTTGCACCTGCTTTTGATTAGGTTCATTTTTTGATATACTAGACATAGAAAACTGCTCCTTTGTGAGTGAGTTTAGATAAGCATGAAGAAACACTTTTCGTAGAGAGATTCTTCATGCTTTTATTATATCATCATATACCAACAAAACAAATAAAGGAGTTGGTATATGCACAGTTTTTTGTTGGTATATGCACAGTTTTTTGTTGGTATATACACAGTTTTTTGTTGGTATATAATTCTATAAAGCCTTGAAAACATTGATTTTTTTTTGACGCAAAAGAACAAAAGATTAAAATATATAAGATAAATAAATATAGGCTTCGCCTTTTTTTTATTTTTTTCAAAAATGTAAAAATAAAGGTCAAAATCATCAAAAAAGGAGTGAGCGAAAACCACGCTCACATTTTACTTGCAGCGTTCACTCGCTAAAAGAAAAGATCAAAACCACTTTTAGGAATTTATTGGATTCCTCTAATTGCTCATATAAGCTGTTTTAACTGTTTGACTAGCTAAATACTCATATCATGCAATCAAGCGTCTTACAGACGGTCAGGGCAAGCCCTAACAACCCTTAAATGGAAAACCGATACTTTGTTTAACTTGTTTTTTTACAACTTACAACAAGCTATTCAATTCAAAATCAATTTAAACCCACTTAAAAGCTCGTTTAAGCATTCTTAATGCTCCCTTTGAACAAATAGACAGTTTCGAATTAAAGTCGCTTAAATCGAGTTTTAGAACGTTTTAAAATAGAATGATGAAAAACTAAAAAGTTTCAAACGCTGGTCGGCTTGTTTCGTAAAAAAAGAGTGCAATGCGCACTTACACATCAAATAAATTGATGTCGTGCTAAACCCTAAAAACCTGTATCAGAAGTTGCTTATCGCAACAACAAAAAAATAGAATATGGGGATTGGGGCAACGCCCCAAAAATAAAAAGAATCGTCTGAAACGAGGAACAAACTAAAAT
>JAFRJS010000069.1 GCA_017432165.1 Clostridia bacterium | reverse complement strand
TCTTCGGGTTTTCGGTCTGTACTGAAATCAAGGTATTATTGGGAATCCCAGCTTAAATTATAGATACCGTAAGGGATTTTATTCTTTATTTAAAACTTTGCAACAGAACCGTTTCAACCCTGGCGTTGGTAAACAAACAATGTCTAAATATTGGGGCGAATACTAGAATAAAAAGTTTGTTAAAAAATAACCGTTATCGTCATTTGTCGATTCTGTAGTGACCCCTACTGATTGTTCTTAAAACAGTAACCAAATATTTAAAGATATACTTTAAAAAAACTTTTTTAAAAATTTTTAAAAAAGTTTTTTATTGTTTTTTATATGATAAAATATAGCTATTAAAAGATTTAATAAAATTAAATTGAAAGTTTTTTTAAAAATTTTTAAAAAAATTTTATAGAAAAAGAAAGGATATTTTTTAAATGGAGAAAAGTTATTCTGATTTTGCAAAAGAACTGGGAGTTAGTAAACAAAAGTTAAATTATTACGTCAATGATGAAAATAAAGAAAAAATTTTTATTAAAAAAGGCAACAAAAATTATGTTACCGAATTTGGACAAGAATACCTTTATAAAAAGACTAAAGATAAAAATGAAAAAAAAGAAAGCGAAAAAAAAGAAAAAAATTTTGAGGTATTTTTTGATAGCATAAAAGAAAAAGATAAGCAGATTGACAAACTTCACCAATTATTAGACCAGCAACAAAGACTTTCCTTACAGGATAAAAAACTTTTGGAAGAATATAAAACAGAATTAAGTAACTTAAAAGCTCTTAAAATGCCAGAAGAAGAATTAAATATAGGAATCGAGCAACTTAAAAAAGAACTCGAAAAGGCAAATGATGAGATAGACCAAAATCAAGCGAAACTTGCTGAAAAGGACAAACAAATTGAGAAAGACGAAAAAATAAACAAAGAATGGTCTGAAAGTAACAAAGAACTGGAAAAAGAAAACGAAAGCTTAAAAATGGAACTTCAAAAAGTTCAATCTAAAAAATGGTTTCAATTTTGGAAATAGAAAAAGGAAGAAATTTTATAAATGAAACATGTTGATAATGCACTAAGAAAAACTTTATTCATTCTTTTAGGCTTAATCTCTTTATTTTGGCTTTTTTGGACGTTCAAATATTTATTTACTGACAACTTGCGTAGCACAAGATATATTTTTTTGTTTGTCACTATTCTTTTAGTGTTGCTTATATTTTTTTTAAATAAAAAATTTAAAGACTTATTATTTAAGACTTTTAAATTTATTTATGGACATAAGTATTGGTTTATTGGTATTCTTTTTATTTTACAAGTAGTTATATCATTATTTGCTCAGGCTTTAGCACAAGGAGATTCTGCTGTCCTTTATACTGTTGGTACTAATATACCTGATACGAAACAAACAATTCTAAAATACTTTTCTATCTATCCCAATAATTTTTTTATTCTAATTATAATCAAGATTATAAATAGCATTGTTACCCCTAAATACCTTATATTGTCATTTTCTATACTGAATGCTTTATTAATAGACAGTGGAATTATCTTATTAACTTCTATCGGTAAATATCTTAAAGGAGAAAAGTTAGCGCAAATTGTATTTATAGAATCATTTTTTTTGATTGGTCTACAACCTCAATTCCTTTATTTTTATACTGACCCAATTACCTTTTTCTTCACAAGTTTACTTTGTTTTTTAGTTGTAAAATATACTTATAAGAAATATTTAATTTGGTGGTTTGTTATTGGTCTAATTTTTAGTATTGCTTATAAAATTAGAGTACCTGTCGTTATTTATCTTATAGCATTAATCATTGTTGTTATATATCAATTGGTCTTTTCGCCTGAAAAAATAAAAAAAAGAAAATTAGTCAATAAAACTGTCGTTTTGTTTAGTGGAATACTAATAACAATCATCGGAATTAATTATTATGCTCATCATCAAAAAATAACAGAATATGATACAAAATATAGCAGGAATTTTATGTATTTCATTGATTTAGGACTAACAGATACAGGAGCAAACCATTCTCAATTACCTACTGAAATTCTAATTCCAGAAAAAAATGGAAAAATTCAAACAAGAACACAACTAGAATCTAAACTAAACAAAGATATAAAAAACAGAATTAAAAACTATGGTATATTAGGTCTTATTAAACATCAAAATACAAAATTTAAGTATTTTGTTCAAGACGGTACTCTTGGTTGGACAACCGAGGCTGTGTTAGTAGAAAGTAATGTTGTAAAAACAAAATTTACTGAATCAACAATTGGTCATAAAATAAGAGATATTATTTATGTTCATAGACCGTATTACCCCAAATATGCGATATACATGCAAATAAGTTGGATTTTTGTTGTGCTAGGACTAGTCCTTTACTTTAAAAAATATAAAAAAGTTACCTATACTGAATTAGTTTTTCAACTTGTTTTATTAGGAGGGATTCTATTCTTATCATTATTTGAAGCAGGAAGAAGTCGGTATCTAATACAATTTTTACCAGCCATTATACTATTATCATCAATAGGTTATTTTAAAATGAATAGCTCCAAAAGCTCATAATTTAAGTTTTAAGCACGATCAACCCTTAATCGGATAAATTTATAACTCACTCATTTAAACAGGATCTAACGTTCAAAAAATGCTATTCTCGTGTCTTTTATCCGAAAAGCCTTTCCTGCGTTCGTTCTTTCAGAAAATAATGTTCTCTTTTTTAATCGAGGAGTACAAGCGGAGCGACAAAAGCAAACAGGGGATCTTGAACTTGTCGCTCACTTTTGCTATACTAAAGCCCTTAAACATAAGTAAAAGCGCTAATTTAGCGCTTTTTTTGTTGATTTTTTGGAAAACTTTGCAACAGAACCGTTTAACCTTAGATATTTGGTTACGAAAGAAACGGGATATGCAAGCAGCCTATGTTTTCTTAAAAAGTATTCATAAACAGTTTGGTCAACATAGAGTCATCGTAACAGATAAAGCACCTTCTCTTGGCTCCGCCTTTAGAAAGTTACAGAGTGTGGGTTTATATACTAAGACAGAGCACCGAACTGTGAAGTATCTTAACAATTTAATAGAACAAGACCATCGACCTATTAAACGACGAAATAAATT
>JAFRJS010000068.1 GCA_017432165.1 Clostridia bacterium | reverse complement strand
TAAAGCGTCTCAATGGTTGTCAGTAAATAAACAAAAACTTTTGGAAGTGTGCTATTATAAGTCATATAAGTCGTGCGCTTTCTAATGCTTAGTGGTTTTAGATTAGGATAGCACGACTTATTTATTTTCCAATGAAATTAACTAGCAATTCGGGTATGAATATATAATAAACTATTTTTTTAAACATGTACACGACAGATAGACGACAAAAGAACGACAATCTACCGACACAAAGGTAAAACAACAGTTTTGGAGTAAATAATAAAAGCAGTAATCATACTAAAAACTGCTGACGTTAAGTCAATTTTCAGACGGAAAAACATATACCGACCCTGATGGCTTTGAATTTTAACTTCCCCTGTGGGCAACAAATAAAAGTGCCGCTAAAAAATATTTCAAATAAGAAGGCTGGCACTATTATAAAAAGTCAGCCTTTTGTAAGGACTGCTTTGAAAAAATAAATAGTGGATACTTTGTCATTGACCGCTTCAATCAGTTTTATTGTCATGACCTGATTTGCGATACTCCAGACCCTCGTTTCTTGATGACCTTAGACCAGGCACGACCATTTACTTCAGCAACTTATAATGATGAACTCGTTCGCTTTAAAAAGGCCTTCCCTATTATGTGTCAAATCCTGAGAGGAGAATGGAGAGTTGATGTTGTGGGACATTATAAATCCCACCCTGAAATGACTTTAACCTTTGCCGGCCCAAGGTTTTAATGAATATTTCAAAAGCCCTGTAAGTCTATGACTTACGGGGCTTTTTTTGTTATAATAATGTTTGTAGAGTTTATGAACGGTAGCCTGATTGGAGGTGGTGCTTATGATTATTTCGTGGGCAAACCCTCACAAAACATGAAAGGCGAAAATTTTTTGACTGTATTTCAGGCATTGAGTCTCATGATTGCTTTTGCGACCTTGATGATTCTTGTGATAAATACAAGTAATAAAAAATGACCGTTCAGCTTAGCACGCAGTAGGCCATTTTGATGTATGTAGTGCTACCGTTCTTAAAACGGCTACATTAGAGCTTGTTAGTGCAAGCTCTTTTTTCTTTACCTTTATTTTATCACAACTTCTTTTTTTTGTCACTTCCTCTATTTTAAAAAACTGCCTTCGGAGTTCCAAAAGGAAGGCAGCACGATAGAAAGGAATATATTTTAGGGATATCTAAAATATAAAACGATTATAACACATTACTTAAAATGGACGCACAAAAATAATCAATAAAAAAAGGATACTCTGACGAATCGTGTTAAAAATCAGAATATCCTTTTTGCACTATGTTAAGGCTAATTAAAAACACTCTCATACTCTCATAAAGTTGCCATAATAGGTGCTTTTTTTGCTTTTGTAAACCTTTGAAAAACTAAAACCGCTTAACCATGCGTTTTATGTTGATTATAAGTTTCGGAAAAACAACAATTTTTCCGAAACTTATTATTTCTAGAGTGAAAATCATTAAATTCCCTTTTAAAAATTTTTTCTTTTTTATAATGAGAAATCTCTTTCAGTCAGAAGTAAATTTTACTATGGAGATTTTAAAATTAATGACTGAGATTTTTG
>JAFRJS010000067.1 GCA_017432165.1 Clostridia bacterium | reverse complement strand
CGATTTTAAAAGCTTTAAAGACAAACTAACGGAAAAGGCTGTTAATGTCTATGAAAGGGGCAAAGAGCTTACGTATGAGCTCACTGGGACTAAATACAAAGCTAGAGGGTCAAAACTTGGAGATGATTACAAAAAGGAGACAATAAAAAATGAGTTGGACAGACGATACGAACGACAATACGGAACAGGAAGAAAACCTGATAACGCTTGGCTTAATGGACGTGGAGAACGAGCTAAGAAAGAACAACAAGCTCGTATCGGACTTAAAAAGAGAGCAGAAAGAGCAATACGAGAATACGAACAACGAACTGCAAGAGAGAATAGCATTAGAAATGCAGAACCTAAAAAATCAAAAGGAAAGGGATATGGAGGACCTAGCCTATAAAATAGCGCAACAATTACAAAATAACTCCGATGATATTTACCAAAAATATATTGAATCATCGAAAAAAACCTTTGAATCTTTGAGAGTTGATATTCAGCGAGAAATAAACAAAAATACAGCTAATCTAAGCATGCTGTCTGACCAAAACAAAAAGTATGACCGAGCTGTAACAGTGCTACAGTATAACAATCAAAATCAAGACAAAAAAGAAATAATTTTTAACGTTGTGATGGCTGTAGGACTTGTGTTAGTCAGTATCAGCGTGTTGGTATTTGCGTTTTTATTTTTCTCGACCTTATCAGGCTTTGGGTTAAAACAAATTATGAGTTTGACAATACTTAAATACCAAGCACCTACGTGGCAAGTAGCACTAGGATATGTTTTTAAAGTCTTTCTTGCCTTACTTTTTTACTTTGGTGGCTTGATTTTGATATTGTCACCTATCTTGATTTATCAAAAATTCTTGAAATTCATTAGTACTAAATATTTTGGTTTTGGTGGTAAATTGAAAAACTTTTTCTTGAGAAACTAAAGATATGCCCTTTAAATTGATTTTAAGGCCTTTTTTAGCGCTTTTAAATACTTTCTGGATAAATTACACCTATTTATATTAAAATCTCTTATACGACGTTTTAAGGGCATTTAACAATGTGACGGTCAGTTTGTTTTGCGTTTGATGTCAAAATTGGCAAATAATAACGTGAATACCCCGTTTCCGTTCCTTTTAGCCCTCTTTTGAACTTGGGGGAATTTTCTCGAAAGAGAAAAGGGGGCTTGCCCCTTAAAATGCACTTAGGTAATTTCGTTAGAAATTTACCTTTTTATTTTTTCTGTTTGTTGTTTAGATTTTAAAAAAAGAAAAACAAAACGGACACTCTCGCGCGCGCTTTATATTTCTTTATATTTATAAATACTTTATAATACTTAGGGAATTTTAGATGGCTTAACCACGGGGTTTATAGCTTGCATACAACAGTAAAAAGTACATGATACAACAGTAAAAAGTACATGATACAACAGTAAAAAGTACATGATACAACAGTAAAAAGTACATGATACAACAGTAAAAATCGGGAACACTGTTGTATTGACTGTTATAAAATGTTATACTGTATTTATTGGTGTGTAATATATTTTTAAAAGGAGATTTTTGTGGTAAAAAAACAGAATTACATTTGGAAAAATGACCGTAACTTCGCTTTAGATAATTATGAAAAACAACAGCTCTATTACGTTGTAGAGGCAAACGACATAATCAACAAGGCAAGACACGACTTAACTGCACGAGAACTA
Organism: Clostridia bacterium; assembly: GCA_017432165.1. Classification (GTDB taxonomy): domain Bacteria; phylum Bacillota; class Clostridia; order Oscillospirales; family Acutalibacteraceae; genus UMGS1491. The sequence continues at coordinate 2,825 of JAFRJS010000067.1, read as the reverse complement.
AAACTCATGGACTTTGTCATTTCAAAGATAATGCCAGATGACGATAAGTTCCACGTAATTAAAACTTCTATGTATGAGCTGACAAAAGTCTTGAATATCAAGCAAAATGGTAAGAACTATGCAGATATGGCTAAATCTATCGGCGAATTAAGAAAAAAAGAAGTGCTGATTCATGATGAAGAACGTAGAACCATAACTCAAACTGGTTGGGTTCAATCTGCTGAATATCACGAAAATGGTCAAGTAGAAATAGAATTATCGCCTAAACTAGCGCCACATTTACTTGGTCTGAAAAACAATTACACACAACATCTACTCCTTGATACTACTAAATTAAAAAGCCGTTATTCTATTTTGCTTTATAAACTTATGCGTGAGTGTGACAGAGACAACGGAAAATCAATAGCTATTTTACAAGGTACACCAGAAGAATTTAGGGAATGGTTAGGTGTTCCCGAGAGCTATGAATATAAGCACTTTAAAGAAAAAGTGCTAAAAAAAGCAGTTGAAGAAATCAATTTAAAAATTGATGATATGGACTTGGAAATTTTACAAGGGCGGTATGGTCGCAAAGTGGTTCAAGTTGAAATTCATAACAATTGGACTGTCTCTCTAAAAGACGAGAAACAGTAGTATGCAATCTCTTTACATTTCTGGTTCTGTTGCAAAGTTTTCCAAAAAATCTATTTTAGTGTAAAATTGAGAAAAGAAAACGAGGAAATAGAGAAGCACGGAAATATTTTTGGAGATTTATTAAAAGGGTGGTTTAAAGGTGAATAGTACAAAATTAGGAATAGAATATCTTCCAAAACCATTTTGGAAAACAACATCTACCGATATAATATCGATAAAAGAACGTCGTATTGGTGTAATTGATGGTCCAATTAGCAGGAGATTTTTCGATTACTTTGATGAATATAAAAATTTTACAACTGAAAACGATGAATATTCAACGAATACTCATTCTGCTATAGTCAGTTCAATCATAAAAGACATTTATTTACCAAGTAAATTATATGTCACTCAGGTAGAATGTGGGGGGGGTAATGACTCGGAAGAATCTATGGTGAAAGCTTTAGAATGGCTAGTTATAGACAAAAAAATTGAAATAGTTAATATTTCTTTAGGTTTTTACAATAATTGCAAAGGAGACTGTCTATGGGATAAAAGATTTAAAAAGTTAAACGACATATATAATGTCATTATTGTAGTATCGGGTGGAAATACAAATGAGTCTCATAAAAATGATTCTATCTCATGTCCTGGTTGTGCTAAAACTGCAATAACGGTTGGTGCATTAAACCTTGAATTTAATATCGATAAAGAAATGAATTTGAAACCCATTCCTGAATTAAAAAAACCGGACATCTATGCAAATGGTTATATCAATATAACCATGTTTGATGGATATGTTTGGAATGTTTGGAAATTCTCAGGTACGTCTTTCTCCAGCCCAATTATAGTAGGACTTATTGCTAAATATTATGATGAAATTGTTCAAACTCCAGAGTTTCCCCAAATAAAAAATTTCTTATCTAGTATTGATCTTTTTTTAAATAAAAAAGGATTGTATAACGAAAAGGATAAAATAAAAGAAATTTTTAAACCAAAATTAAAAGCATTGGAAAAAGAAAATTCTTGTTATTTAAACAAAGAAAACATAATATCATTTTTGACTGAACTCACTCCTATAAAAGAAAAAAAAGCTACGATGTAGCTTTTTTTACATTTGATAGGCTATATGACCCATATGGACTTCAAATCGTGAATCTTTTTCAATTTCTGTTTTTATTTTATTTTCGACTTCGATGAAAACAATATTATCTAATAAAAAATCTTCATAGTAAGAAATAGAGTCTTTTTTCAACATCTCTTTATATTGTTCAATTTTATTAAGATCTAAAATTTCCACCTGCATCTTGATTATTTTATTATCCATATCATTTCATCCTTTCTAAACTAATCATATTATTTTTTCCCAAAAAAAAATAGGGTGGCCATATACAAAACCTTCGGTTTTGTATATATAATTAAATAATATATAGTTAGATAGAAATTAATTTCCTTGCATATAGAAATTAATTTCTATATAATTTATAAATAAAGGAGATAAAAGTATGAATGAACAAAGTTTAGTTAATAACTATAAGACTTGGCGTAAAGATAATTTTTATGATAAAGAAGGATTTTTTCCAATTTTTAGTAGTTTTAAAGAAAAAATGAGATATCTATCTCCGGGTGCTACTAGTTTATATATATATTTAGGTTTACATGCGAACTATAAAACTGGGGAAGTATATCATAGTCTTGGGACTATAGCTATGTACTTTGGAAAATCAACAAGAACTATTACAAACTGGATGAAAGAACTGGAAGACAACGATCTTATTTTTAGAAAACAAAAAAAATTAAACCATGTGAGCCATACTTATCTAAAACCTTATTAAAAAAATTTTAGTTATAATTTGGAGGGTTCTGTTGCAAAGTTTTCCAAAAAATCTATTTTAGTGTAAAATTGAGAAAAAAGACAGAGAGGACAGAGTAATGAATCATTTTAAAGGCAAACAATTCCAAAAAGACGTCATTATTGTCGCTGTTGGTTACTACCTGCGTTACAATCTAAGCTATCGTGAAGTTCAGAGAGGGCTCGTTTGATTTTCAAACTTCGCAACAGAACCCTTTGGAACACAACCGATTGCTTTTGGTGGACTTTTTAAATTAAAAAAATAGACAACAAAGTAAAACTATAATATTATAGATGTATAAGCGTTTGCTTCAAAATAACTCTGATTACTTTTTGAAGTAAAATCTTTGAGCGGTGGACT
>JAFRJS010000066.1 GCA_017432165.1 Clostridia bacterium | reverse complement strand
TCATTTCCATAATAATTCTCCTTCGCATAGTAAATAAAAACCTATTCACTATACCGCCGGAAACAACAAAAAATCGCCCTAAAAAGAGCAACTCTTTCAAAACAAATTATTCTACAAAATCTGACATTATTTTTAACTGGTACCGGTGGTGGGACTTGAACCCACATGTTGTTGCCAACAACGGATTTTGAGTCCGTCGCGTCTGCCATTCCGCCACACCGGCTTATTTATATACAATTATATATTATTTGCTCGTTTATGTCAATAAAAAACCACCTGAATTTACAGGTGGTTTTTGTTAGTGTGGGTGAATTAACCCCCACAACCGCAACCACAGCCGTTATTGCAGCCGCAGCTGTCGTCGCCGCAACAACATAAAATTATAATGATAAGTAAGATGATGAAGCAGCAGTTGTTTCCGCCAAAAAAGTTGTTACACATATATTAATTCCTCCTTTTAGTATTTACATTACATACTATTTCAAATTCAAAAAAATGGTTACAATATTTTTTTGAATTATTTGTTGACATTATTACAATAAAATGATATAATTGTAACTACGATATTAATTAAAAATTAATTTTTAATAGTAATATCAAATAAAATAGGAGGAAAAAAAGAATGAATTTCAAAAAAAGTTTAGCTTGTACACTGGCTGTTTTGACGCTTACTACATCGTCACCATTAAATTCGGGCAATATTAATGTATATGCCGCAAAAACAAGTGTGTCAAGTAGTGTTTCTACGTCTACAGGCAAAGGAGGAAAAAGTTTTGCAGGAAAGGCCTGGGATTTTGTTAAAAAGCATAAGTGGAAATTTATAGTAGCTGCTGCTGTAGTCGTTGTAGTGTGTGTTGGCGGTGGCATTTATTTGTATAATCGTAACAAATCCAATCAACCAAATGAACCCAATAAAGATTCCGAACCTCCAAAGGAAAATGCGGGTGATGAGGAACTTAATACAGATAGAGTAAAACCTTCAGACATACCTGGGCATAAGTGGGCTCAAGATCCAAGTGGCGTATGGCATGACGTAGTGATTGATAAAGACTATGAACCTGATGTTACAAAACGAACGAATGTTAATGAAAAGGCAGCACATAGTACTTGGAACGAGATAGGAAACTGGTTTGATAAAAATCCTGTTTTCGGAAAAGCGATTTTTGCCACGTCTTTAGGTGGTTTTGCTTTAAGTGGTATCAAGTCATTTTTTAGCAGTGCGGGTGAACTGGGTGAAGATATTCAAAAAGTTATTAGCCCTTATGGCTTTTTTGGAACTGCATACGATAAAATTAAGAGAAAAATGGATAGTATATTATACCCAAGTTTGCCGGTTAACCCAAAAAGCAGCAGTGAAAGTCTGGAACTGTTGTTTAAAGACTTTAAAGGTCAAGATGAGGCAAAAGAAAAACTTAGAACACATATAAATGATATAGTTACTAAAAAAGATATGGCAAGACGCCGCGGAGAAACTTATTCTCATGGTGATGTACTTTACTTTATTGGGCCTTCAGGTGTGGGTAAATCCTATGCTGCAAAAGGTTTGGCAAAGTATAAAATATTAGGAAGTGACGCGGAGCCTTATTTTATGAGTTCTTCCGATGTTGACCTTAAAAACAAGGAAGAATCACTTGTAGCTCAAATATTTGGGCCAAAAGCTGCCGATTTTGGTTTCGGAGATGGTGGTGCTAAAAAGATGAAGAGCAGTTTGTACCGCTATATACAAGACCATCCTAATGGAATAGTTATTATCGATGAATATGATAAGTTTTACGATGATTCTTTAGATGAAGTTATGAGGGGAATAATAGATAACGGTAAGGTCCATGTGTATAATCAAGAATTAGATTGTTCCGGAATTACGTTCATATTAACTTCAAACGAAACAAAAGCATCACTTAATCAATCCGGCGAAGAAGAAATGGATGCTTCTTTAACAGAACATATACATGATAAATCTTTTACTAATAGAATTAGACTTGTAGAATTTGAAAATTTACCGATACAAACATATAAAGATATTGCATCTTCTCAGTTTGTTCCTGTGCTTAAAGAATATTTTGCACACGAAGATTGCGGTGGTATCAATTTGATAGTAGATGATCAAACAATTGGAGCTTTAGCCGAAAAAACCAGAGCTTACGGCGAGGGGGCAAGACATTTGTTAAATTATTTATTCGGCGAAGCATCTTCGGTAATAACCGAATTCTTGTCGGGTAAAAGCAATGAAGATTTCAAAAATGCAAATGGTAAAGATGTAGTACTAAAATTTGTATTAAAAGATATAGATGATAAAGAATTAAAAGCTGCAAAAGAAGATAGAGAAGGCCAAAAATACAAACTGGTAAGCGGTGCTTATAAGTATAAATTAGATGATATTGAGCCTGAAGAAATTGAACTTGCTAAAAATGATAAAGACTTTAAACAATATGTAAAAATTAATAAAAAAGAATATAAAAAATATAGACTTCTCGATCTTTCTCCGGAAGAAGAAAAAATAGCCAAAGAACATATTAGCAGTAAATCGGGTGAAAAACTATACGTAAAACTTCAAGGCTACAAAAAACGCAAACTAGAAGACATTACCCCGGAAGAAAAAGAGTTAATTTTAAAAGATAAAAATTATATCTTGCAAAACAAAGATCTTTATGTTAAAATTGGTGGCGAATACAAGAAATATAAATTGTTGGATGTTTCTTCAAAAGAAGAAAAAATCGCTAAAAAAGACAGAAAAGGTCTATACGTTAAAGTTGGAGATAAATATAAAAAGTATGAACTTGAAAATGTTACCTCTGACGAAGAAGAAGATATAAATTTTGAAGAAGAAAGCGATATTTACGTAAAGTCTGATGTTTATAAAAAATATGACTTGCAAGAAATTAATACGGGAGAAGAAATACAAGCCAGAAAAGACACCAACAATAAATTTTTTGTTATAAAAGATCCTGTTTACAAAAAATATGTATTTAAAGCTGAATTTAAATAAAATTGTCTTGGAGGGGTTTTTATGGTAAGCAACATCGATAAGATGATAGAGTCTGTTTTAGAAAGGGAAGACCTAATGAAAGAGCTTGCGGAGCAAGAAACGTATGATGATGTGTATGATTTTTGCTCAGATGTTCAAAGCGGTTACACACGTGATGAACTCTTTGATTTCCTCGATAGTAGCCAAGATGAGTATGACATGGATATAGCTAAACTTGACAAAGAAATGCTTAGCTATGTTGGCGGAGGAACATCAGTTGGGGGCCAAGCGCTTTCGGCCATGAAAATCTATAAGAATATGAAAAAAGGGCCTACCATATTTAAACCTCAAAATAATAATGATAAATTTTAAATTTTGCTTATTAAAAAGCTTCGGATTTTATCCGAAGCTTTTTGGCTTTTTAGATGTATATTTTTTTGTAAACTTTTTTGCCTTTTTTAATTACTATTCCGTCCGCCAGTTGAGCTGATGTTATACTGTGGTTTATATCTGTTATTTTTTCGCCGTTTACCGAAATACCGCCCTGAGTAATCAGCCTTCTTGCTTCGCTTTTAGATGGCGCCAAATTTGACACTACCAATAATTGCTGAATGTTTATTTTGCTATCTGTTAGCATTTCAGAATTAATTTGAAATTTTGGCATATTTTCTTCTGATTGTTCACTTGCAGAAAATAACGCTTTTGCTGTGTTCATTGCTTTGGTGGCTTCTTCTTCGCCGTGAACGAGTTTTGTTACTTCAAAAGCCAAAATTTCTTTCACTTTGTTCAGCTCTTGACCTTCTAATTTTTCGTATTCTTTTATTTTTTCAACGGGTATAAACGTGAGCATATTTAAACAGTTGATAACGTCTTTATCGCCAACATTTCTCCAATATTGATAAAAATCATAAGGGGATACTTTTTTTGAGTCTAACCAAAGAGCGCCTTTTTCAGTTTTGCCCATTTTTTTGCCTTCGCTTGTGGTTAAAAGTTTAAAGGTAAGCCCGTAAGCTTCTTTTCTGTCACATTTTCTTACCAGTTCCACGCCACCTATTATGTTGCTCCATTGGTCATCTCCACCAAGCTCTAATTTGCACCCGTATTTTCTGTTTAATACCAAAAAATCGTAGCTTTGCATTAGCATGTAGTTGAGTTCAAAAAAGGTAAGCCCGGTTTCCAGGCGCTGTTTATAGCATTCTGCGGCAAGCATTCTGTTAACGGAAAAATGTACCCCTATTTCTCTTAAAAAATCTATATAATTAAGATTTCTCAGCCAGTCTGCATTATTTACTATAATGGCTTTTCCGGGTGAAAAATCCAAAAATTTGGAGGCTTGCTTAATAAAACATTTTATGTTATGATCAATCGTTTCGGTTGAAAGCATTTTGCGCATATCTGTTTTGCCGGAAGGGTCTCCGATTAGTCCTGTGCCTCCGCCAAAGAGTATTATTGGAATATGTCCTGCTTTTTGCAGTCTTGACATAATTAAAATTTGCACGAAATGCCCGACATGCAAAGAGTCTGCCGTGGGTTCAAATCCAATGTAAAAAGGTACTTTTTCGTTGTTTAATAGTTTTTCTACATTTTCTTCGTTGGTTACTTGAGCTATTAAACCTCTTTGCTTTAATTCTTGATAGATATTCATTTTTAAATCCTTCTTTCTTAAAAAAATAAAAAGTTTGATAAAAAACTAAAAAAAAAATATAAAATATAAATACATACTTGACAAATGTTTGAAAACGAGGTAAAATACTATAATGCACGATAATTTATAATAAGCATTAAAAATCACTTTTATACTATCATAATTTTACTCCGAAATCAAGCGAAATTATATTAATTTTGCAAAAAATAATTTTGTCGATTTAAGGTTAATTTTTTAGTTAAAAGATTTATGATTTTTTGATGTAAATTTAAATTATTTAGTAGAAATAAATGTATAAGAAATGAAATGGAGTGTTGTAAGTTTATGGCAAATGTCAAACCGCTTCAACTTGGGAAAACTACCAGAATGAATTTTTCTAAAATTGACGAGGTGATAAAACTTCCAAATCTTTTGGAAATTCAAAAAAATTCTTATAAATGGTTTTTAGAAGAAGGCCTTAAAGAAGTTTTTAAAGATGTTTCCGGCATAACTGACTTTACAGGTAATTTGGTTTTGGATTTTATCAATTATAACATGGATGTGAACCATCCGACTTATGACATTAACGAATGCAAAGAGCGTGACACTACATATGCGGCGCCTCTTAGAGTAACGGCAAGGCTTTTAAACCGTGAAACAGGTCAAGTAAAAGAATCCGATGTGTTTATGGGTGATTTCCCGCTTATGACTGAAAGCGGTACATTTGTAATAAATGGTGCTGAGCGCGTTGTAATTTCGCAGCTTGTCAGGTCTCCGGGTGTTTATTTCAAAATGGAGTACGACAAAACCGGCAAAAAGCTTTTCAGTTCCACTATTATTCCAAATCGTGGCGCATGGCTTGAATATGAAACCGATTCCAATGATATATTATACGTTAGAATCGATAAAAATAGAAAAATACCTTTAACAACGTTTATACGTGCCTTAGGGCTCGGTACGGATTCTGAAATAACAGATTATTTTGGTGAAGATGAGCGCATTTCTGCAACGCTTGAAAAAGACGCTTGCACATGTATGGAAGAAGCACTTCTGGAAGTTTACAGAAAACTTCGTCCCGGTGAACCGCCAACACTAGAAAATTCTCAGGCACACATAAATTCGCTTCTTTTTGATGCCAGAAGATACGATTTATCACGTGTGGGAAGATATAAATACAATAAAAAATTAGCTATTTCACATCGCTTGAAAGGGCAGGAACTTACTCGCCCAATTCCAAACCCGATGACCGGTGAAATACTTGCCGATGTCGGTGAAGTTATTTCTGATAAAAAAGCTTTGGAAATCGAAAATGCAGGTATTTGCATGGCATACGTTAAAGATGGCGAAAAAGAATTAAAGATTATATCCAACGGAATGGTTGATATAAATAAGTTTGTTAAATTTGACGCCAAAAAAGCTTGCGACGTTAAAGAAAAAGTTAGATTTAGTATCCTTTCAGAAATTTTGGAAACATGCAAAACCGAAAAAGAATTAAAAAATGCGATTACAAGCAGAATAGACGAACTTGTGCCGAAACACATTATAGTTGATGATATTTTTGCTTCAATTAACTATATGATTTGTTTAAACCATGGCGTGGGTGTCACAGATGATATCGACCACCTTGGCAACAGAAGAATTCGTTCGGTTGGGGAACTTTTGCAAAATCAAGTTAGAATAGGATTTTCCAGACTTGAACGTGTAATAAGAGAAAGAATGACACTTCAAGCACAAGATTTAGAAGTAATAACGCCTAACGCACTTATCAACATTAGGCCGATTGTTGCTGCAATTAAAGAATTTTTTGGTTCTTCGCCGCTTTCACAGTTCATGGATCAGACAAATCCGCTTTCTGAACTTACTCACAAAAGAAGACTTTCTGCGCTTGGCCCCGGAGGTCTTTCCAGAGATCGTGCCGGGTTTGAAGTCAGGGACGTTCATTACAGCCACTATGGACGTATGTGCCCGATTGAAACTCCGGAAGGCCCAAATATAGGTCTTATTTCGTACCTTTCAACATTTGCAAAGGTTAATGAATATGGGTTCATTGAAGCGCCGTTTAGAAAAGTTGATAAAAAAACCGGCAGAGTAACTTCCGAGGTTGTTTACATGACAGCGGACGAGGAAGATGAATATATAGTTGCACAGGCAAATGAGCCGCTTGATAAAAACGGAGAATTTATCAATGCTAAAGTTAATGGCAGATGTAAAGACCAGTTCGTTGAAATTCCAAAAAATGAAGTGGATTTCATGGATGTTTCGCCGAAAATGGTTGTTTCTGTTGCAACTGCAATGATACCATTTTTGGAAAACGATGATGCTAACCGTGCACTCATGGGTTCAAACATGCAGAAGCAAGCCGTTCCGCTTTTAAAAAGCGAAGCACCAATTGTTGGAACAGGTATGGAATATCAAGCGGGAGTTGACTCCGGAGTTTGCGTTCTTTCTAAAGAAGATGGCGTTATAAAAAGCGTTAGCGCAGATAGAATTGTGGTTCATTATGATTCCGGAAAAGACGAAATATTTAACCTGACTAAATTTACACGTTCAAACCAAAGTACTTGCGTTAACCAAGTGCCGATAGTTTCCGTTAAGCAGCGTGTAAAGGCCGGCGAAGTTCTTGCAGATGGCCCGGCTACCGATCACGGAGAAATAAGCTTGGGCAAAAATGCTCTTATAGGCTTTATGACATGGGAAGGTTACAATTACGAAGACGCAGTTCTTATTAGTGAAAAAATAGTTAGAGAAGATGTTTATACATCAATTCATATAGAAAAATACGAAATCGAATCCAGAGATACCAAACTTGGGCCGGAAGAAATTACCCGTGATATTCCAAATGTAAACGAAGATTTATTAAAAGACCTTGACGAAAATGGTATTATCAGAATTGGCGCCGAAGTTAGAGCGGGGGATATTCTTGTTGGTAAAGTAACGCCAAAAGGTGAAACCGAACTTACTGCCGAAGAAAGACTTCTCAGAGCTATATTTGGCGAAAAAGCAAGAGAAGTAAGAGATACTTCGCTCAGAGTTCCGCATGGTGAATATGGAATTGTTGTAGATGTTAAAGTGTTTACAAGAGAAAACAGCAAAGATGAGCTTCAACCTGGCGTTAATAAGGTTGTACGATGTTATATAGCGCAAAAGAGAAAGATTTCCGTTGGGGATAAAATGGCCGGTCGACATGGTAACAAAGGTGTTGTTTCCAGAATTTTACCTGTTGAAGATATGCCATTCTTGCCGGACGGTACGCCGCTGGATATAGTTCTTAATCCTCTTGGTGTTCCTTCACGTATGAACATCGGTCAGGTATTGGAAGTGCATCTTGGGTACGCCGCAAAAGCTCTTGGTTGGAAAATTGCAACGCCGGTATTTGATGGCGCACACGAAGATGATATATTTAAGTGTTTAAAAGACGCAGGATATAACGAAGATGGCAAAATGTGGCTTAAAGACGGAAGAACGGGAGAATACTTTGATAATCCTGTAACAGTGGGATATATGTATTACCTTAAATTGCATCACTTGGTTGACGATAAAATTCACGCAAGGTCTACGGGACCTTACTCGCTTGTAACGCAGCAGCCACTTGGTGGTAAAGCACAGTTCGGCGGTCAAAGATTTGGAGAAATGGAAGTTTGGGCACTGGAAGCTTATGGGGCAGCATATACGCTTCAAGAAATTTTAACCGTTAAATCCGACGACGTCGTGGGAAGAGTTAAAACTTATGAATCGATTGTAAAAGGACAAAATATACCAAAACCGGGTATCCCCGAGTCGTTTAAAGTTCTTATAAAAGAATTGCAGTCTATGGGTCTTGATTTGTCGGTGCTTGATAAAGATAATAACGAAATTGACCTTAAATGTGATTTTGAAGACGAAGACGATATGGGCCTTGCAATAGATAAAGATATTTTAGGCCCTGAAGTAATGACAAATTCCGAGGATAAAGGATACGCTATAGAAAATTCTGACGGAGAAACCATGGAAGAATCAGATGATGATGAGTTCTATGATGAAGACATGGACGATGATTTAAGCGATGATTCGGAAGAATTATAACCAATAAATTGGATAAAAATTAGCCAAAAAACAAGCTAACAAATTCATAAAAAATTTAAGGGGTTGCAGTATGGATTTTAATATTTTTGAATCAATAAAAATAGGTTTGGCGTCTCCCGAAAAAATAAGAAGTTGGTCATATGGAGAAGTAAAAAAACCTGAAACAATAAATTATAGAACTTTAAAACCGGAAACAGATGGTTTGTTTTGTGAACGTATTTTTGGGCCTCAAAAAGACTGGGAATGCCACTGTGGAAAATATAAAAGGATAAGATACAAAGGCAAAATATGCGACCGCTGCGGAGTGGAAGTGACGCGTTCAAAGGTTCGCCGTGAACGAATGGGGCATATTGAACTTGCCGCGCCGGTTTCTCACATTTGGTATTTTAAAGGCATTCCGTCCAGGATGGGATTAATTTTAGATATGTCACCCAGAATGCTTGAAAAAGTTCTCTATTTTGCTCTTTATGTGGTAATTGATCCGGGCGATGTGAAGGAACTTAGTGCTCAGCAATTTTTAACCGAAAAAGAATACCAGGATTTGCGCGAAAAATACGAAGATGACTTTGAAGCAGGAATGGGCGCAGAAGCTATTAAAAAACTTTTGGAAAAAATTGATTTAGAAGCCCTTTCGGAAGAAATAAAAGAGTCTTTGGTTACAGCAACCGGTCAAAAAAAGATAAGACTTTTAAAAAGATTGGAATCTGTGGAATCATTTAGATTGTCGGGGAATCGTCCTGAATGGATGATACTTGAAGCTCTTCCCGTAATTCCGCCCGATTTGCGACCAATGGTTCAGCTCGATGGCGGCAGATTTGCAACTTCTGATTTAAATGATCTTTACAGACGTGTTATTAATAGAAACAATCGTTTAAAACGACTTATGGATTTGGGAGCTCCGGATATCATTATTAGAAACGAAAAAAGAATGCTCCAAGAATCCGTTGATGCTTTAATTGATAATGGCCGCCGTGGAAGACCCGTAACAGGTCCGAATAATAGACCACTTAAATCGCTTTCTGACATGCTCAAGGGTAAGCAAGGAAGATTTAGACAAAATCTTCTCGGAAAACGTGTTGACTATTCAGGAAGGTCGGTTATCGTTGTTGGTCCTGAACTCAAAATTTATCAATGTGGACTTCCAAAAGAAATGGCGCTGGAACTTTTTAAACCGTTTGTTATGAAAAGATTGGTTGAAATCGGCGTTGTAAACAACATAAAAGCCGCAAGAAAAGCTGTGGATAGATGCAGACCGGAAGTTTGGGACGCACTTGAAATTGTAATTAAAGGGCACCCTGTTCTTTTGAATCGTGCTCCAACGCTTCACAGACTCGGAATACAAGCATTTGAGCCTGTTTTGGTAGAAGGAAGAGCACTTAAACTTCATCCGCTTGTATGTTCTGCATATAACGCAGATTTCGACGGTGACCAAATGGCGGTTCACGTGCCACTTTCCGCAGAAGCACAGGCAGAAGCAAGGTTTTTAATGCTTGCTTCTGGAAATCTCCTTAAACCTTCTGATGGTAGGCCGGTTACAGTTCCGACCCAGGATATGGTTCTTGGTTCATATTATCTTACGCTCGAAAAAGATGGTGAACCCGGCGAAGGTAAAGTGTTTAGAGATTTCAACGAGGTTCTTATGGCGTATGATGCCAAAGCCGTTGGGCTTCATGCAAAAATCAAAGTAAGAAGAGTTGTAAACGGAAAGAATGTTTTAATAGAAACCACGCCCGGAAGAATCATATTTAATCAGCCAATACCGCAAGATTTGGGCTATATAGACAGAACAATCCCCGAAAACGAAGGTCAGCTCGAAATTAATTTCCTGGTAGGCAAAAAACAACTCGGAAATATAGTAGATGCGTGCATTAAAGTTCATGGAACTCAAAAAACCGCAAAAATTCTTGACGATATCAAGGCTCAGGGGTATAAATATTCCACAAAAGGTGCAATTACAATTGCCGTTTGCGATGCAGTTATACCGCCCGCAAAAAAAGATATTTTGGCAAAAGCTGAAAGCGATATAGATAATGTTTTGAAAGATTTCAGACGTGGACTTATGTCTGATAATGAAAGAAGAACTCATACTTTAAAAATCTGGGAAAAAGCCACTGATGATGTTTCAAAAGCACTGCAATTAAATTTGGATAAATATAATCCTGTATTTATGATGGCAGATTCAGGAGCAAGGGGTTCAATGAGTCAGATTAGGCAGCTTGCAGGTATGCGTGGGCTCATTGCAAATACTTCCGGTGCGACAATTGAAATACCGATTAGAGGTAACTACCGTGAAGGGCTTAATATTTTGGAGTACTTCATAGCTTCTCGTGGTGCAAGAAAAGGTTCCGCAGATACCGCACTTCGTACGGCAGACTCAGGTTATCTTACACGTAGGCTCGTAGACGTATCGCAAGAGGTTATAATCAGAGAAGACGACTGCGGTGCAACCCACGGAATTACTGTGTTTGAAATTAAAGATGGCAAAGAATCAATTGAAAGTCTTAGCGAACGTCTGATTGGCAGATATCTTTGTGAAGATTTTGTGGATCCAAAAACAAAAGAGGTACTTATTTCAAAAGATAAATTAATGGATGATAAAGATGCAGAAATTATAATTTCTCATGGTGTTGAAAAAATTGAAATTCGCTCGATTTTAAATTGTAGATCCAAGCAAGGGGTCTGTAAAAAATGCTATGGTGCGGATTTGGCAAATGGTTTGCCGGCAGCAGTGGGAGAAGCAGTTGGAATTATTGCGGCGCAATCTATCGGTGAGCCGGGAACGCAGCTTACAATGAGAACGTTCCACACGGGCGGTATAGCAAGTTCGGAAGATATAACACAAGGTTTGCCACGTGTTGAAGAACTTTTTGAAGGTCGTAAACCGAAACGTCTTGCTATAATTAGTGAAATTAGCGGTACAGTCCGCCTTGAAGAGGTTAAAAACAGCTACAATGTTATTGTTTATAACGAAGAAACCGGCGACGAAAAATCTTATTTGATTCCTTTTGATTCTAGGGTTTGTGTTTCTGAAAATCAAAAAATAGAAGCCGGTGATATACTTACAGAAGGTTCTGTAAATCCGCATGATATTCTGGCCGTTAAAGGTCCGGAAGCTGTGGAAGCATACCTTATTCAAGAGGTACAAAGAGTGTACAGAATGCAGGGCGTTGATATTAACGATAAACATATCGAAGTTATTGTGCGTCAAATGATGCGTAAAGTCCGAATTGATGAGCCCGGAGATACTAATTTGATTCAAAATTCAATAGTTGATAAATCGGAATTTCTCCATGAAAATGACAAAATTAATGCTCGCAAAAAAGCAGGAGAAACCGAACTTGAAGAAGCAGCTTGCACGCCAATACTCCTGGGTATTACCAAGGCATCTCTTGCAACGGAATCATTCCTTTCGGCAGCATCATTCCAAGAAACAACACGTGTTTTGACTGAAGCAGCCATAAAAGGAAAAATTGACCCGCTTGTTGGTCTTAAAGAAAATGTAATTATTGGTAAACTTTTACCGGCAGGAACCGGTATTCACAGGTACAGAGACGTTATGGTAAGAAAAAACGAATCTGGCGAAAATAGAGAAGCAGAAAAATCCAATTTTGCTCAAGATATGTAAACTAATAAAAAGGCTGGCGTATTTTATTTATGCCAGACTAGTTTTTCTATTAAAAAATAAATGGTAAAGGTTGATTATATATGAAAAAAATTTTGGCTTTTGTTTTTTTGTTTTTGATTTTTTGCGAGTGCGGAGTTTACGGTATTAACTTTTATAAAAATGATATTAATTCAGAGTCGGTGTATGTTATAAATAAAAATAGCATGGCGCCGATAATAGAAAAAAACACAAAGCAAAGAAGAAGTCCCGCATCGCTTACAAAAATTATGACTTATATAGTTGCCTGCGAAAATATTAAAGATGTAAGTAATTATAAAATAAAAGTTCGCCAAGATGTTTTGGATATGGTTGACCCGGAAAGTTCTGGTTGCAAACTTAAAGACGGCGAGGAATTTACCGCTCTAGAGTTGTTTCATTGTATGATGATATGTTCTTCCGGGTATGCGGCAATGGTAATTGCTGATTATGCCGGAGGGGGAATTGAAAATTTTGTTGATTTAATGAATCAAAAAGCGCAGGAACTTGGTTGTAATGATACACATTTTAAAAACCCCGACGGAATTTACGACAGTGAGCAATACACAACCGCAGAAGATATGTATAAAATCACAAAGTATGCAATGAATTTGCCGGAATTTTTAAATATAACCGGTAAAGCAGAATATAACCTTTTTAACGATAATCGTGACCCAATAGTAACAACAAACAAAATGATAGACAAAAAAAGAGGCGGAGAATACTATCTTCCGATTGTAAAAGGAATAAAAACCGGATATTTGGAGCAGGCCGGAAGATGTTTGGTTTCTTACGCAGAAAAAAATGGAGAAACGTACGTTGCCGTGGTGATGGGTGGCCCTGTAAAAGATAAAAATGGCGCAAAAATAGAAAAAAACATGGCAATGGTAGACACCAAAAATATATATTTGTGGATATTTGAAAATTTAGTTTCCGCCAAGCTTTTTTCTAAGGATTCGCCGCTTAAAGAAATAGCATTAAAATACGTTTGGAATCACGATAAATTACTTCTTTCTCCACAGTCTGATTTTTATTTTAGTTTGCCAAAGAATTTTTCAAAAGATGATATTTACGTTAGATTTGAGATACCCGATTCTGTGGAAGCGCCCGTTGAAGCCGGAGATATGATGGGTACGGCGGAAATTTTTTATAAAAATGAAAAAATAGGGGATATGAATCTTGTTTCCGGCCAAACATTTAAAAAGAATTATTTGCTGGTTTTTAACAGCTTTATTTGCGGAATATTTTTGTCGCCAATTTCAATAATGGTGTTTTCGCTGATTATGTTGTTTCTTGTGTTTTATATTTTTTCATTTTTTAGAGGTAATAAAAAAAGAAAAAGAAGAAAAGGCAACGTAAGAGTTTTTTACGGCTCCGGAAACAGAAAAAAATATTAAATTTAAATAGAATATTACGCCTTCCATGCTGCATATAAATAGTGATGTAGATTATTAATTGGAGGGTGTAAAAAATGTTAGAATTTTATCCCGAGGGGCGGTTAATAGATAGTTTTGATAATAAAAGTTCTTTAATGTGTCTTTCAAGCTTAAAGGAAGCTTATAATAATAAAAAAATATTAGAAGCTAAAGCAATTATTTGCGATAAAGACCACAATTTAATAGTAGATTTGGGATTTATGAAAGGAATTATACCCAGGGAAGAAGGGGCAATAGGCATAAAAGAAGGAACTGTGCGGGATATCGCTGTAATTTCAAAAGTAAACAGACCTGTTTGCTTTGTTGTAATAGGTTTTGAAAAAAATGAAATAGGCGAAGAAATAGCGGTTCTTTCGCGCAGAAAAGCGCAAGAAATCTGCATGGAGCAGTATATTTCAAATCTTTCCCCGGGAGATGTAATAGATGCAAAAATAACTCACATGGAAAACTTTGGTGCTTTTGCGGATATTGGCTGCGGAATAATTTCTTTTTTGCCGATAGATACAATTTCCGTTTCCAGGATTTCTCACCCAAGAGAGAGATTTTTCATTGGTATGGACATAAAAGCAGTTGTAAAATTTTTAGAAAAAGGCAGAGTCCATTTAACTCACAAAGAACTTCTTGGCACATGGGAAGAAAACGCAAGGATGTTTTCCATTGGTGAAACGGTAGGAGGAGTTATACGGTCGATAGAAGATTACGGAATATTCGTGGAGCTGACTCCGAATTTAGCAGGCCTTGCAGAACCCCATGAAAATGTTTTTGAAGGGAGCTGCGCCAGTGTATATATTAAAAATATAGTCCCCGATAAAATGAAAATTAAGCTTGTTATAATTGACACTTTCGAAAGAGAAAAATCAAAACCGAGAATTAATTACTTTTTTTCAGGCAGCCATATCGATAAATTTACATATTCGCCGGAAAGTAGTAGCCGCACTATTGAAACAGATTTCAAACTGCATAATAATGTTTTTGTAAATGTATAAAAAGAGCCTTTAATGAGGCTCTTTTTTATGCGTATGTAAAGCGATATAAAGCAGCCGTAGACGTGCTAAAAAATGCTTTGAAAAAATAGGTATATTTGTTTGATTTAATGTTGTTTAGTAATACTTCACTAATGTCCTTTTCTCCTTTTAGTAGTTCCGGATCAAGCAGTGTGTCACTCCATATACTAAGGACAGTTGTACCAACAAAGAACATCACAAAGCTGGTAACACTGTTTTTGATAGCATTAATACCTTTTTTAAAGGACCATCCGGTTTCTTTTTTTAAATCAGTTATCTCATTTTCTATTTTTTTAATTTTTTCTTTTAATTCGTCAAGTTTTCCTTGCTCATCTAATTTTTTTACTTCTTGGTTTAATTCTTCTTGTGTTTTAGAGTCTAATTTTTGTTCCGTGGTAATTTCTGGAGTTTCGCCTTTTGCAAAAGTTCTGGGTGCGCTTGACCCCATTAAAGTTAGTGAAAAAGTTGCTGCTAAAATACTCGTGATAGTTCTTTTAAATTTCATTCTTAATTACTTGCCCTTTCATTTTTTGTTTTGTATGTATATTAAATAAAAAACCGTTTTATGTGTAGTTTCTTAATTTATCTTTTTAAAAGAGCCTTATTAAAGGCTCTTTTTTTATGCGAATATAAGATTATGCCATGTAATAAACTGAGATGCATTCACAAGTCCATTAAAAAGATATTTATATTTTTTTGATACAATGTTGTTTAGTAATACCTTACCAAAATTCTTGTGTCCTGTTAGTAGTTCAGGGTCTTGACTCGCGTCAAGGAGTATATATGAGCTAGTTGTAAGAATAGCTAACGCTACAAGTCTAACACCTCTTTTAAAGGACCATCCGTTTTCTTTTTTTAAATCGGTTATTTCATTTTTCAGTTTTTTAATTTTTTCTTTTAATTCTTCTTTTGTTTCCTCCTGGATTGTTTCTTCTGGTGGGTTAGAATCCAATTTTTCTTCCGTGGTAATTTCCGGAGTTTCGCCTTTTGCAAAAGTTTTTGACGCGCTTTGTCCTATTAAAGTTAGTGAAAAAGTTGCTGCTAAAATACTTGCGATAGTTCTTTTAAATTTCATTTTTAATCGACCCCTTATTTTTATTTTGCAAATTTAATTGTAACAAAATCAAAAATAAAAAACCATAGAATTTTTGCAAGAAGAAATTTTAAGAAAAATGATTTTTTAGTATGTATTTAATAAGTTTTAGTTTTGTGTTTTTTAATTTAATTTTTTTAAAAGGCCAATGTATTTTCCGTCTTCATCTTCGCTAACGCATAGTAACTGGGTAAATCCCAGCCTGTGATAAAGCCGTATAGCGTTGTAATTGCTTAGCAAAACTGCAAGTGAAATTTCTGAGTAGTTTAATTTTTTGCAATAATTGAATATGTAATCGCATAGAAAT
>JAFRJS010000065.1 GCA_017432165.1 Clostridia bacterium | reverse complement strand
GAAAATTTTCGTTACTGTTTATTCCTGCAAGTATTAATTTTTTTGTTGAGGGCATTGCAAATCTTATTGCTTTTTCAATGTCTGATTTTTTTGGTTCTTTGCCGTTTATAATATTTTGTTGTTGTAACGGTTTACTCATAAATGTATACTCCTTTTAAAAAATTAAATTTTGCTTTGTCATACTCAACATTATACTTATATGTATATAAAAATCAAGTAGAAATTTACAAAAATATATCAAATAAGCAACCCCCCCTTCGCTCAAATAAGCGGGGGGGGATTTATTTTTATTTTTTTCTTTCTCTTAATCCTCTTTTGCATGTTGGGCATCTTGCCGATACATCATCGTTATCTAGTACTTTCTGAACACATCCAGTGCAAAAATAATGCCCAAATGGAAATTCTTTGGAGTTTTGACAATCAAAAATGCACCAAAGACCATCAGCATCAAATTCATCTAAGCATATCGGGCATTTTCTTTGTTCACCTCGTACAAAAGAATTTCGGAATTCATCTTGCGGGAAATCTGAAAGTTGTATTATATCCTGTGGCAAAAGGTCTTTATACGTTTTGCCATATTTGTCCTTTATATTAGGACTAGCGCCTTTTCCCAGTAAAAGTTCTACTATTTCGGTGTGACCATTTTTTGCCGCCCAAAGCAAAGGTGTCTCTTTGTCTTCGTCTTCTATATTAAGGTTGGCATTGTGATCTAGCAATAACTTTACTATTTCTTCATTTCCATCTCGTCCCGCCAAATGCAAAGGTGCCACTCCGTCTTTGTCTTCTATATCAAGGTTGGCGTTGTGCTCTAGCAATAACTTTACTATTTCTTCATTTCCATCTCGTACCGCCCAATACAAAGGTGCCACTCCGTATTTGTCTTTTATATTAGGGTTGGCGTTGTGCTCTAGCAATAACTTTACTATTTCTTCACTTCTGTGTACTGTTGCCACATACAAAGGTGTTCTATGTTGACCATCTGTTATATCAGGGTTGGCGTTGTGCTCTAGCAATAACTTTACTATTTCTTCAGTTATGCGTGCTGTTGCCACATACAAAGGTGTTCTATGTTGACCATCTGTTATATTAGGGTCGGCGCCGTGATTTAGCAATAAATTTATTATTTCTATATCTCTGTACGTCAACGCAAAACTCAAAGGTGTTTCCCCGCTAATGCCTTTCTCATTAATATTTGCCCCATGATTTAGCAATAAATCTACCATTTCTGGATTATTTTTCTGTACCGCCCAATGCAAAGGTGTAAATCCACTACCACCCTTTGCATTAGGATTAGCACCGTAAGTTAGCAATAACTCTGCTATTTCTTTAAATCCATATTGTACCGTCTGATACAAAAGTGCCCTACGTTTACTATCTGGTATATTAGGGTCGGCTCCGTTTTCTAGCAATAACTTTACTATTTCTATATGTCTGTATCCCACTGCCAAACTCAAAGGTGTCTCACCGGCACTATCTGGTGTATTAGGGTCGGCTCCGTTTTCTAGCAATAACTTTACTATTTCTATATTTCCCTTTTTCACCACATAATACAAAGGAGTATTTCCACTAGAATCAATTGAAGAATTAACAAGGTGTGGATTGCTTTTAATTATTTCCCGTACAGTTTTTAAATCATCTGATTTCACAGCCCTTTCTAATTGTTGTCTTAGCTTAGAAACATTTACGGCATTTGCGGCAGCATGTTTTGCCGCTTCTTTTTTCTCAGGTTTAATATTTTTAAACTCTTCATTTCTTTCTTCTATTAATTTTTTCAATTTCTTATCGTAAGCTTCTTCTTTCATCATTTTGTGGTGAGCATTTGGAGCATTTTTAATTGCTTCCTTTTGCATCATATCTTTATTAGCTTCTTTGGCAGCACTGCCAATAAGCCGGTCTATTACATCAGAAATGTCTTTTCCGTTAATTTTCCAAGGTGTAATTTTTCCCGCTTGATTTATAAAGCTTTTTATTATTTTTGCCCTTTTATCTTCGCCATTGGGCAGTGCTGTTTGTAATACTGTATCTAATGCAATCATAAAAGGCATTTTCATGCAATCTTTTACTTTCTTGCCGTTTCCTTCTCTTAAAGCCTCAAACATTTTATTGGATAAGCTACCATCTCGCAATGCACTAAATCCAAATTTTTTAAGATCAGGGTTTTCTGATTTTGTGCAGTAAGCGTAAAACGCTACGATTATAAGCGCCATGTTGTAGTCTCGTGTTCCTGTCCATGTGTAGTCTGCTAAAAGTCCCGGAAAATCTTCGCCGCCATTAACTCCTGCGATTACCAGTTCTTTTGTTGCACTTGTTGCCAGTTTCAATGCCGATTTGATGTCTGTTTCTCTTAATGTTCTTGCCATGAGTATCCTCTCCTTTTTAAAATAAAGTCGTTAAATGCCATATGCTTACACCCAAATTATACACAACCTCATATAAAAATGTCAAATATAAATTTGCAAAAATATAAAAAAACAACAAAAGCCACCTGCCATTTTTAGCAAATGGTTAATTTTATATATATTTTAATTATGGGGTTTTAATCCTTTACGGCATAGTGGGCATATAGGAATTGTTCTAGGATCATCAAGCATAGCTTGAGCGCATTCATTACACAATGGATGCCCATAGGGATAGTCTTCGGGGCGATCATCGGGAGGGGTTTCGGGTGGTACGCAATCAAAAATGCAACAAAGGTCGTTAGCGCCAAATTCATCTAAGCATATCGGGCATTGTTTTTGTTCCCCTTGTGCCAAAGAACGCCTAAATTCATCTTGCGGGAAATCTGCAATGCGTAAATTCCTTTGTAGTCTCTGTGGCCTTGGTAAAAGGTCTTGGTACGTGCGACCGCGATTATCCCTTATATTAGGGGCAGCACCGTGAGCTAGCAATAAATTTACTATTCCTTGATGTCCGCTTCTTGCCGCTCTGTGTAATGGTGTGTCCCCAAAACGACGGCCTTGTATATTAGGGTCAGCGCCGTGATCTAGCAATAAATTTACTATTCTTTCATGTCCGTCACTTGCCGCTATGTGCAATGGTGTGTCCCCAAAACGACGGTCTTGTATATTAGGATCAGCGCCGTGATCTAGCAATAAATTTACCATTTCTTCATGTCCGCGCAGTATCACACTGTTCAATAATGTTCTTTCGCGTCTATCCTGAATATTAGGATCAGCGCCGTGATTTAACAATAACTCTACTATTTCTCTATTTTCTTCACGTACCGCGTCGTGCAATGGTGTGTCCAAAAGACGGTTTTTTATATTAGGATCAGCGCCGTGATCTAGCAATAAATTTACTATTTCTTCATGTTCGCCTCTTGCCGCCATGTGCAATGGTGTATCTCCGTAATTGTCCCTTATATTAGGATCAGCGCCGAGATCTAGAGATAAGTTTACTATTTCTCTATACCCTCTACGTGCCGCCCATTGCAATGGTATGTTGTTTGCGTATGGATTATATGGCAAATCAACAAGAACTGGATTACTTTCAATTAGTTGTCGTACAGTTTCTGGATTATTTGAATCTATGGCAACTAACATTTGTCGTTTTAACAGATCGATATTCGCAGTATTTTTTGCAGCTTCTTTTTTTCCGGGTGTAAAATCAGATTTAACTTTTTCCAGTTCTTTTTTTAGTTCTTCTTTGCTTTCTGTTATGGTATTAACTAGAACCTCAATCATTTCGTTTTGATCTGAATCAAAACCGGAAGGAGTAATTTTTTTGGTCTGCTTTACAAAGTTTGCTATAATTTTTGACCTTTCAAGCATATTTTCTTCGCCGGGAATAACCATTTCCAGAATTTCATTTAATGGTTTTTCCAAACATTTTTGAATTAAGGATTTTATTCGTTGACCGTCGCCTTTCTTTAAATTATTAAGTAATTTAAATGAATCATGACCTTTTTGTTTTGATGTTTTTCCAAACTGTTTAATTTTGTCATCCTTGGATTGCCTGCAATAAGCATAAAAAGCAATAATTGTTAGCGCCATATCATAAGGTTTTGCCGATGTCCATTTGTATTCGCTTAGCATTTTTGGGAAGTTTTCAGCACTTGCAAGTAATAATTTTTTCGTTGCAAGATTTTGTGTTAGTTCTAATGCCTTTTTGATGTCTGATACTTGTAATTTTGCCATAAATACCCTCTCCTTTTTACTAGAACTTTGTAAATACTATTTGTTTACGCTCACATTATACGCGCATATACATATAAAAATCAAGTAGAAATTTGCAAAAATATAGAAAAGCCACAAAATAAACACAAAAACCCACCTGCTAAAAAACAGGTGGGTAATTTTATATACGTTTTAATTATGTGGTTTTAATCCTGCGCGGCAAGTTGGGCATGTGGCGCGTTCGCCGTTATCCTTTAATAGTTCCTGAGCGCATTCATTGCACAGATAATGCCCAAAGGGATAGTCTTCAGATTTTGGGCAACCAAAAATGCAACAAAGGCCGGTAGCCTCGTATTTGTTCATGCATATAGGACATCTTCTTTTTTCATAATTTCTGAAAGAAAGTAAGAATTCGGTATCTTGTGGGAAATCTGCAACCTGTATACGTCTCGGCTGGCGTGGCAAAAGGTCTTGGTATGTGCGGCCGCGGTAGTCCCTTATATTAGGATCAGCGTTGTGCTGTAGCAGTAACTCTATTATTTCTCCATGTCCGTTTCTTGCCGCGACGTGCAATGGTGTAATGCCGTATCTATTTTGTGCATTAGGATCAGCATTGTGAGCTAGCAATAAATTTACTATTCCTTGATGTCCGCTTCTTGCCGCATAGTGCAACAGTGTTTCTCCACCATTGTCCCTTATATTAGGATCAGCGTTGTGCTGTAGCAGTAACTCTATTATTTCTCCATGTCCGCCTCCTGCCGCATAGTGCAATGGTGTAGCGCCGTATCTATTTTGTGCATTAGGATCAGCATTGTGAGCTAGCAATAAATTTACTATTCTTTTATGTCCGTAACTTGCCGCTATGTGCAATGGTGTTTCGTGGAGTTCGTTAAGTAACGCATTTGAAAGATTTGGATTACTTTCAATTATTTGTTGTATAGTTTCTAAATTATGTGAGCGCAAAGCATCGCGTAATTGAACTATTAGTATGTGAGTATTTGTTGCATTTTTTGCAGCTTCTTTTTTTCCGGGTGTAAAATCAGATTTAACTTTTTCCAGTTCTTCTTTTAATTCTTCTTTTTTCTTGGCTATAAACATTTTTTCAGTTTGCATTATTTTATTGATTAACGGAACTAAAAGATTTTTTTGTTCCGCAGTCCAAGAAGTAATTTTTTTGGCCTGTTTTACAAAGTTTGCTATAATTTTTGACCTTTCAAGCATATTTTCGTCGCCCGGGATAACAGTTCCCAAAATTTTATTCATTGGAATTTGAAAATATGGTTGCATAAACGCTCTTACATGTGCTCCATCGCCTTCAATTATATAGCTAAGTAATTTAAAGGAATTGTGGCTTTTCTTTCTTGCGCTTTCACCAAATTTTTTAAGGTTGGGGTCTTCCGATTTCACGCAGTAAGCATAATAGGCGATAATTATAAGCGCCATATCATAGGGCTTTGCGACCGACCATTTGAAATCTTTTAGTAAACTCGGGAAATCATCGCTACCTTTTACTCCTGCAAGAACTAATTTTTTCGTTGCGGGATTTGGCGTTAGTTTTAGTGCCTCTTTGATGTCTTGTTCTTTTAATTTTGCCATAAATACCCTCTCCTTTTTACTAGAACTTTGTAAATACTATTTGTTTACGCTCACATTATACGCGCATATACATATAAAAGTCAAGTAGAAATTTGTAAAATTAAGCAAAATAGTCAAAAAATATCTATCATTTTAATCTATTGGACATAGCAGCCGCAATTACGATATAATTAAATTAAATAAAATTTTAAAGGAAGGTAAAAAATGCAGCGGCCTTTTGCATTTGTGGGATTTTCGTATTTTATAATTTTACTTTTTTTAATATTCATACCAAACCAGCTCATATTTTATGTGGCTATTACTTTTGGCGCACTTTTTTTAACTTCTGTATTAATCCCAAAAGTAAGAATTTTTAAAATTTTTCCGGTTTTATTTATAACCTGTTTTGCCGCATCGCTGGTATATTTTTTCGGCTTAAATAATTCCAAGCAAATAGAAAAATATGACTCCGCCGAAACTACAATTACCGGCACGATTTCCGACATGCCTTACAAAAAGAAAAATAAATATTACTGCACAATAGATATAGAAAAAATCGGCGGACAAAATGTGAGTAATCTTAAAATTTTAGCTCATTCAAATAAAATGCCCGAAGGCGATGTATACGATAAAATCACATGCCAAACTTATTTATATAAGCCATTAGACAGTGAAATAAAATCCAAAATTTACAGCAAGTCAAAAAGCGCGCATTTGCTGGGAAAAATTTATGAGCATAAAGAAATTAAAATTCAAAAATGCACTTCCCCGCCGCTTTGGTACTACATTTTAAAAACTAGGAAAGATTTAATTTCAGCGACAAAAAAGAATCTACCAAAAGACTATGCCACAATGATAAACGGAATTTTGCTTGGCGAAAAAAATGAGATTTCTCCGGAAATCAAAAAAAATTTTGAAATTACAGGAATTTATCATCTGCTGACGGTTTCGGGAATTCATTTATCGATTATAAGCTCGTTTATATTTTTTATTCTTTTAAAATTAAAACTCAAAATTCCTCTCGCTTGCTTGCTAACTTCCGGGGCAATACTGTTTTTTATGGCAATAACGTGTTTTACACCATCTGTGCTAAGAGCCGGAATAATGATAATAATTTTTTATCTTTCCAGAGCAGTAAAAAAAGACGCCGACCCACTAAATTCACTTGGGATCGCAGTTGGGCTGACGTGCGCTATTTTCCCGCACTATACTTACAGCATTTCGCTGTGGCTGAGTTTTTTATCTAATTTTGGAATAATTATTTTTTATAATCCCATTTATTCTAAGCTAAAATCGTTGCTTAAATTAAAATTTAAGCCTTTTAATTATGTTTTTTCCGCCACTTCAATAAGCTTATCTTGCGCTATTACTACCTTCCCTATTTCTATACTCTTTTTCAAAAAAATTTCAACTATATTTATAATATCGGGAGTATTAACACTTTTGCCCGTAACGGTTTTGCTGATTATTTCCCTTTTAATGAATATACTGACTGTAATAAATTTTAATGTTTTTTCATTTATAATCAAACCGCTATCCGTAATTTGCGGGTTAATATCTAAATATATACTAACCATTACGTGTATGTTATCAAAAATTCCATATGCTCTGATTTCAGTTGATTATGGATACATAATTTTGTGGTTGATATTTACTTTAGTGCTTGTATCAATCGGCATATTTTTAAATAATCCACGAAAATATTTTAAGCTTATTTCTTTGCTATCCGTAATGGTACTTTTAGCCGGTGTAATTTCAAATCAAGTGCTAACCTACAACACAACATCGGTTTGCATTGCAAACTGTGGCAGCGGAATTGAGATTGTACTTTCTAAAAACGGCGAAAAAGCAGCAATTTTGTCACTAAAAAACACAACTTACATAAATGAAGACGCATTAACCACCACCGGAAACATAAGTTATATTAATCTTACGATTTCTGAAGATTTAAACTTAAGCAGTTTAGAAAGTCAAGTAAAAAGTCTTTCACCGGATAATCTGGAATACTCTGCAGAAAATATACCCTATGAATTTTCTACCGCAGAAAAAACAAAAAAACTTTGTTATCACAAAAATTCAAAAACGAAAATTTGGGATAACACAGAAATAAACTCAAAAATAATAAAAAATAGCGTATATATAAAAATAAAAAATCAAAACAAAACAATATTAATACTTCCAAACGGCGGAGATGCTGAAGACATGCCGCTTTCTTGGCTTGATTGTGATGTTTTGGTATATTGTGGGCTACCAATGAACTACAAAAAAATACGATTTAAGGATATAATAATTTCAGATTCAAAAAATAACGCAGAAAAATACATAAATAAAATAAACAGCCCAAATACATTTTCCACTTTTTATCACGGAGATATTAATATATTTTTTAACCATCAAGGGAATTATTCTATCAGGAGGTTTAAATAAATGCCGGAAATAAATTTTAAAGAGTTCAAAAAAAATCTAAGCAAAAATCAAAAAACCAATATTTATCTACTTTCGGGCGAAGAATATCTGGTAAATTACTGCAAAGATACAATTGAAAAAAATCTTTTTTCTGGAAACGAACTAAACGACTTTAATAAAACTTATTTCAGCGGAGAAAACGGTTTGAATTTAAGCCAAATTGAAGTTGCCACCGAAACACTGCCCATAAACTCAGAAAAAAAGTGTGTGGTTATAAACAATATTTCTTGGGGCAGCATAGCCGAAGAAGCAATTCAAAATTTAATAAACATAATTTCTGACATTCCCGAATACTGTATATTTATAATTTGCAACAACACCGCACCAAGCGGGAAAAAAGAAATTTCAAAATTCAAAAAAATTCAAAAAATAATAGCAGAAAAAGGGATTTACATTAGCCTGAATTCAAAAGACATACCCCTTAAAAAGCAACTTATATTTTGGGCAAAAAAAGAATATGGAAAAGAATTACCACAGGAATATTCAGAATTAATTATTAAACTTTGCCCAAACACAGACATAAAAGGCCTTAAAAACGAACTGGAGAAAATATGCTTAAAGGAAAAAGAAAACGTTATTACCAAAGATTCCATTTCAATAATCTCGGAATATAAATCAAAAAGGAATATATTTGATTTGCCTAAGTCATTATTCTTAAAAGATTACAATAAATCCTTGGCAATACTGGAAGAATTATTTGAACAAAAAGAAGATCCTATTGGGATTGTGGCGGTTTTGTCGTCTGAATATATCGATTTATACAGGGCGAAAATTTACACGGTAAAAAATGAAAATCCTATGGACTTAAAAGACGTTTTTGACTACAAAAATAAAGAATTCCGCATAAAAAACGCTGTGCAAAAATCTAAAAATATCAGTTTAGAAAACATAATTAAATCACTTGATTACTTAAGTGAAGCCGATTTAAAATTAAAATCAACCACCATAAACCCAAAACTTGTGGTAGAAGAGCTGTTAATAAAACTAATAAAAACTTATAACTAAAACAAAAGCACCCTGTACGGGCGCTTTTTATATATAAAAATTAATTTAATTCATCTGCAAATCTAATTTTTTCTAAAACTTCAAGGTAATTAATCTTTAAAACTTTTTTATTTGGAAGTTGTTCAAATTCTTCAACTTTCCGACCCATAGAATTCAAAAGACTGTTAAAGCATTCTCTATAACATTGTTCATTTTCTATGGACAATGAGTGTGATTGTACTTCTTGCTGTAATAACAATTTTGGATCATCATTATAAAGATCTCTAGAAAATTCACTAATAGTCATCTTATATCTACCAACATCATCAGCCTGTTTTATATTATCTATATAATATAAAAATCTAATATCGCACGTTTTGTTATACTGTCTTATAAATTTTTTAAGCTCTGTTAAACGTTTTTTTAATTTACACTTGTTTAAGTCACCTTCTATTTCTTCTGATTTAGCACGTAATGGGCAAATAGCATACTGACATTCCGGTATAATCTTTTTAGCTTCATTACTACTTTCTACGTAATAAAAACTAAGCACTACCCATCCACCATCTCTACTAGTAAGAATTGAATCTTTCGGCAATCTTTCGGGATAGCCTTTATATAATTCAATTTCTTTATTCTTTAAATTATCATATTTACATGCTACATCTGCCACAACATAACTTCTTAATGGTTTGCCTACCCCACATGAACATAATTTTTTTACAGTAGTCTTACTTAATTTTGGATCGTCACTGCCGATTACAGCTATCTTAAACACTTTAAATTCGCTTGGTAATTCGGATTTATTACTTTCATACTTTGATTTGTAAATTTTAGATTTGCGAATTTTACCGATTAATTCATCTAAAGTATTAGCAACATCCTTTTTGTTAATTTTCCACGGCGTAATTTTCCCCGCTTGATTAATAAAACTTTTTATTATTTTTGCCCGTTTACCTTCGTCATCAGGCAACGCTTTTTTCAATACTGCATCCAGCGCAGCTTGAAAATAACTGCCCATATTATATTTTACTTTTTTTCCGTTTCCTTCTCTTAAAGCTTCAAACATTTTATTTGAGCTACTGCCCCCTCGCAACGCACTAAATCCAAATTTTTTAAGGTCGGGGACTTCTGATTTTGTGCAGTAAGCGTAAAACGCTACGATTATAAGCGCCATGTTGTAGTCGCGTGTTCCTGTCCATGTGTATTCGGCTAAAAGTTTCGGGAAATCTTCATCTCCGTTAACTCCTGCGATTACCAATTTCTTGGTTGAACTTGTTGCCAGTTTTAATGCAGGTTTTATGTCTGTTTCTCTTAGTAGTCTTGCCATAAATATACCCCCATTTTTAAACTTTTCTGATATTCTCAGTTTATCTTCTGATTCAAACGACTTTGCCGCTAATGAAGTCGGAGACAAAATAGTAAGTACTGATAACACTCCGGCCATTAATTTAATTAATTTTTTACTTTTGTTTGCTTTTTGCATGAGTTTTTCCGCCTTTTGACTTTTCTTTAATAAAAAGCAACCAATTATATGGCTGCTTAAATTTAATCGCTGGTATATGGAAGTAAAGCTAAATAACGTGCACGTTTAATAGCTGTTGTAAGTTCGCGCTGATGTCTTGCGCATGTTCCTGTTACTCTACGTGGCAAAATTTTAGCTCTTTCAGAAATAAAGCGTCTTAATTTTGCAGCATCTTTATAATCAATATTTTCTAATGTTTTATCAACACAAAAATTGCATACTTTTCTTCTCATTTTGCGATTATTTCTATTATCGCGTTTTTCTGTTTTTTCTGCCAAAATGTTTTCCTCCTTTGGTTTTAAAATTAAAACGGTAAGTCATCATCAGATTCTATTGTTTGGAAATCGCTGTCGCTTCCGTTTGAATATTCAGCAAAATTTTCATTCGATTTTTCCTCAAAATCAGAGCCTTCATTACTGCTATCTTTTTTAGACTCAACAAAATGAACATTATTTGCAATAACTTCAAAAGCTTTACGTTTATTTCCTTCTTTATCCTGATAAGAACGCGTTTGAATGGAACCTTCAATAGAAATAAGTTGACCTTTTTTAAAGTATTTACATACAAATTCCGCGGTACTTCTCCAAGCAACTATATCTATGAAGTCTGTTTGCCTTTCTTCAGCACTTCTTGCAAATCTGCGATTTACCGCAATGGTGAAACTCGTTACAGCGGTATCGTTCGGAGTGTGTCTTAACTCCGGATCAGCTACCAATCTACCTGTTAAAACTGCTACATTCAACATAATAATTACACCTCTTTATGCAGATTTTTTTACTATTATGGTTCTTAAAACACCATCAGTAATCTGACAAATACGATCTAATTCTTTTGGGAATTTCGAGTCATTTGTTGCAAAATCAAAAACAACATATTCGCCTTCAGGCTCTTTGTTAATAAGATATGCAAGTTTTCTCTTTCCCCATCTGTTCATGTCTTTAAGCTCAGCATTTTTTTCAATTAATTCTTTAAATTTAGAAATTAATTCTTCGGTTTTTTCACCAAGTTTTACTGAAGCAACTAACACAAATTCATAGTTCACCATATTCATGGCACCTCCTTTTGGACTTATGATCTCATTAGAGATAAGGATTTGGTTAAAACAACCTTGTATATTATACCACTAAAAATTAAAAAAATCAAGAAAAATAAATTTTTTATAATAAAACAAAAAGCCCTCACTATTAGTGAAGGCATTATACAGCGTGAATTTTACTATTTTAAAGTTTTGTCATCTAATTCTGCTTTTGTTAATGTCCCATCAGTATTATACCACATTCTATATAATGATTTAATTTGATTTCCATAAACATTTTTATATTTCAAATACCCATATTGATAAAACCCCCCTGAAACCCTCTCAACTATACAATCTAAAAGTGAAAATTTAACCTCCGAAGGATATGGCATTAAATTTTTAAATTCTTCTTGAGCTTTATTGCTTGCATTTTTTGATTCCTCGTCTTTTTCTTTTTGGGTTTTTGTATCCTTGGCTATAATCCACTTGGCAGTTGGATTTGATTTATGTGATTTAAGCGTTCCGTCTGCGGAATAAGTTATATATGAAACTTCCCCAGACTTGCAAAATATATAGCCCTCAAAATTTTCAGAAGGTTTAATATCTTTCCCAACCGAAAGCTCCTCGCTATTACCGGAATACTCTAATCTAGAATCTTCTAATGTCCATAGACCAAATGTCAAAACACTCAAATGATAATCCTCAGAAGAATTATTTTCAATTTTTATCTTTAGTTTATTTAAATCATTTTCTTTTTCCAGCGATTCTAAAGTGACTTTAACACCATTGTCATCATATGTATCACCCAACGATAATGACATTTTATCTTTAGATTTACTACTATCATTATCGGCAGACTTAGTTTTATTTTCATCATCTGATTTAGATATTTCTATTTTTTCACTACTTGTTTTAACTTGTGTATTATTTTTATTACTTGATGATGAATTAGAAAAAAATAAACCCATAAAAGATAACCACATAAGAACAATAACAATAATTTTTGTAGTATTATTCATTTTTTCATTCTTCACAATATATACCGTCATAGAAATTGGGAAAAGACACACATACCAAAAAAATTTGAACCAAATATTATTGTTATCTTTCCGTTTAACATCTGAATTAGAATTTTCCATAATATACATCCTCCAAAAAATAAATTAATAACCATTTTTATGATTACATGTACATTATATATATATATATTGTCAAGAATTTTTATATAAAAATAAAAAAAGCCTCTATTCAAAGGAAGAATAGAGGAGAAAAATCGAATAAAAGGAGCAGGTAAAGTACGAATCAAAAAGGAGAAACGAACGACCAATTAGTACTGCCAAGCTAAACATATCACTATGCTTACACATGCAGCCTATCAACCTTGTAGTCTACAAGGGGTCTTATCGTAGCCGAAGCTACGAAGGATATCTAATCTAGGAGATGGCTTCACGCTTAGATGCTTTCAGCGTTT
>JAFRJS010000064.1 GCA_017432165.1 Clostridia bacterium | reverse complement strand
GTTAATTTGGGCAGTCCCTGCCCTATGCATTATTTTATTTTTTACGCTATTTGTCTTAGCCCTTCTGCCAGTATATTCTTTGCCGCATTGATATCCCTGTCATGTTTTGCTCCACAAACAGGGCATATCCATTTCCTTCTTGACAAATCTTTTGTTTCGATATTTTTATAACCACAAAGTGAACATAACTGGCTACTGGCATAGAACGTATCTATCTTAATATATCTTCTTCCATTCCATTTTGCTTTATATTCTAGCTGTCTTGTCAGTTCGTACCATGATACATCACTTATTGACTTTGCCAAATGATGATTTTTTACCATATTTTTTATTTGCAAATTTTCCGAAACTATCACTTGGTTTTCGCTGATAATCTCATGGGAAGTTTTATGTAGATAATCTTTTCTGGTATTTGTTATTTTTTCATAGCATAATGCTAGTTTTTGCTTTGTTTTATAATAATTTTTACTTCTTTTTACTTTATGAGCAAGCTGCCTTTGCAGCTTTACTAATTGACTCTCATATTTTTTTATTATTTTAGGATTTTCATACATTTTTCCATCTGATGTAATACATAAATCTTTAATCCCTAAATCTATTCCAATACTTTCATTTGTATGTGTTAATTCTTCATGCTCCGTTTCTACAAGTATAGACACATAATATTTTCCACTCGGAACTTGTGAAACAGTTGCTGACTTTATCTCACCATTAAATTTTCTGTGTAACTTTGTTTTTACTTCTTTTAGCTTTGGCAATTTCACCTTACCACTCTCAAAATCTGCCGTAATATTTCCGTTCGTAAAGTTTGTTGTGTATGATTTATTATTATCGTGTTTACTCTTAAATTTCGGATATCCTGCATGTTCCTTGAAAAATTTTTGATAGGCAGCATCTATGTTATAAATTGCATTTGTTAGGGCAAATTTATCTACTTCTTTCAGCCATTCATACATTTTCTTTAATTCCCTGTTACAGTAATTATTACAGTCTGTTTTGCTGACAGATTTCTCTTCCAGCTCATAGATGTCTTTTCTATATGCAAGCGTCTGATTATATACAAAACGGCAACAACCAAATGTTTTTGTTATCTGAATTTTCTGTTCTTTATTTGGATATATTCTATATTTATATGCTTTTAACATTTAATGCCACCTTCTTTCTTAACCCTGATTTTCTATATACTTTTTAGCATTTCTTCTGATACATTTCCTACACTACAGGCAAAATACCCATCCGTCCAAAAAGTATGTTTCTTTCAAAAGTGCTTCCTTAGATAATTCGGATATCTTCTCCATATATGATATGTCGTGTAGCTTTTCATCAAATTTACAATTTTACTTATTGACATTGAAGGTTCTGTTTCTATCATATAATGAATATGGTCTTTATCGGTTTCCATATATCTAATAACAACACTATATTTTTGACATATCTCATAGGAAAACTGCTTTATATCATCTATCATCTGCTTTGATGCCAATAATTTTTTTCTATATTTGCATACAAAAATTATTAATGTCAAGATTATTTTGGTTCTTCCGCATTTATCCGTTTAGGCATAGCATTAATTTTGCCGCAAGTAATTTTTTACCGCACCTTCCGTACATAGTTCTTTTTATCATTTTTAATTTAC